>CAYTGO010000005.1:3404-74214 GCA_964437425.1 uncultured Candidatus Scalindua sp.
TAAGGCCATTCAAAGCTCTAGTAGAGATGAAAGAAAAGATGCTTAACTGCTTTGACAAGCAGTTGTTTATAGATTTTGTACACTTCCTGGGGCCTTACGACCCACGTGAAGATCAAAGGAAGTTTGATAAATTAAAAGACTGAAACTCAGACACAAATTTCACGAATTTCCCCGGACAAAAGGCGCCGAGGACATAACACTAAGGCAAAAAAAATGTTCACAGCGGAGGCACTCCCCGCCTGCCATGCCTGAGGCAGACTCGCTACTGCGAGTCTGCCAGTTTGTTAGGCGGGGACGAAAGGCGGATTTCTTGTTTGTTTCTTAACTTTAGTCACTTTAGTTCACTTTGATCTTTAGGCACTTATTTTCTACTTTAACCCTACCCTGCACCTCTCCACCGCTCTCGCATGAAATCAAAGCCGCATACTCAACATGAATCAAAATAAACTTGCCTAATTCACTCCTGCGTTTATAATCGATTCTTTCAAAATTTTCTCTTATTTTTTTAATTCTTCAGCAAATACTTAAAATGAAAAAATTCCTACTACTATATATCGTGATAATATCATTTGTGCTTCTTTCTGCTCCTGTTATAAAGGCAGAGGAAAAATCACAAATAATCCTTCGTTCGTCTTATAGAGATTTAATTGCTTTGCAAGTACAGTATATCTCGAACATTTTTATAGTTAATAAACACAATTATGGCTTTTACGGACATAGCACAATCAATAATAGCTATGAAGAGAAATCTGTAGGTGAAGATAGTGTGATAATAGACCATGCCACTGGCTTGATCTGGCACCAGTCCGGCTCTGACAAAGAGATGGATTGGCCTGAAGCGAAGCAATGGGTAAAAGATTTAAACGACAAAGGATATGCCGGGTATTCTGACTGGAGACTGCCTACTGTTGAGGAAGCAATTTCATTGATGGAACCTGACATAAATGCCAGCAGTCTTTACATAGACCCCACTTTTGATGCGAAACAGACCGGTATCTGGACAGGCGACGAAAATGACAGTGCCGGTTATCTGGACGGTGCCTGGAGTGTACGTTTCAACGGTGGTTACGGTGGCGGAAACGCATGCTGGGTATATGATAACGCCAGCAACCACGTTAGACCTATCCGTTCAATTAATAAGATACAATAGGAGGTGGGCTCTGATTGCCGAAAAATACAATCAGAGCCCGCGCGAAGAAAGAAACTTTTAGGGTCTTGAGAAAGCCGGTATAACCTTCCGCAATCCCCGAATTTTTAATTAACCTGCGGATCAAACTCTGTAACATCTCTAAGATAAGAGGCTACAAGATGGGAATAACCTAGAACACTAAGCAAATCAAAAAGGTTTGTTATAGCGTCTTCAAAATAAGGGTCCTCTTTTAAAGACATGGCAAAGAAGTCAAATGCCTTTTCTATTTCATTCATTCTATAGGCAACTACGCCCATATTATTATAAGCAACTTTATTACTTGAGTCCTCTGCGATTACAGATAGAAAGCAGATTTCTGCCTCTTCCAATTTGCCCTCAATATAGAGAAACTCACCTTCTTCCAGTTTATCGATCATCATAGTAAATAGCCTTTTGATTATATTCAGTATCGAGTCCTTTTCACTTGGCTATAAGATGATAGCAAAAGGTGTACCAAGTCAAATATTACAAAAAAGGAAACTGGCTATTACAGGCGGTAAGACGTTATGGGGCCGAGGAATACGTATTTTAGCAATATCAAAATATGCTAAAGTAATGATTTTGATTTTTGACACACTGTCTCAGGTTTGTTTAATATCAAGACAATTGTTCTATGCCATTAGTTCTTGATTTATTGCATCAAAAGTGGGAAATGGATGCTGGTTTTTGGCTTGCTTTTTTCCTGATTTGTTATACAATTTTTCCGTGGTGTGCGAGACTTTTGTGAGTATTTATTATTCTATCTTTTTGATTTTAGTTTTATTTTATTAGCATTTTAGAAATTTTAAACATTTTTTGTTTTTTCTTATTTTGTTAGTGTGAATGAGATGTTAGTTTGAAAGAATAGTCACGCACACCACTTTTTTAGTTTGTTACTGCAACTCTCTCTTATCCCTCTTTGCCTGTTCCAGTTTTTCTCTCTCTATTTATCTGCGCCTATCAGCTTTCGTTGTGGTTCTCTTTCTAATGTTTCTTTTTATCTGTTCCAACGATCTACCGGAGAGAATCTGCCTCATAGCCCAGAAGCGAGGACTCTGGAATTTGTGGGTTTGAGCTTCTTCGACTAATGATTGAAACAGCCGGGTCTTCTCATCCTTCTCCTTCTCATCAAGTGTATTTAAATATGCCGTTAATTTTTTGGGAAATTCCTCCATAGCCTATTTCTTCTTTCCGGCCTCTCCCATAGCAAAGGCTTTCACGTCATCTCCGGACATGCCTTCATTCTCTATATAAAAACCATCTTGATACATCCACCATGTCCGGTGTTTTTCCTGATCAGTCATAATTTTTACAGGATCAAGACTTTGTAATTGCAACAAAGAGCTATATTTGGCTTTTGACAGCTTCGTCTTGCTTATTTTCTTGCCAACACTGAACTGATATTTTATAGACAAAGTACCGCTCTCTATAAAGCCTCCTTTTTTCTCTTTTCTTATCATGATTGTACGATTGTAAAAATAATGGTTAAAATAGCAACGGAAAAAAGGAGGGCTACCAGTCGATTGGGAAGTAGTCCTTTAGAAATTTCCCAACCCAATGCTTACCTGTAATAATACCATCAAAGAATGGATCACAAACTCTTGCCGCTCCATCCACTATATCCAATGGTGGTTGAAAATCGTGTACGTCCTGTTTGAATTGAGAAAGTGATATCGGGTCTTCATCAGTCACCCAACCTGTATCTACCGCATTCATAAAAATACCATACTTCGCAAAATCCCCTGCCGAGGTGTGGGTCAACATGTTTAGAGCAGCCTTAGCCATATTCGTATGAGGATGGCGATCTGATTTTTTAAATCGGTAAAACTTGCCTTCGACCGCTGTTACATTCACAATGTGTTTCTGTCCGGTATTATCGCGCTTCATCAAGTTCGCCAGACGATTGCACAGTACAAACGGAGCGACCGCATTCACCAATTGCACCTCCAGCATTTCCGGGGTTTCGATATCACCAAGCTTCAGACGCCAACTATTTGTTTTTCTCAAATCAACCTGCTGAAGGTCCACATCAAGTTTGCCTTTTGGAAACAGCTCCCCGGCAACCATAGAGTTGTCGAAATTATAGGGAATCTGAGAAAGTTTTGCGGAAGCACGCAATCCGATTCCGGGACCTTGTCCATGCCATGCAACAGGAAGAAGAGCATCTTGTTCACGACCGTTCTTGTAAAGTGCTGCCAGCTGACTTTTGCACTCTTCATGGTTACCCAGAAGAGCCCGAACTCCTTCTGACAAACGGTGTAATGGTTTTGATTCATTTTCTATTAAGTGCGAGTAGAATCCCGGAGGACGCCGAACTGTCTGAGCGGCATTATTGATCAGTATATCAAGACGGTCATAACTTTGTTCGATATAACTGGCAAAGATTTCCACGCTTGGTGTGTGGCGCAGATCAAGCCCGTGAATATGCAAACGCCCTTTCCAATTAGCAAAATCTTCCTCTTTTGCAAATCGCCCTGCAGAATCAACTGGGAAACGAGTGGTGGCAATTACTGTGGCACCGGCGCGAAGCATCATCAATGTCGCATGGTAACCAATCTTTAGCCGTGAACCGGTAATCAATGCGACTTTCCCGTCAAGCAATGCCGTTTGAAATCGCTTTCTATAATTGAGGTCACCACACGGTTTACACATTGAATCATAGAAATGATGGAGCGTCGTAAACTCAGCTTTACAGACATAGCAATTGCGTTCGGAACTAAGTTCGTCCGGCTTAAGCTCCGATTCAATCCGATCCATCGGCAACTCTTTCGGAGCGCTGAATACCTCTTTTAACCGGGCATCGCGGATTCCCGTATTGCGTCTGGCAATTCTATCCGCTTTCTTTAGACCCTGACTCTTCGCGATTTTTTCATCTTTACGGCGTTTCTTTTTCTCTTCGGTAGAAGGCCTTGCAATCTTCCCCGCCGCAGCAAAGAGTCTCTTTTTCTCCTCCCTGCTCAAACAGACAAGTTGTTCACTATCTTCAACCAACTCCTCAATGGTTGTGATACAATTCTGTATCTCTTCCAATGTATATTTTTTGTTTTTCATAAATACCTAATCCTGAATTATTCACCCTTTTGTGTGGCAAGGTATAAGCGTTCGACTTTCTTTCTTGCCCAGGGCGTTCTTCGCAGGAATTTGAGGCTGGACTTCACAGAAGGATCATTGTTGAAACATCTAATATCGATACGTATGCCCAACTCTTCCCAGCCATAATGATCAACCAGGCTGTTAACGATCTGTTCCAGTGTCACACCGTGCAGAGGATTATTCACTTGCTGTTCACTCATGATTCGTACTTCGCCCTTCTAATTACGTTTCCATCACTATTCATAATGCAGTAAATCAACCAACGTCATGAATCATCTTTTTTAACCGCATGCTCTTCCCTGGGCTTTTTCTTCTGCTTACCCGGTTTGGCAAGAATTTCCAGATAGAAGGATTCGAGCTGTTTTGATTCGGCATGATCAATGGCTTTATTAATGTCGTACACATGAACGGCCTCGCTACTTGCCTCATCAACACCCATCCGACAATCAAAGTCCCAAAAGTCTGCTCCTTTAGGTAGAGCCTTCCTACGTTCTCGTCTCAGATATTTTTTCACTTCATATTTAATGGCTTCAACAAGCCGTGGAACTTTGATCTTCGGGTGGGTCAATTTAAATGTTTTTTTCATAGTGATCTTAAAAGTGTAACTGGTATTCTCTAAAAAGTTTATATTGTTATCAAGTCATCAATGCGCCGTTTTACAGATCCTCTCCAGTATAACAGAAACGGGGCCAATTCCTCACAATTGACAAGCAAGACTTTCCAGTCTTAGAAACTGTCAACGATAAAAAATTGACCCCGTTATTATATTTTATATCGTGCCTTCATTATTCACATACAATTCAACACGATACTTTATGCTTATTCTATGTTTGCGCCGACTACAGCAGCCATCTGCATCATGTTGATCGTCTGACCTTCTTTCATCTTTGTAAGGTCAGTGAGCTTACCTGATTTGCTTTTGGATTTTGTATTTTTAAAGATCGTGAGCAATTTAGCATCAGCCACAATGTACTTGCCCGCATTCTCAGGTTTTCCATTTTCACTCTTTGTCTGAAGTTTGTTCGCTTTAATATAGTCCCAAAGCTTTTTGGTGATCTCAGTCCTGGGCAGTTCTTTCTTCCCCAGAAACGCTGCCAGATCAGAATTCAGTTTCACCGGCTTGCTCAATCCCTTTGCTTCTGCCATTTTCTACTCCTTCGTAATAAGATTTAAATTATCTCAGAGGCCTGTATTTCTACCCGTTTATTTTCTACTCAACAGTTAAATATGCATTTACTATGTAATTAGATACCGCACATTTCTAATCGCATAGATATGGTTTATATTACTTTAAAGGAATAATACAAGTAAAATCTCTTATAATCTTCCGAAAAAGCTCAGCAATGTATCTGCTTTATTAATTGCTGGCTGTCATTTTCCGGGTTATTAACTTCATTTGAGACGGCATAGGATATCATATTGTCATCCGGATACTGCTTTAACAGCCGTTTTATGGAATCATGGTCTTGTATTTTAGTATTAAGCCACTGGTCTTCAAGCTCCTGTTGTAGAATTACCGGCATTCTATTATGTATTGGTTTGAGAGTATTATTAGGTCGTGTTGTTATTATGGTAAAAGTCTTAAGTTCAGTTCCATCACTCTCTTTCCAGACATCGTAAAGCCCTGCCAGACAGAAGATTTTACTGTCCTTCAGTCCTATATAATGTGGTATCTTCTTTGTGCCGATTGTTTTCCATTCATAGAAACCTGAGCACGGCACTAAACACCGATTTGTTTTCAGTAGATTTTTAAATGATGGTTTTATGGCGACTGTCTCAACTCTCGCGTTGATCATTCTGTTTCCAATCTTCCGGTCTTTTGACCAGGATGGAACCAACCCCCACTTCATCATCTCCAGTCTGTTTTCCTGTCTTGCGTTCCGGCTGATAATATAAGCATAATGTGAGGGAGCGATATTATAGCGAGGCCTGATATTCCCTATAAGATCTTCTGTACCTGAAAGCCTGAATCTTGAAAAATACTCATCTATAGCTTCTAATACAAATCTACCGCACATAATTCACCTTAGGAGTAATAGGAAGAAATTCACCGCGCAGAGGAAAAAGAAATCTATAACGATTTGTATTCTTCCAGTAATTTTTTGAATTTACTAACCGTCACTTCATATACCTCTTTTCCTGCCATGTCAACTCCGGCATCTTTAAGTATTTCGAGTGGTTCTTTATGTGAACCTGCTCCCAGAAATAACAGATAATCATCAACCGCTCCCGCCTCACCTGAGCTTACACGCTCAGCCAAGGCTATAGCAGCAGAGAGGCTGGTAGCATATTTATAGACATAAAAAGCGTTATAGAAATGTGGAATTCGTGCCCACTCGCAATGCAACTGCTCATCGATAACCATTCCATTGCCCAGATAGGCTTCAAGATTCTTTCTGTAGACGTCAGTGATACTTTTCGCGATCAGCACCTGTCCTGATTCAGCCATCTCATGAATCTCTTTTTCAAAGTTTGCAAACATGGTCTGCCGGAAGAAAGTAGCCTCAATTCGTTTCATGTTATGATAGAGAAAGAATTTTTTCTCTTCAAGCGAAACAGCAATCTTTGACATATGATCAAACAAGAGCGCTTCATTAAAGGTCGAAGCTATCTCTGCCAGAAAGATCGGGTTCTGGTAATAGATATACGGTTGATTTCCAATAGAGTAATCACGATGCAGGCAATGACCAAATTCGTGCGCGAATGTCGAAACATCAGAAAACTTTCCCGTATGATTCAGGAAGACCAGTCCACGGCTTGCGTAACTCCCCCAGGAAAAGGCACCGGATCTTTTGCCTACAGATTCAAATACATCGATCACCCGTGCATTAACAGTAGCATCATACTTCTCTAAATATTCTGAACCAAGAGGTTCAAGTGCAGTGCGGACCAGATCAATTGTCTCTTCATAAGAATACTCCTTATTAACATCAGCAACCAACGGAATATAATTATCATAGAAGTGCAGTTCCTCAACTCCAAGCGCCTCCTGTTTCATGATGTTGAATTCGCTGACCACATCAATGTTCTCTTTCACAACATCAACCAGATTAGTAAATACTGTAGTTGGAAGGTAATCTGGAAACAGGGCACTCTCCAACATCGACTCGTGGTTACGGACCTTAGTCAGTTTAATGTTTGTAAGTACGGTAGCGGCATATGTATTCGCCAGTACGTCTATATTCTGCAGGAAAGGTTTGTAGTAGTATTCAAACGCCTTTTGTCGAAGTTCCCGGTCAGGTGACTCTAGTATTTGAGCATACTTTGCGTGAGAAAGATGGATATCTTCTCCATTATGCTCAAATACCTCGAATGAAATATTGTTATCGTTAAAGGCGGAAAAAATATCATCTGGTTTCCCCAGAGCTATTCCCAGTTCTGCCAATACTGTCTCTGTCTCTTCAGAAAGTATATGTGGGTTGTATCTGGCATAACCATCCAGAAAGAAACGATACTCTGACAGCTGAGAATTTTCATCTATTAATTTATCGATCTCTTTCTCAGACAAAGAGGACAACTCTTTTTTTATGAAAACAGTTTCGGCCGAAATTTTAGATACGAGCAGTTCAATACGGCCTTTCATCTCCTCATATGTTGTATTGCTGGTATCTTCAAAAAAACGAACATTCGCGTATACATATAAATTTTCCTTAACTATAGAAAACTCAATATACGCCTGCATAAACTGTTCGAGTTTACTGGAATCATCCAGAGTGCCTCTGAACCCTAGAAGTTTAGGAAGTTCTTTTTCTACCTTCCGATAGTCCTCTTCCCAAGTGTCGTCTGATGTGTACAAAACAGACAGGTCCCATTTGTATTTATCATCTATTTCATCTCTGGTTTTATTTGTATTCATGTAGCTATTCTAATTAATTAAAGGCAAGAAATAAAATGAATTTTACCAGGGAACGGATGGTCACGAAGAAAACAAATGCAAAGATACCAGTTTTTACATTTGCGCATTTTGAGTGGTTACTTTTTTACGGTATGGTTGAGTCGATGTTTTTCACTTCTACTGGAATCCGGGAAGTGTTCCCAGATATTCCCAACCGGTACAATGCCAGTTCTTTGCTTCAAACGTTTTCGTAGCGCATTCCCGGAAGATGACTTGCCCTGCTTCTTCGAAAAAACCTTTTCCGTCACCACGATGACTAAAGAGGATCTTGACTGTTGCCTTCCTGAAAGTATTTCCGATGACACTGGCTGTATAGTGGGGATATTCTATAGATGCCACTGCGCTATCAGCCTCTACTTCGCCGCCCTCGTTCACAAATGCACTTGCACTTGCATAATAGTAAACCCACTTACTATCCTTCCCAATATGACGAAGATGGAGCCGAAAGGTTTTTTTGTCCTTATCAATGCCTCCAATATAAAGCTTCCCTCCATCAATAGGAGAAAGAGTAACAGCCAGCTTGAACGCAGGATCAGGCCTGTCTAATTCACTCGCAAATACTTGTAATGACAGAAATAGCCCCACAGCAAGAACAGCACAAATCATTAATAGCTTTTTAGCAATCACGTTTACTCCATGTATTACAACAAGGATACATTTAATGTACAATGAAGTATCCTGATATTTATTTAACAGACGGAAATGAATACAACGTATCGGCAGACCTGCGTTTCTTACGTGGATCTTTGGGCCCCAAAAAGTAAATAAATTCCTTTAACAACTTCTCATCAAAACACCCGGGCATTTTATTCTTCATCTCTGCCAGTACCGCAAAGGGTCTCATTGCGTCCGCATACGTCCTCTTGGTCGTCATCGCATCATAAACATCAATGATTCTGGCAATCCGCGCAAACAAGTGAATCTCTTCTCCTTTAATTCCATAAGGGTATCCAGACCCATCAAAGTTTTCGTGATGCTGTATAACAATTTTTAGAGACAGGACGTTAACGCTACTCCTGTGTTCCAGAATTTCCAAACCCGCTTTGGGGTGCTTCTTCATCGCCGTAAACTCTTCACCTGTAAGGTGACCGGGTTTATTTACTACATTTAAAGGGATAGCCAACTTGCCTATATCATGCAACAACATACCGGATCCAATACGGGCCAGCTCATCCTCTTTAAAAGAAAGATGTTTGCCGAAGAGCAACCCAAGCACCGACGTGTTAACACAATGTGTATATATCTGGTAAGTATGGGAACTCACACCAAGTAAACTGGAAAACGCATTTTCGTCTTCAACAATATGGCCAACGGTGTTAGTTACCCATTCAGAAATCCGTTCCATGTTCCTACCTGATTTCGGATCCTCCAAAAGGTCTGTTACTACTTTTGTTGCAACCTGATAAACTATACCTGATTTTTCTTTGGTACTTTTATTTTTGTCACGAAGAATTGTTTTGAGATTTTTTTCCTGATACTCAATATATTTGTCGACATCTTCTGTTGAGATACAGAGCCGGTCTGCATGTTTATTTAATAACTCTTCTCTTCTCTCCGTACTTAAATCTTCACCGCTGCGACAGTATAATACAATGTTGGAAGAGTCACCGGCATCAGCTCTCAAAAAGAGATCAAATTCTACCTCTGTGCCTTCTAATAAAGCATCACCTGATATAGATGTATATTCACTCATTGACAAGATTCTGTTATTTGCAATTTATCAAAATAACTCTTTTTACGTAACTGTCTATATTATATCGGCACTTTCTTTAAAAACTTAAGCAAGTCTCCGTACAGCAATCCCCAAGTGTGCTGATTACTGTAGATTAGTACCTGAAGAAAAGAAACAGAAATTATTACAAAATAGGAGCCGTATAACTTGTCCCTAATCCTATAAACAATTTCATATCAGGGGATTATACCACAACACTCTAATGCAGAAAGTGAAAAATGGGGAAATTTTGCGGCACCCTGCTAATGTTGAAGTTTTATTAAAGTAATAGTGAAGTACAAAAGAAACGCAGAAAACACATGGATGGTATAACGGCAAGAGATCGTAAGCAGATACTGAATAAACCTGGAAATGCTTATAGATCATTAATAAAGATATTGGGCTGCATGTCAGTTAATATCTGAAATATCCTTCTCCTCTAGTTTAATCTTTCCTTTAACTATCTTAGCCTCAACCTTCCCGACACACTCTTCCGCAACTGTTAACTTTTCATCGCCAAGGCAAATAGTCGTTTTAGGATAGAGTGTGTTTTCCACTACTACTACCTTTCCGGCCCTTTCCGCAGCTTTTGAGGATATATCCCTCGACTCTTTAATTAGAGTTTCCAACTCTTGTTCCAATTCCGGCACTCTTGCCTGTTTCTCTGTATATTCATCCTGATCATGTTCAGGATTCGATTCGGAATCTGACAAGAGTTTATCTAGGAAATTCTTAAGCTGTTCCAGTTCCTGCGCAAGTCTCTTGATCTTAACTTTTTTTAAATTCAGTTTGCCTCTAGCACTAAAGTCTTCACCTGACACAAGCACTGTGGGCGTATAAGACTTACTGCCAGCCTGTCCAACATAAATACCTCTAAGAGCCACTATCTCGCCGCCTACTATGCGGCCTTTTGGTATCACTACCGCGCCGAGCGTATGCAATGTTGAATTGATAATCTCTCTCTCGACTACAATGTCTTTGTTGGCCTGAATATTTCCCCCGTCTATATACTTTGCATTAATACAACCCTCGACCACGACTTTGTGACCCTCTGACTGCCTAATACCACCATGAACCACAAGATCTCCACCGGCCTGTATCTCTGCGTTTTCTATGATGCCACAGACCTCTATATTACCGGCAGTCTCAATTTTTGCACCACCAAGCACATCTCTCTTGACTACAACCGCACCAGTATGCAGGATATTTCCTGTTGTAATATCAACATCTTCATCAACCGTGTACACCTCGTCTACATAAAGAGTGTCGCTAACCAAACGGACACGCCCACTTATTTCAGCATAGTAGGAGTTCTTATTCAGGTCAAATCGTATATTTTCCCCAACCTTAGGGTAGTACTGTTCCGGTTTCTCGGCGGGAATTACATTCCCAAAAACATTAAGTCCATCCTTCCCCTCCTTGACTGGAATTTGATGACCCAGCAACACGCCCTTTTTTACAGATTCATTTGACGCTTTTTCTCGATAGTCAACTTTGCCGGTTTCTTTGTTCGCTACAAAGCCATTGTTGAAAAAGTCACCGTCCCACTCAACGCGTCCATGCGTGGGAGGAACAGGCGATTCGCCTTTGATGAGAACAAAATCTACTAAATGTGGGATCACAGGTTCTATTTGCTGGAGTTGATCTTTTAATTGCTTCTGTTCAGGCGGGTCTTTAACACCAAGCTCTTCAAGTTCCTTGCTTATGTTATCCACTAACGTATCAATCTCAACGGTGGATAGATCACAGTCCAGGAGGACTTCCGTACTATCTTCCGAGACCCGTAAATTATATCCTTTTTGAGTTTCCTCCATAACGAGGCCCTCGGTCAGAACTAAAAAGATATACCGCTATATTTTGATGCGGCGGAGACGTGAAACTATTTTCCAGGATAAAACAGCCGTTCGTATTGCTGACATCAACTCCTGATGATTAAGTTTAATTACAACGTGTTTTAAGGTAAGGAATACAGATTTGCTCTTTCTGTCTAGGCGTATAGTATAAAACAATCATGGAAATGCAATCTTTTTTTATATCAACCCATCTACTGCAAAACTACTTTTAAACGGCATAGTTTGAAGCGTGTCTTTTTTTCTTTGGTGTAATCTCTGCTCTCGGTATCTTTTTTGCTACTTTCCGCTAGAGTATTTACATCTATTTTTTTATCTAAAGTTTTTTAGATAAAGGCCGATAATTGTCTAAGTGGATGTGCATATTGAATCTTAATGGAAGTACCTATACACTAAATATTTAGCATGGCATATATTATACTGGAAGCAAACCAGAGAGACTTAAGATCGAATTATTCAGGACTTATTGTTCATAAAATAGTTGTATAAATAGCATACAACTCATACTTAAAAGTCAGCAATTTTTATCTCGGGAGGGGAAAAAATGACAATTGGCAAGAAATTCATACTGGTATTTTCAATTTTTTTAATTGCGGTATTACTGGGCGCATTCTTTGTCTTCAAGTCAACTAGAGATCAGCAGTCTGATCTGGTAGTTGTCAATCTGGCAGCAAGGCAGCGCATGCTTACCCAGAAATATTTTAAAGAGTACATAAATGGATTAATGCCTCGACAGGTTCGCCACAGCACAATAAAGGCAGCAGAAATTGCAACTCTCCAGATTGTTGAAGATCGCAAACAATACACCAAGAACATAATAGTAAAGCTCAAGAAGGACGGCATAACCAACGTACATCCAAACAGGAACTATACCACCCTCGACGGAGGTATTCCCCTACCAGCCACTTTTGTACAGGAAGTATCAAGTAAGATCAACAAACAGGGTGTGTACAGCTACGACCTCCTGAGCAAGTGGAACATAAACAAAGAGAAGAACCTGCGTACAGACTTCGAGAAAGATGCATTCGATTTCTTATATCAAGAGGAAGGAAAAGTATTTTCTCGTTTTATGGAACACGAGGGTCTTTTTACCCTTCGCTATGCAACAGCTGATGTCGCAAATGCTGCGGGCTGTGTAAATTGCCACAATGCCCACGAAGATAGCCCTAAAAAGGATTTCGAGCTAGGTGAAGTGATGGGCATTCTCGTTGTCAACATTCCGATAGGTACTATGAGTGCGAAAACGGAGGCATTCTTTAACGGTTCAGGTGATGGAGAATTTGGAGAGGACACCTTCCTCAAGACAAAAGAAGTATTTGATACCACACTCGAAGCACTTATTAGTGGTGGGAAAGCACCTCTGAACATGGAAATGACTGAATTCGCAACACTCCATGCATGTGAGGATCGTCCGATCCTTGCTAAATTAGTTGAGGCTAAAAAATATTGGAATACTACGCAAGAGAATTTGACAGCACTCCTGAGTACTAAGATAAATTCAGCAGAATACATAGTTGCGTATGATGATGCATTTACCAGCGCAAATTCCACGATGCATGCTATAAATGACGCAGCAGCTTTGTATCAGTCAGAATCAAAGGCCAGGATGTCGACCATGTTAAAAATACAGACCCTTTCTGTAATAGTTGTCTGTGTGGTAATCGGCCTTGGCTGGATACTTTTTGCACAGCCATTAATAAGATTCTTGAGTAATCTCGTCGCAAAGTTATCAGATAGTTCAGAGCAGATTGCATCAGCATCCGAACAACTGTCTTCTGCAGGACAGTCCCTGGCACAGGGTGCATCAGAGCAGGCATCATCCCTGGAAGAGACGTCGGCATCCATGGAAGAGATGTCATCCATGACGAAGAAAAACTCAGAGAATGCAGTGGAAACATCGAAATTAGTAGACGTGTGCATTACTGACGCAGAAAACGGTAACAAGGCGGCCGCAGAAGTGAGTAGTTCAATGGAAGAAATAGCTTCCAGCAGCAAGAAGATAGCGGACATTACCAAAATAATAGACGGTATAGCATCGCAGACCAATGCTCTGGCACTAAAAGCCGGAAAGGATACGTCCCAGATCATCATGCAAGGAAACAGCTTTGCTGTAGTTGCTAAAGAGGTCAGAAACCTTGCTAATAAAAGTATGAGTGCGGCAAAAGAAACCAAAGAAAAAGTTGAAAACTGCATCGCCAAAGTAAACACGTTTGAGAATGGAACAAGCAATAATACAGAACTCAAGAAAAACATTGAGATGATTGCCGAAGGTATCACGGATATAGAAAACTTAGCATACCATACCAGTCTCCTTGCTCTCAACGCTGCAGTCGAAGCTGCTCGTGCAAGTGATAACGGCGAGAAATTTGCCGCTGTCACAGAGGAAGTAAGTAATCTTGCCAAAAAGAGTGCGGATGCCGCAAAGGACACCACTGTCCTTATAGGTGAATGTGTTCAAAAAGCGGGTGCTGGAACTGAAATTGCCGCTAAGTGCAAAGAGGACACAGAACATATTGTTAAGGACGTAAAACAAGCTGCTGTTCTGACAAAAGAGATTACGGAAGCATCTGCAGAGCAATCTGAGGGTATTACTCAGGTTAGCAGTGCAGTACAACAAATGGATCAGGTTACACAAAGGAATGCGGCAAACGCTGAAGAAACGGCATCCGCAAGCGAAGAATTAGCAGCCCAGGCACAAACAATGAAGGATCAAATTAATATATTAGCACTACAGGTTGGTGGTAACGGGAACGGTGAGGAAAAAAATGATAATGAAACTTCCGGTCATGTTCCGAAGCAAAAGGATACAGGCTTAAAAGCATCAGAAAGCAGAGTTCTGAAGATAATTTCTCCAGCAATAAACATCTTGAAATCAATTGCCAAGCTGAGAAAACTCGATGATTCCAGCAATGGAACCAAATCCGAATCTAAAGGCTCACCTGAAACTACCACTGATAACAATGGTAATGGAAAGAAAAAAGATGTGGCAACAGAAGCAATCTCAAACGAAAGCATCATCCCAATGGGTGAAAACAGGATTGCAGAGCATGATGAAAGCTGTAAAGATTTTTAGTTAGCAGCAAGACGGCTCAAATTATAATTTCAGATCTTATGCACGGAGACTTACGCCAAGAGAATTGTTGAGGCTTGTAAGGATTTTTTCCTGCAGAACATCTACTTCTTCGCTCTTCAGGGTTTTATCATCTGCTCTGAATATAACCCTGAAGGCGATACTCTTCCTTCCCTTTTCAATCTGCTTGCCCCTGTATACGTCAAAGAATTCTATGTCATCTACATAGTCTATCTTAAGGGACTCGATACACCCTTTAATTTCTGCCCAGGTAACCTTCTCATCACTTACTACGGCAAAATCTCTCGACACTATGGGAAGTGATGGTATTTTTTTATATGAACCTTCAAGGTTTGTCTTATCTATCAGCACGTTAAAATCAAGTTCTGCTACGCACGGTTTGCTTCTGAAATCATAATCACTAATTACTTCTCTACTTAATTCTCCAATAAACCCAAGGACGCTATCACCAAGCCTCAGCTCTGCAGATTTTTCTGAACTGAACAGACCAAAATCAAAATGCGTACTCTCAAGGCAGTCTGCAATATTAAGGTGACTGAGTATGGCTTCTATCACACCTTTCAAGGCCAGATATCCTTCCTCCCCGAGAATACATAAGCACTCCTTCTCCTCCGGCAACTGATCTTCCTCCTTAGGCAAATAGACCTTGGACAATTCATATATATCAGTTTTCTCTACGCCATAGTTCTGATTATGCTTCTTCACCCTCAACAGATTATGTACCAGTGCCTTCCTCAGAAGGTTTTCGTCCTGCCGTATGGGATTGAGAATTTTCAAGCTGCCAGTCTCAGACCAGATGGTGCCATGTCGGTCCTGTGAATCACCGACAATGCTGTCAGTAACAACTTCATTAAAACCCAGTCCGGAGATGACGTTCTTTGCTTTTTCAGTAATTCTGTCAAACCGGTTATCCTGTGACAGCTTCACTCCTATACTATTTTTTACAGGTATTTTGTCGTACCCGTGTATCCTGGCGACCTCCTCTATCAGGTCTACTTCACGATAAACATCTCCTCTGAAACTTGGGACATCCACACTGAACCCGTCTTCCGTTTCAGAATTTATTTTGAATTGTAAGTTTTCCAGAATATCCTTCGCTGCATTTTTTTCTACTTGAAGCCCCAACAGACTGCTCAACCGTGACATCTTCAATGAGACACTCACCTTATTGTCTTCCAGAAAGTTTTGATCTATTACTCCCTCCACAGCCTGACCACCCGCTATCTCTAATATCATCTTTGTCGCTCTCCTTGATGCCCAGTCAACGCACTCAGGATCCACACGCCGCTCAAAACGATAGGAAGAATCTGACATCAGACTAAGCTTTCTGGAGACCCTCCTGACACTTCTCGGGTCAAAGAACGCACTTTCCAGAAGAATGTTCCTTGTGGCATCAGAGACCTCTGTATCCTTCCCTCCCATTACTCCAGCAATGGCTACCGGCCTTTGCGCGTCTGCAATCACCACCATATCTTCCGTAAGCTCACACTTACTTCCATCGATCGCCTCCATAGTTTCACCCTTCTTTGCCCTTCTTACAACAATCCTGTTCTCACTCAACTTGTCAAAATCAAATGCATGTAACGGCTGACCGCTCTCCATCAATACATAGTTCGTAATATCCACGATATTGTTTACCGGACGCAGCCCAATACTACGAATTTTTTTCTGCAGCCATTCTGGCGATGGGCCTATCTTCACATCTTTTATGATCCTTGCCGTATACCTCTGACACAATTCATTATCTTCTATAGTAACACTTGTTATATCATTTATATTCTCATCAGTTGCATCATAACCCACATCCGGAATTTCAAGCTTACTGCGGACGATGGTAGCGACTTCTCTTGCAACACCGATAAAACCAAGGCAGTCAGGTCTGTTTGAAGTCACCTCCACCTCCAGACAAAAATCATCTTCTACAGGGTTTACGGTGTCAACTACCAATCCCGCATTCGTCAAGCCTTCTGCCAATTCCTCCGCAGAAAGGTCGTGTTTACAATAATCCTTAAGCCAGTTGCAACTGATTTTCATAAGTTTTAAAATTGTGATAAAAATCTCAGGTCATTTTCAAAGAAAAGCCTGATATTATCTATTCCATATTTCAGCATGGTAAGTCTCTCCACGCCTATACCAAATGCAAACCCGGTATATTTTTCAGAATCATAGCCAACTGTGTCAAACACATTGGGATCCACCATTCCCGCGCCCAATACTTCAACCCAACCACTTTGGGAGCACACACTACATCCTTTCCCTTTACAGAGGGAGCAAGAAATGTCTATCTCCGCACTTGGCTCAGTAAAGGGGAAGAATGAAGGACGGAATCTCATCTTTATATCCTGCCCGAAATACGACTGGGCAAACAGAGTTAAAACATATTTCAGGTCACTGAAACTGACGCCTTCATCCACCATCAACCCTTCAATCTGATGAAACATGGAAGCATGGCGAGCATCTACTGTATCCGGACGAAAGACCTTTCCCGGGGCTATCATCCTTATGGGAGGTTTTGTTTTTTCCATAACCCTTATCTGAACAGTGGAGGTCTGGCTTCTCAATAGGCGCTTGTTACCCAGGTAGAATGTATCAAAATCTTCTCTGGAAGGGTGGTCCGCGGGAATATTCAGAGCATCAAAGTTGTAGTATTCGTGTTCTACCTCGGGTCCGTACTCTATATCGAAACAGAGTTTCTTGAATATTCCTTTAATTTCATCGATGGTTTGTGTAAGAGGATGTTTATGGCCATAGGGTTTGTGCTCGCCCGGCAATGACAAATCAAACATTTTTTTAGAATCAGAAGCCAGTTCCTTACCTACAAACTTCCCTTTTGCATCTTCTATCCATTTGCTGATTTCCTGCTTAAGCGTATTTGCGGACTTCCCGGTAGATGATCTCTGCTCGGGAGGTAAGCCTGGAATAGCCTTGATTACCTCAGTAATAACTCCGCCTTTTCTTCCGAGATATCTGGTCTTTATCGTTTCAACTTCTTCCAGAGATCCAGCCTTTGCCAAATCTTCCTTCGCCTGGTTTTGTATTTCGCCTAATCTTTCCTGCATAATAAATCAGTTCCCTATGGCTGCCAGTTCAGGTAGTCTTGCCCGCCTGGCAAACAGCTTGTCCGAGCGGGCCGAAAGGAAGGGTATATAACAATATTCCAAATTGCAGATTGGACACTGAGGATTGTTAATCAAAAAACAATCCATAAAGAGTGGAAACCAGAATGCATGGTATGCATTCTGGTCTTAAACATGTTGTTTTGATAACTCAACTAATTTATCAAAAGCGACTGGATCGTTTACTGCTGCTTCCGCTAACATCTTCCTGTCAACTACAACATTGGCTTTCATTAACCCGTTGATAAAACGACTATAATTAATTCCACGCATTTTAGCAGCTGCGTTTATACGTATTATCCAAAGTTTTCTGAAATTCCTCTTTTTACATTTCCTATCTCTATAGGCAAAAGCCATTGCCCTCACATATGTTTCACTGGCCTTTTTAAAGAGATTACCCCTACCACCCCAATACCCTTTTGTTGCATTGAGAAGTCTTTTTCTAGCTTGTTTTCTTGCTGAACCTTTTCTTACTCTTGGCATCTTTAAAACCTTTCTTGCGCTTATTCTAAAATATATACTATGCTTTTCCTAATGCACGTAACGACGATCTAGTAAATCCCTTTGACACAAGACTCGTTCTCTTAAGTGTCCTTTTACGATTACCGGTTTTTCCTGACATCAAATGACCGGCAAAAGCCTTCTTTCTCTTTATCTTACCGTTAGGAGAAACCCTAACCCTTTTTGCAAGTCCTTTATGTGTTTTTAATTTTGGCATTCCAATACTCCTTCGTTTTCTAAACTTTAACTTTGGTGTTATGCTTTTGGTGTTAAGATAATCCCCATACTTCTTCCTGTTGATTTTGCTTGTGATTCTACCTTTGCAATATCTTCCAAAGACCTAATAATTTCATCAAATATCTCTTTAGCCATATCCTTGTGTGCCCTCTCTCGCCCTCTGAACATCATGTTAACCAGAACTCTATCTTTTCTCTCAATAAACTTTCTTGCATTTTTTATCTTTGTTTGAAGATCATGTGCGCCAATTTTTGGTCTGACCCGAATTTCTTTTAACTGAACGGTACGGCTCTTCTGATGTGATTTTTTGCTCAGTTTGTATTGATGCTTACCATAATCCAGAAGGCGACATACAGGGGGATCAGTATCCGGCGAAACCTCAACCAAATCCAATCCCAATTCCATCGCTTTACTGAGAGCATCATGCTTTTTCATAATGCCTAATTGCTCTCCGCCTTCACCAACAACTCTTACGGTTTTCGCATATATTCTTTCATTAATTCTCTGAAATTTCGAGATCTCTACACCCCCCTAAAAAAATTATAATTTTACATTAACGCAAGAATCCCAGACAATCACAAACTTCTACGCAAAACGAAACACTAGATTTTATCCTTAGCTTCCTTTTCAACACGCACAAGGAATTCTGACAAAGGCAGAACCCCCTCATCTCCATTCTTACGACTCCGAACCGACACAGTCTCTTCCTCCAACTCTCTATCGCCTATAATAAGCAGATAAGGGATTTTCTCCAAAGTGCCTTCTCTGATCTTAAAGCCGGTCTTCTCATTTCTCAAATCACAGTCAGCCCGAATTCCTATTTCAGACAATCTATCCTTTATCTTCTTACTATATTCATCATGAGCGTCTGTTATTGGTAGAACCCTGACCTGTGTAGGCGCCAGCCACAAAGGAAAATCACCGGCATAATGTTCCAGCAGACACCCGACAAATCTCTCCATGGCGCCAAGCACAGTTCGATGCACCATTACTACCTTATGCTTCTTACCATCAGACGCGATATAATTAACATCAAACCTTACAGGCAAATTAAAATCCACCTGAATAGTTGGTCCCTGCCAGCCCCTGCCCAAAGCGTCCTTAATCTTTATATCAATTGCCGGCCCGTAGAATTTTGCCTCGCCTTCCTCTCTCGAATATTTCAACTCTTTTTGTTCGAGGGCGTTCTTTAAAGCTTCTTCAGCAAGATCCCAATTTTCGTTTTCTCCTATATATTTTTCAGATTCCCCTTTGCCTCTGACCGCAAGTTCTATTTCGTATTCATCAAACCCAAAGCGCTCAAGCATATATTGCGCCAAGTCTATAATGCCAACTATTTCATCCTTTAACTGGTCCGGCCTGCAAAACACATGGGCATCGTCCTGCGTAAAGCCACGAACCCTTAAAAGCCCATGCAAAACCCCTGACCTTTCGTATCTATAAACAGTGCCAAGCTCTCCCCACCTCTGTGGCAAATCACGATAGCTACGTACCTTTGTCTGGTACATAAGAATCGCAAAAGGACAATTCATCGGCTTCAAGATATACTCTTGCCCATCAACTTCTATAGGGGAGAACATGCTCTCTCTATAAAAGTCCAAATGGCCACTTGTTTTCCAGAGATCTATTTTCGCAATGTGAGGACTGTAAACTATTTCGTAACCCCGTTTATAATGCTCTTCTCTCCAAAACGTTTCGATAATGCTTCTTATCCTTGCCCCTTTTGGATGCCAGAATACAAGACCGGGACCACCCTCTTCATGAAAGCTGTAAAGGTCTAACGCTGTACCAACTTTTCTATGATCGCGTTTTTTAGCCTCTTCTAAAAGCTTTAGATGTACTCTTAAATCCTTTTTATTCGTAAAAGCCGTTCCATATATTCTCTGAAGCATCGGGTTGGTTTCTTTCCCACGCCAGTATGCTCCCGCAACACTTAACAGCTTAAATGCCGTAATTTTTTTTGTGCTGGCCAAATGCGGACCTCTGCACAGGTCAACAAAATCACCCTGCCGGTAAAAAGAGATTGTCTGATCTTCCAGTCCTTTAATCAACTCAATCTTGTAGTCCTGACCAGACTCTTCCATCCTTTTTATGGCAACATCACTGACCTCTTCAAAACGGTCAAATGCTTCGTCAGACTCGATGATCCTCTTCATCTCTGCCTCTATCTTTTCTAGGTCTTCTTCGGACAGAGTTGTTTCCAGATCAAAGTCATAATAGAAACCGTCCTTGATAGAGGGGCCAATCCCTAATTTAGCATCCGGATACAAATTAGTAACCGCCTGAGCCATCACGTGCGCAGTACTATGCCTGAGTATCTCAAGACCGTCTTCAGAATCAGCCATCACAAGATCCAGTGTTGTATCCGCCTCAATCTGGCTATCAAGATCTACAAGCATACTGTTAACTTTACCTGCTATTGCCATACCGCGATTCTTTTCAGCAATATCGCATGCCACATCCTTAACAGTGACCTTATCTTCATATTTTCTTTCAATACCGTCTGGCAGCGTAATCTTAACCATTTTCACTTGTTATGATAGAATCTTCACGTAATATGGGAAACAGTCAATTTACCTGATTTTTCGTGTCATTTCAACAAATATTTTCTACCGTTAAAAACAATTTGACATTAATATTTCCATAAACTATAATTTCGACTCAAAATCAGGAAACCATTTGGTAATAAGAGGTTGAAAATGATCAAAAGCACTGAGAAACAGCTAAATCCATTAAAAAACAGGCTCGTACATTTACGGGACTCTCTTTGACCTGACTTCTAAGGAAAAAGAGCAGGAAGATATAGAAATACAGCTTGGAAATGCAGATTTCTGGAGCAACAAGGAAAAAGCGCAAACCACTGTCAAAAGACTGAAGGAATTAAAAGAACTAACCTTACCTTTTCAAGAATTACAGAAATCGCTTAGTGATGTCGTTGACTTATCAGAACTAGCAGAAGATGAGAACGATGAAGAGTTAGAAGCGGAAATAGCAAAGGATCTGCAATCATTTACCCAAAAGCTTGAGAAGCTTGAATTACGTATGATGTTGAATGGGCAGAATGATAGTTGCAATGCATTTCTCAGTATACATGCCGGCGCAGGAGGCACGGAATCGTGTGACTGGGCGTCTATGCTACTGAGAATGTACAGTATGTGGGCAGAGAAAAACAACTTTTCTATGGAAACGATTGATCTTCTGCCCGGTGAAGAAGCAGGGGTAAAAAGGGTCGCAACCATAATTAAAGGTAGTTTCGCCTACGGTTATTTAAAATCCGAGATTGGTGCCCACCGGCTTGTTCGCATATCTCCATTCGACTCTAACAGCAGGAGACACACTTCATTTGCAGCTGTAGATGTAATCCCTGAAATAGATACTGAAATAGATATAGAAATTAACGAAAAAGACTTAAAAATTGATACTTACCGTTCTTCCGGTGCAGGAGGCCAACACGTCAATAAGACATCTTCTGCTGTGAGAATTACATATTTACCGACAGGCATAATAGTACAATGCCAGAACGACAGGTCGCAGCATAAGAATAGAGCTACGGCTATGAAAATGTTAAAATCTAAGCTATTTCAAATTGAAGAAAAGCAGCGTGAGAAGGAATTTTCAAATGCATATGATGAAAAAGGCGATATTGCGTGGGGTCATCAGATAAGGTCGTATGTGTTGCAGCCATATACAATGATTAAGGATCTACGAACAGGAGCAGAGACCGGTAAAGCACAATCGTTCCTTGACGGGGAGATTGATGAATTCCTTACATCATATTTGAAATGGAAGATCGGCAAATAGTTTTTTTAACTACTTTATAACTAAGCACATTCTAAATATTATGAATACTCTAAAAGACGTTGACCCTGAGATTTACGCAGCAATCCGCGACGAAGTTAAACGACAGCAAACACATATTGAACTGATAGCTTCTGAGAATTACTGTAGTACTGCGGTAATGCAGGCACAAGGTTCGATAATGACTAATAAATACGCTGAAGGCTACCCCGACAAACGATGGTACGCCGGTTGTGTGGATATTGACATAGCTGAAAAACTTGCAATTCAGAGGGCAAAGGATATATTTGGAGCAGAGCATGTTAATGTCCAGCCGCATTCAGGTTCGTCGTCAAATATGGCCGTATTGTTTACCTCATTATCTCCGGGAAATAAGATTTTAAGTATGGATCTTTCACATGGCGGACACCTTACGCATGGATTTAAAAAGAATTTTTCAGGACAGTTGTACGAAAAGATTACCTACGGTGTAAGCGAAAAGACCGGACGTATAGATTATGATGAAGTAAGGAGACTTGCGAAAGAGAGTAATCCGCACATGATAATTGCAGGAGCAAGCGCCTATCCAAGAGAGCTTGATTTTGCGGAGTTCAAAAAGATCGCGGATGAAGTAGGCGCATTTCTACTGGCAGATGTTGCTCATATAGCAGGTTTGATTGTAGCAGGATTGCATCAGGATCCTGTACCACTCGCGGACTTTGTAACGACCTCAACGCATAAAACACTCAGAGGTCCAAGGGGTGGAATAATCATGTGCAAGTCTAAATACGCATCCAAAATAGATCAGCAGATTTTCCCTGGTATCCAGGGCGGCCCGTTAATGCATGTTATTGCGGCTAAAGCAGTAGCATTCAAGGAGGCAAAAACACAAGAATTCAAGGATGCTCAAGTCCAGACACTTAAGAACACAAATAAACTATGTAGTGAACTACAAAGTAAGGACTATACAATTGTTTCAGGAGGTACCGATAATCACCTTTTCCTCATAAATCTTGCAAACAAGAACATCTCAGGGACAGAAGCACAGATAACCCTGGAGAAAGCGGGTATTGTTCTTAACAGGAACATGGTACCATTTGACACAAGAAGCGCGAATGATCCAAGTGGAATAAGAATGGGCACTCCTTCTGTTACGACACGCGGTATGAAAGAGCCTGAAATGATAAAAATTGCTGACTGGATCGATCTAGCACTGAATGCCAGCGATGATGATAACAAATTGAAAGCAATTAAAAGCGAGATTGTAGAGTTTTGTGCAACTTACCCCCTCTACAAAGATCTCACAGATTTTGATGATTGATTTTGCTTCAAACTGTTTTTCCTCCCTAAAACAACAAAACGTTATTTAAGCTCAAAACAGGCGAACTAATCCTTTTATGGAAAAGCAAAAGACAACAAGGAGAGTATCAGTTCTGGGCACAGGCGGTTGGGGCACTGCACTTGCACTTGTACTGCACAGCAAGGGGCACAATGTTACTCTGTGGGGATCAACACCCGACTATGTAGAATCATTAAAAGAACAGAGAGAAAATAAAAAGTACCTTAAAGGCATCAAAATCCCCCATGACCTGGAAATAACGTCAGATATCGAAAGAGCACAAGATCAAGTCGATCTTATTGTAGTCGCCATACCAACGCCTTATGTCAGAAAAACCCTTCAACCATTTATAAACCACTATACTCCAGGGACTCCAATTGTAAGTGTAATAAAAGGCATTGAAAACGAAACACTCATGCGCGGAAGTGAAATACTCAGCAACATATTTATTGAGCCACCAATTGCCCTACTCCTGGGTCCAAGTCATGCGGAGGAGGTGGCAAGAAATCTACCAACTACAGTTGTGGTCACATCTGAGGATATTAAACTGGCTGCTGAAATCCAGGAGACATTTATAACTGAACACTTTCGCGTCTATACAAACAGTGATGTAGTAGGAGTAGAGATCGGAACTTCAGTTAAAAATGTAATAGCAATTGCGGCTGGAATATGTGACGGGCTCGGCTTTGGAGACAATTCTAAAGCAGCACTGATAACCAGAGGGCTGGCAGAAACGACACGGCTGGGAGTTGCAATGGGAGGTCTGAGGGACACTTTTTCAGGGCTTGCGGGAATCGGGGATTTAATAACCACCTGCGTTAGCCCATATGGCAGGAATCGCATGGTAGGAGAACTGATTGCCAAAGGCAAGAAGTTATCACAGGTTTTGGAAGAGATGGATCAGATTGCAGAGGGAATATTGACAACAAAGTCGGTTTGTGCATTAGCGGAAAAACATAATGTTGAAATGCCCATTACAAAGGAAATTTTTAATGTGCTTTTCGAAGACAAAGATCCTATGAAAGCGGTAAAAGAGCTAATGCTTCGTGAACCAAAATCAGAAATAGAATGCAGTTAAACCGGCATCATCACTTTTAAGTTTCCGAATCATTTTCAGAAGGAATATTCTCCAGTTCATCCAAAAACCCTTGTATATCGAAATCAGACGTATCTCCCCCGGCACTCTCTGGTGCTTTTTCCTCAATTCCCTCTGATGAAACAACCTGGTCTTCCGCCTCTACCTTGTCTTCTGATGGCGCCTCCAGCCCACCCTCTGTTATTGCATCAGATACTACATTTTCCCCAGCTGCATCATTAGATTCGACAGATGCAGAACCGGCAGGCTCTGCATCCAGAAATTCCTGCATATCAAAATCAGCCGCATCTCCCACAGCTTCCCCTGACACTTTCTCCTCATTTTCCTCCGGCGAAGCAATCGGCTCTTCTGTCTCCAATTCTACTTCTGCCTTGCCTTCAGATGGCATCTGCAGCTCGCCCTCTGTTATTGCATCAGATACTACATCTTCCTCAACTGCAACATCAGATTCGACAGAGGAAGAAATACCGGTAGGCTCTCCATCCAGAAAATCCTGCATATCAAAATCAGCATCACCCCCTATATTCCCCTCTGATACATTTTCCTCTAATTTCATATCTGTTTTGCCTTCAGATGACACCTCCAGCTCTTTTTCTTCCAGCTGTAAAGGAAAAGATGGACCTTGAGAAAGTGTCTCAGAAGCCAGACTGCCTACAGAAGTTCCTTCCGCACGCAAGGAATCAACCAGCTTTTTCAAGACCGAAGCCGTTGAATCTTTTTGATCGTGAAGTGCCGCACCAATCCTATCATTCATCTTATATAAGGCTTCTTGAACTTTAATAACGTTTTCTATTTTGTTTACAACCTCTTTATCTCTCTCTTCTATTCTTGCAATCAACTGTTCAAATTTTGTCGTAAATTCTGCCCTCATATTTTCTGTCTCTGCAACAAGCTTCGTATCAATTTTGGTCTTTATGTCTTTCATGACCTCTGCAAATTTTGTAATTATTTCTGTCTCTGAGTTCTTTATTTTCTCTTCAATTGTTTCAGAATTAACAACTGGCACCCCTGTCCCTTCTGCCGATTCTGCAATATCTTCTATATCTTCTATATCCTCTATATCATCTACATCCTCACCGATCTCTTCTTCACTAATATCTTTCCCATTCGTCTCCTCACCGTTCCTTGCAAACCTGAGGTATAAAAGCACAGCAATAATACCAATAAAAATTGCTGCGATGACAATCAAACGCAAATTAGCTGCAATGCTAAAGCCTCCAATGCCTACAATTTGATTCAGAAAAACCATTTCTAAATACCCCTTTAATAGTTTTATTAGAAATACATTATCAACTTCAACTATATTTCATCTGGAAATTATATCTTACGGAGCGTATCCAACTACATTGTAGCCAGAAATTTTTTTGATACAATACATAATATTCAGAAGGACAATTTAATATCTATTTTACCAAACCTTAAAATTATGGATAAACCGGGAAACACTGCACCATGTTCCCGAAATAATGCTTATAAGTTTTTATATAATGTGCAGTTGAGTCAAAACAGAGTGTGCAAAAGTGCTTGAAGAATAAGAGTTATTTGATATAATCACGTTCCCAAAAACAAAGCAGATGTTTCATTTTCGGGGCGTAGCGCAGCTTGGCTTAGCGCACTTGAATGGGGTTCAAGAGGTCGCTGGTTCGAATCCAGTCGCCCCGACCATTACTGCCATGGACTTAGGACTTTTACAATATTGGCTCTTTTTGAAATTGTGCCATAATTGTACCATTTATACAATCCTCTTCTTCCTTTTTGTCCATAATCCTTTATTTTGTGTTGCAGGAATATTTGATAAGAGTTGCATTAAGTTACGTATCAACATAACGCTCTTTTATTCGGATAAAATCTTTTTCAGACTTAATAAAGAAATCCACCACATCAGGGTCAAAGTGCGTCCCACTTCCGCCAATAATAATTTCAAGGCTCTCAGCATGGGAAAATGCTTCTTTATAACAGCGCTTGGATGTCAGTGCATCGTATACATCGGACAATGCAAGAATTCGCCCGACTAAAGGAATACTTTCTCCGGCAAGTCCATGTGGATATCCCGTACCATCCCATTTTTCATGGTGACTTTCGGCAATTTCAATACCAATACGAACAAAGTCGTTTCCCTGATGCAGCTGGTTAACATCTCTAAGCGTTTCAGCGCCTATACTAGTATGAGCCTTCATCGCATTAAATTCTTCTACCGTAAGTTTACCTGATTTTAAAAGTATACTGTCTGCAAGCCCAACTTTACCGATATCGTGCAATGGGCTGGCGGCACATATGTTATTTATATAATTATCGTCTATCAACGTCGCATATTCTGGATGCAAACGGAGTTGATGACAGATGATTTTCACGTATTCTCTTATTCTTAATAGATGCTCTCCTGTTTCCGGATCACGTGACTCAGCAAGTTTTGCCATTGCAAAGATCGTTGCCCGCTGTGCAGCAGTAATCTCAAACACCTGCTTACTGACACGGTTCTGCAATTCAAGGTTAAAGCTTTCAATCTGGTCCTGATACTGACTTTCTTTATCGTGCATCCTTTTTTTCTCCAGACATGCATCAATTCTCGCTCTAAGAATGGCGTGGACAAATGGTTTAACCATGTAGTCATCAGCCCCACTTTCAATACAACGTACTACATCATCCATTTCACTAAAAGCAGAGATCATGATGACTGGAACATGACATAAATTTTGATCGTTCTTCATATATTCCAGCACCTGGTAGCCGTCCATTTCCGGCATACGAATATCCAATAGGACCAGATCACAAGCCTGATTCTCCAATCTGGACAAAGCGTATAACCCGTTTTCTGCCATGATAGGAGTATGCCCCATAGCAGTAATCAGATTATTAAGAATTTTACGATTATCATAGTTATCATCTACAACAAGGATATTGGATGTCCCCAATCCTGTTTCGTGATCCATTCTTTCTGAATTACTCATTTTCTAATCCCGTAAAAATTTATACCGTGATATTATCCTACAAAAATCTATGAAATCGACAATACTATTGTATACTCGTTAGGCTGGAACGACGTATATTCTCTATATACATGAACTGAGAGTCCAATAAGATGATTTACTACAGCCAGGAGTAAATCCATGGGTAAGTTAAGGTGTAAGACGTGCAGCCACGAAGAGGCGATTTAACAATTCAACCCCATGATAACGTCAGTAATTTTCAGCCCCATAGGAGGACTTTACTTTTAATGTCACCTACTTCAAATATATCAGGAATTGACTCTGTACAATTCGTCTCGTCTTCAATGATTATGATATTTCTATCTTCCACTGACAAATCTCTTTATTAGATTCAAGAGCATTTCTTCAAGATTTTCACCTTTTCAACAAAATCTTCATAGGAAGCAGGCTTGGTAAAATAACCGTTAGCTCCGTTCTTATACGCTTCATCAATCGTTTTTTGTTCAGAACTTGTTGAGAGAACAATTACGGGAGTTGAACAATACTTTGATGTTTCCTTTATGAATCTAAGGACTTTCATTCCACCAATTTTTGGCAAATTAAGATCTAATATAACAAGAGATATTTGTGATTGTGTTTCACACTGAAAATAATCTATTGCTTCCTTGCCGTCTCGAATCATAACAATATTCCTTTCAATATCATCATCGCAAAGAACTTCTGTAATTATTTCTGCGTGATCCGGATTGTCTTCAATCAATACAATATTTTTTTCTCTCATTATATATTCACTTCTTTGCACTTTAAAAGGTTGAGAGTAAAGGCGGATCCGCTTAGCTTAATCCACCATACACCGCATAATTCATCCACTTCCCATCTTCATGCTACGCACAGAGAGAAAATTGCAAATTCAGTAATCTTTCTCTCTATTGATATCGTAAAACAAAACCTTGAACCCCTTCCTCCATGAACAAGGCTTTTAATTCCACCTTAAAAATGGAGAATATATTCTCGTCTTCCTTATTAATTCTCTGAGATCAATTCCAAAGACTTCCTGGCGGCAAACATACTATATTTCTTGTCTTCTTTTAAGACATGATCCTGAAGCCAATCTATGAGCTTATTCATAATCTCAGTATTTAAAACTAGTTCCCCACCCATAACATCATTAAACACGCTTTGGGTCTGAGCATAGAATTTGGCGTGAATCTCTATGTGGGAAGACAGGCCAGGATAATTTAGATTCCGCATGTACTCCTCCTCTTCATCGAAGTGAAAGCGGACATAATCCATCATTGCTTTCACGGATTCTTCAGCCACATTGTGATAATCTATCGCATCACCATTTGTAAAGGAATCGTGAAGGTTATTAATAATATCTATCCACTTTTTGTGTTGCACATCAAGTTTATCATCGTTCACACTGAAAGTATTATCCCATTTTATTAGTGACATAGTAACACCCCTATTTTCAATTAATATAAAGTTAAATCGCCCCCTGTCCTCATAAACTCCCACGGGGCCTCAACAATTAACACATCATCTCAAAAAAGCAATCAGTAAATACCACCTATTTACTAACAACACCACACCGAACAATCACCAAAAGGCCCTCACCCTCTGTAGCTAATCAAGCCCATACTTCACCTTAATCTTCCCTAAAAGCCCCCTTACCAACTCATTCCACTTATTCTTCTTTCCCGTGGTTACTGATCTGCTAACAACTAACTTGAGTTGCCCTGTATGGCAACTCAAGTCAGGTCTCTATCACGACGAAAATCCTTCTCTCTTTGGTATCGTAAAACAAAACCTTGAACCTCTTCCGCCAAAAACAGGGCTTTCAACCTGGATATCTCCATTGTGCCGTTTGACAATCTCTTTAACAATAGACAGCCCGACGCCTGTCCCTTCAACATCAATGTCATTAAGCCTCGTGAATATCTTAAATATCTGTTCCTGATAATCTTCCTGAATACCGACACCGGTATCTTCAACAAAGAATTTGTAATACCCACCGTTTTCTTTGCATCCTATTGTTATGCTCCCAGTTTCCCTGGAGGTATTAGTATGTTTATTATTGCCCAAAAACTTGATCGCGTTAGTAATCAAATTTGCAAATACATCCCGCATTCTCTCTTTATCACAATAAATATTTGGCAAATCATCCAGAAAAGTTATTTTAATTTTATTTTCTAATATCTTATCTTGCAGGCGCTCTATCACATCCTTAACTATAGCACAACTATCGTTATCTCTAAGATCATATTCAACCTTTCCAGCCTTCAATACATCCATAATCCCATATATCTTTTTATTCATCTTTTCCGTACTCTCTTTTATTCTTCCTATAAATCTCCTGCCTTTATCATCTAATACATCACTGTATGCAAGAGACAGTTTTGATGAAAAACCCTCAATTGTGAATAAAGGCTCTTTTAAATCATGTGAAGTCAGGTAAATAAAATCTTCTATTTCTCTGTTTGCGTCAGTAAGTTCCATGGTCCTCTCTTCAACCTTTTGTTTTAAGAGAGCGTTCTGTCCGAGAACCCGGTTATGAAGAAGACGAACCTCCAGCATGTTACGTATTCTCACTAGAGTTTCTGTAGTATTAAATGGTTTTGACAAAAAATCCTTTGCCCCCAATTTCAAAGAACGAAGCCTTGTTTCGTTATCCTGCAATGCCGTTAGCACAAGTATGGGCACATACCCTTCCGGTTCAATCTTGTTTAACTGTTCCATTACCTGGTATCCATTGAGGTGCGGCATATTGATGTCCAGCAATATAAGGTCAGGCTGGAAACTGTTGTATAAATCTACCGTTGCACTGGAGTCAGTTGTACTTAATACGGAAGTATATCCGTTAGACATAAGCATTCCCTCTAGAAGTCGTACATTAGCCTGTTTGTCATCAACTATAAGAATTCTTGCATTGAGGATGTTCTGGTCTTGAATCATCGTGCTCTCTCCATTAAGATATTGTCTATCACCTCAAGAAACCTGTTTACATTTATCGGCTTCGTAATATATTCTCTAAATCCGGATGCTTTTCCCCTCTCAATGTCTTTAGGCATAGCATTAGCACTCAGTGCTATTACGGGGATTTCTTTTGTCTGGTTATTACTTTTTAAGAGTTTTAACGCCTCGTAACCGTCCATACCAGGCAGGTTGATGTCCATCAATATAATGTCCGGTTGATGGGATCTCGCAAGCTCTATACCAAGCTGTGCCTGAGGTGCGGTAAGCAGATTAATGCCAGGACGACGTTGTAGAATACTCTCCGCAAGTTTTAAATTTGCGGGATTGTCCTCTACATAAAGCATGGTGTATCTCTTTATTATTGAAGCGTTGTTTTTTTCTGCCACCCCCCTTTCCGTTCCACAGGTTATCATCACGGGATTTTCTGCTTTCTTAAAGTCAACATAAAACTTCGCCCCCTTCCCAACCTCACTTTCCACTCCGATACTGCCACCCATTATCTCTACTAATCTCTTTGTAATTGTCAGCCCAATACCTGTGCCTTCTATAGCTAACGACTCGGCTCCAAGACGGTTAAACGGCTCAAACAGGGAGCCATGTTTTTCCTTTGCTATACCAGGACCTGTATCTTCAATGTTTATCCGCAATATTTTATCAGTTGGAGACTCAATCCATATAGACACCGATCCACCATCATTATTATATTTTATTGCATTTGATAATAAGTTTATCAGAACCTGATTCAATCGTGTATTGTCAGCCCTGATGAATTGTCCATCGCGTTTTGTCTGACAGTTTATTGTTATTTTATTCTCTTCTGCTAGCGGTTCAACAGTTGCAATGATTTCATTAATAGCAGTGTTAATCTCAATGTCTTCCAGAGAAATTTGTATCTTGCCTGACTCAATTCCGGAAAGGTCCAGAACTTCGTTGATGAGTTCAAGCAGATGGTTGCCGGATTTTAATATATGCGTTACATATTCTTTTTGTGACACAGAAAGAGGTTTAATTGTATCCAAATCTAATAATTGCGCAAAACCAAGCATGGAGTTCATTGGCGTCCGCAGCTCATGGCTCATACTTGAAAGGAAAACAGATTTAGCTATGTTTGCGCGATGAGATTCCTCCATTGCAGCTTTTAGCCTGGATTCCACTTGCTTACGTTCAGTGATGTCTTCCTTGACGGCAATAAAATTGGTAATATCACCTTCTTCATTTCTGATAGGAGAAATGGACGCAAGCTCCCAATATAGTTCTCCATTCTTTTTTTTGTTATGAAATTCGCCCCTCCATTCATTGCCAGAAGAGATTGTACGCCATAATTCTCTGTACACTTCTGGTTTTGTTTTACCAGATTTTAATACACTCGGGTTCTTTCCTATGGCTTCTTCAGGAGTATAACCGGTTGTTTGCATAAATCTTGGATTGACATACTCAATCTTTCCATTAACATCCGTAATAACAACAGTACTGGAACTTTGCTCTACGGCATGAGACAATTTGACAACCTCAGCGTTACGTTCCATTACACGATATTCCAAAGATTCATTGAGTTCTTTCAGTTCTCTTTCAACTTGTTTGCGCTCGGTGATGTCAGTAATGATCCCAATCCATTCACGTAGTGAGCGATCCTGGTTCATAATAGGAACAGCTCTCACTTCAAAATCACGCCACTCTTTTAGATTAGCGTTCCAAATACGCCCCCAGGTTGCATAAAACGATATTTCCCGGATTGCCTTTTTCCATGTTTTTAATATGTGTTCAATATCGTCAGGATGAATTTTTTTCGTCCACCCAAAACCTTTATGCTCGCTCCACGGCTGTCCCGTATATTTTTCCCACGAAGGCTGAGGAACCACAAATTCACCTGATCCATCCGTAGTCCAGATTATGGAGGTTGTAGCCTCTATTAAGGACCGATATCTTTCTGTACTATTCTGCAATGCTACTTCCACTCGCTTACGCTCAGTCACATCAAGAATGATAGCTACAAATACTGGAATAGATTGAAAAGTAGAAAGTTGAAGATGTACATCTACATCGTATAAAGAACCGTCTTTTCTCCGATGGACAGCAGTAAACTGAATTTTTTCCTTTTTGTCTGCACGAAGAGGCTCAAGCATTTTTTCAAAAGATTCTGACGTAAACCCCTGTTTAAAGTCCAGTGGAGTCATACAATCAAGCTCCTCCATAGAATATCCCAAGTTCAACCTTGCACCTTTGTTGACCCGAATAAATCTAAGAGTTTTGGCATCGAATATGTAAATTTCATTCAATGAATCTTCAAGTATATGAGCAAGACTTGTAATCTTTTCCTCAAACTGCCTGCGTTCGGTAATATCATCAAGCATTAAGAGCAAGTGTTGCTTGCCATGCAATTTAAATGGTACAAAAAGACAATCATAGAAGGCATGCTTGCCAATAGAAGTTACAACATCAAATCCATGGCGCTCTTTCTCTTGCAGACGCATACATTTATTTGCAGTATCCAGAATGCCGCTTCTCTTCCAGGACTCTATATTTTTATAGTTTTGTGTAAGCACTTGTTCTTGTGTCGCACCGACCATTTCTGCGACAGATTTATTCGCTGCGATACATTGACCGGTATGGTTATAGATCGACAAACCAATGGGGGATTCACTAATGATTCTTTCGTTGAGTTCAGATACTTCGTGCAGTGCAACTTCTGCACGTGATCTGGATTTGATCATCTGGTTGAAGACATCTACCAATTTATTGATCTCCAAACTGCCCCGTGGAATTTCAACCTTGTCTTTAAGCTTGTTGTTGCCATAGTCTTGCATCAAACGTCCAAATTGCTCCAGAGGTCTGGTTAATCTGCGGCTGAGGAAAAAAGCAAGCAAAAATCCAAACAAACCAAGCGCAATTATGATCATTACAAGTTTTTGATTAACCGCTCGGACAAGTGCTTCACTTGTTTTTTGATTGATGCCAAGGTGTAATTTCGCTGACATGCCTTCGATTATGTGGTAGGATATGTCCTCAACATCCTCACCATCGAGCTGAAGTTTCTCGGAATGAATATGTATCTGACTGGAGTGAATGTCAGAAAGATCATGTTCCTGGTGGGTACGAATCAGTTCAATAAGTTTTGCCGGAAAGCCATCCTTGAAGGTATGGGCAAAGATATGTTGATCAAAGTCCTCGACATAGGCATAGTCGAACTCATTCTTTTTAAGAACAAAAGTTTCGAGAATCTTACGAATATGAGCAGCATTACCATTGATGACGTCATGGGCGATACCCTCCGATAGTGACAGAGCAAGTGCTTCACGCCATTCCTCATCCTGGCCCTTGAATCCTTGCTTGATAATCGGACCTGACAGGATAATTGAAAGGATCCCCATCAACAATGTAATGGCAAAGACAAGCATTATGATACGTGTGGCCAGTCTCATTGTTGTTCACCCTGCATGTAGAGGTCTGGTTCTTCCTTGATTAGCCCAAACCTTAATAGCCACTCTCGCAATGATGCATAATCATTATTTTGTGCAACCACAAAACCATGGGGCATTTCGGTCTTGTGCCAGTTATGGAGCCTGGCCGCATCTTGTCCATCTGGCTGAAAATCAAGCATGGCCTGCCGGGCATCTTCCTGTGGACTGGAATGCAGATCAAATCCAAACAGGAATTGATTGGCATTGGCATTTTGTATCACAAGCAATTCGCTATCAGACAAACGCTTGTCTCGCTTACCCTGTAACGCGTTATCGTGAACATCACATCCCACAAGCAGAGCGACGCTCACAAGCCACACCAGGTGAACTTTGCAGGCTCGTTCCATTAGTGATTTCCTCTTAATGCGACGATCCCAGAATATTTTCATTTTTGTAAGTCCCTTAAGTTAAAGCCCCTAAAATGTCTAGAGTGATTAAAGTTTGAAAACCGGAAATTAATTTCTTTAACTTTAGGCACTTCAACATTAGCTCACTTTAGTCACTTCTTTATTCCATATTAAATAAAGGGTGTTGTTACTATCTTTGCATTTAAATAATAAGATCCAAAAAGAGACGCAATCAGTATCTTTTTTTCGAATCCTTGACCGTGACTGTTCCGCAGTATATTAAGAGTGTCCTTCGCCTCATTTTCCTGTGAATTGAGTTGGTCATTAAAGAAAACTGCATAAGCAGATACTTTCGACAAAACCTCATCTTTCGGAATCCCTTCTGCCAGTTTTTGTGCCGCATTCATAATTTTCCCGGATGCTGTATCGCATAGTGAAGCAAGCCTTTTCAGATTGTCCATTCTGGCAAGGAAAGCATCCTTGTGAAAGGCCCCAACGGTTTCATTCTGCCAGCATGATTTTATAATTCCTTCTATACTTATTCGTATTTCCTTACTTTGCCCTGCAATAGTTTCTGCGGTTTTGGTAAGTACCTCTATATGTGATTTGTTTGTACTGTTTCCTTCAGCGTTATCCGCGTATTCCATGTTCAGCATTTCTCCTTCGTACATTTCCCTCAATTAGTAACGTTGCGTACGCGGTTGCGTTATCAGGTTCATCATAGAAATTCTCTACGAATACAGTCGTATCTGCGCACGATACGTAATCACTCAATAATTTTATTTTCTCTATAAACACTTGAAAAGAAGTAGACTTAGTCACAAATTCAGCCGCTCCATTTCTATACGCTTCTTCAATGGTTTTTTCATCAGAACTTGTAGAAATAATAACTATAGGAATTGACCGATACATTGGATCTCTCTTTAAAAAGCTGAGGATATCCATCCCATGTACTTTGGGCAGGTTGAGGTCTAATATAACAAGACCTAATTGACAATACCTTTCTTTCTCGTCCTCTCCTGCCGGAATAGTCTGACCGAATGTCCCGTTACTCCAAAAGTAATCCATGGCTTCACGCCCATCTCTTTTTAAAATGACCTTATTTTTACTCCCCTTCTCGATCAAATCTATGATCAACTCTGCATGATCCGGATCGTTCTCTACGAGCAAAATCTTTGATGCTTTCAAATTGCATACGCCTTTCTTCAACAATCAATAACGATTATAAAATAGTAATTGCTATATACTTCATTATTTACTCCAATCCCTGAGAGAAACACCAGTCATGCTTTTTAGCGATCAGAATTACTCTCGATAGGTGCTTACCAGCCCGAACGAAAAATCGGGCTGGCTGTAACGCTCCCATAATATTGACCTGTATATTCAAACACATTAGAAATCATCTAAACTTGTATTAAATTCTGCAATCTGATCTTCACCCATTGGGATAATTGATTCAGACGTTATCTTTTGTGTTTTTCCATGGCCACCATTATTGCCGCTTTTTGTGTTCGGGTAAGAAGCAAAACTAACTCTTTTAGCAACTTCTTCATGTCCTGTAAGGTTGTCTTGTCCGTTCTGCAAATTGCTTTTAGGTTTACCATTGACTTGTAATTCCAGGTCAGTGATCAATTCTAAAAGAGTCTGTGCCTGTGCGGACATCTCTTCGCTTGTAGACGCCACCTCCTCTGCGTTAGCAGCGTTCTGCTGTGTAACCTGATCCATCTGCTGTACCGACTCATTTACAGAAATTACTCCATCAGATTGTTCATTAGATGCAGTAGATATTTCGTTCGTCAATGTTGTTACTTTTTCAACACTGCTGACAATTTCCTGTAATGCAGTATTCGTATTGCCTGTAGATTTCTTTACATCATCAACAATACTCAGCATTGTATCTCTGCTCTTATTTGTAAGCTCTGTTCCTTTGCCGGCTTTATCTACGCAGTTTTTAATAAGTACGGCAGTATCCTTCGCGGCGCTAGCGCTTCTCTGGGCAAGATTGCGCACTTCTTCTGCAACCACTGCAAAGCCCTTTCCATGATCACCCGCGCGCGCGGCTTCTACAGCTGCGTTGAGTGCCAATAGATTAGTTTGAAATGCTATACTGTCTATTACCTTAGTGATTTCCGCAATCTCATTACTACTTGCATTTATTTCATCCATTGAACTACTCATTGAATCTACAATATCCATGCTAGTGGTATTCATCCTAGCTATTGAATCACTCATTTCACTAACTGCGACATTACCTTTCTTTGCAGAATCGTTGCATTTTTGTACCAGCTTGGCTGCCTCCTGAGCATTGTCTGAGTTTAGCTTTGTCATGGTTGACATCTCTTCCATAGTTGACGATGTCTCTTCGAGTGAAGACGCCTGCTCTGAAGACCCCTCTGCAAGGCTTTGACTTGATGCTGATACCTGTGTAGAAGCAGAACTCAATACAGAAGAAACATTCGTAAGATCTCCAACAATGTTCCTAAGAAGAGTAGTAATCTTAGAAGTAAAGTAGAAAATGAAGAAGAATACGGTCACCAATGCACCTCCGCCAATGGATGAGTATAATATCACACTATTTTTTGCCCTTGATGCTATCGATGTGGCGAGACGCTGAAGTGCATTTGCCTGAAAATCTTCAATGTCCTTCAGAATATCAATTCGTCGTGTTGCTGCCATAAAAGTTTCCTTGCCGGTAATTCCAAAATCTCCTTCGTTAGCTTTTTCCAATATCAGGCTCCTCATCTCTGCGACCCTCTCAATGACCTCACCTGCATGTTTTGATTTATAGAAGGACAGTACCTCTTTAGATGCAAGATATTCAAAGTTGTTTATCAGTTTTTCCTGACCCTTCCAGAATGTCATCCATTTACTCAACTCTTTCGAATCTACTGCTTTGTTTGATGCCATAATGCCACTCATGACGGCCCTTTCAATTCCTGCCAACTCTTTTGCTGATAAGAAATTTACATATGCAGAGGTGTGGGCAGTAATCTGTGGATGATTTGCCAGTAAGACAACGTTTTCAAAGGACTGGATAAAGTCACTATTGATGGCAGTATAATACCGTGTTGCTTCCCCCTTTGACACAGATAGTGAAGCAACCTTATTCCTTCTTGAAGATAGCTCTCCCAGATGATTCAGGGCTGAGTTAATCTTTGAACTGAATCCTGGGCCATGTCGCTTTGCATCAAAGGATGCCATAAAGTCTTGAAGTGTAGCCAAAGTGTTATCTGTTTCACGTTTGATATTCTCAAGTTCAGCCTTCATTTCCTTCCCTTTACTAACAATATGTACTGCGGATGCTCCACGTTCCTTTTGTAAATTATGCACAAGCCTGCTGGCATTAACTATGTATTGACTCAGCTCACTAACATCATTAGCCGTAGACTTTACACTGATTTTTTCTGCAAGAATTACATACAGAAAGAAAGCTACTGCCAGTGAAGGGATTATTCCAAGCAATATAATTCTTTTACCTATTGTCCATTTCATAATTTTGTATCCTTTCAAATAAAGTTTAATCAAGACTTTCTAACTATTTTACAGATCCCATTCAATTCCTACCTCTTTCACTCACTCACACTCTCATCTTTTCTTCTTTAGTATAATTAAAATCAGTTAAACTACTTGGATGTAGAACTTAATAGTTGATCCACGTCATGTTGTTTAATAATCTCCAGTTCTTCTGATGAGAGTACCTTTGCAATATCAAGCAACATAACTATTGTTCCATTTGTCTTCCCAAGGCCCATTATAAAGTTTGTATCAATTCTCTGGCCAAACTGTGGTGTATCCTCTATCTCATCACTTTTGATTTCCATGACCTCTGATACGCTATCGACTATGATCCCGACAGAGGTATTGGCTACTTCCATTACAATTGTACACGTTTCCTGTGTATACTCCCCTTCCGGCATTGAAAACTTTAGTCTCAGATCTATTATCGGTATGACCTTTCCCCTCAAGTTTATAACACCCTTCATGTAACCAGGCATCTGTGGTACGTTTGTGATATCCATAAGACTGATAATTTCTCTGACCTTGAGTATCTCGATTGCATAAACCTCGCTGTTTAAAACAAATGTCAGAAACTTTTCTTCAGTAACTCTTTTTTTTGTTGTTACTGCTTCCATTCTCAACCTCCTCTTTACATTAAGCAATTCACTCTGATTAGCGTTCTAATTAGCAGTCCAAATTTCAGAACAATTAATTGATTGGCTATATAACAAAATCCATACCACTTTATTGATATCCTAAAAATATTGAAAACATGTTGCCAGAATTATCCTTACCGGCAAGGTATAGTGGGGTTGGATTAGTCTATTTGAAGCCGTAAATAATTTTGAAAAGTTTTGAGGAAATTATGCCTAACAACGTAGTACATGCCAATTTAAGTTTCATTGCTACAACAAGTTGTAATACTTGTGAAATTTAGAAGTTAATACTGTGGAAGGAAAAGAAGGATATAATGATCGTGGAGTTAAGGTCAGGACTTCGTCTTAAATAATAAAAGAGATGGACATGAAAAATATTTTTGTCAGTGTCTCTGTTTATGCGTACTTTTCGATTTAAAATGCAAAAAAGTGTAGGATACTACAGAAGTGTGGGAATCAACACAAATGTGGGATTTTAAATTCGTTACTACTATATTTTTTCATCGTTTATGTTATGCTTCTTAATCTTCTGGTATATAGTAGTTCGGTCTATACCAAGAAGCCGCGCGGCCTTTGCTTTGTTCCAACCGGCTTTTTCCAGTGCCTGAAGGATCACCTCTCGCTCGTCAGATTTCATTTCATTCACAGGTTGAATATTTATAGTGTCTGCACCTCCAAATTCCGGTGGCAGATTATCTACAGTGATGATGGGTTTATTGCAGAGGACGAAGGCGTATTCCAGTGTATGCTGAAGCTCTCTAACATTTCCAGGCCACTTATACTCCATAAATATTTTATGGACATCCGAAGATAATGATTTAATACTCTTGTTTAATTGCTTATTGAACACTTCTATAAAGTGGTCCATTAAAAGCGGAATATCTTCCCGCCTATCCCTCAGCGGCGGCACGTTTAATTCTACCACCTTCAATCTATGATACAGATCTTCACGAAATTTCCTACTCCTGACCTTCTTACGCAGATCCTGATTCGTGGCCGCTATAACTCTGACATTTATTTTTACCGGTGTCGATTCACCAACACGTTCAAACTCCATATCCTGAATCACCCTCAACAGACGTAACTGCATTGTACCGGATATCGTCCCGACTTCATCTAAGAAAATAGTACCGCCATCGGCCATTTGAAACCTGCCTACCCTGTCACCAACCGCTCCGGTAAACGCGCCCTTAACGTGTCCGAAAAGTTCACTCTCTAATAGATTGTCAGACAAAGAGGCACAATTTACCACAACAAAAGGTCTTTTACTATCTTTCGCATGGCAATGTAGTGCTTCTGCCACCAATCCTTTCCCTGTACCACTTTCACCGGTTAGTAAAACGGTAGTATTTGTGTTGGCCAGAACATCAATAAAAGAGTAAATCTGTTGCATCTTTTGACTTTTTCCTATTATTTTATGGAACTGTTGACGTTGCTGTAAATCATTTTCAAGTTCAACCATCCGGGTTTCATCCCTCGCAACAAGAACACAACCGTTAAATTCATTCCTGGAATCAAGAAGTGGGTAAGTGGAGACACTGATAACCTGAGTCGGTTTGTTTCTTTTATTACATTCAAAACGAGTTTTTTCTGCGGGCAACTTTGTATTGATAGTCTCCTGAAGCGCGTTAAGGCACTCGCCACTACATCCATTTAGAAAAGACTCATACATTTTCCCTTTAGCATCATCACTGCATGGAAGTCCACACATCTCTTCAGCCGCCACATTGAGTTCCAGGACTTTCAATTCCTTATCTACGGTAACAATCCCTTCCTCAACGCTTCTGAAGATAGCCTCCATATTTGACCTATATTTAATATTTTCTTCAACAAGCGATCTGTGTTGTAATGCCTTTTGGACAGTTCGCATCATTATCTCTTTTTCTACCGGTTTTGACAGGTAATCATAAGCATCCAGGCGAACTGCCTCAGACGCGGTTTCAACATTAGGATATCCTGTAATTAAGATAACTGGACATGCAGGGTTTTTTTTCTTAACTTCCCGTAAAATATCAATTCCTGTACCGCTACCCAAATTAATATCTGTTATTATCAGGTCAAAATCCTCATGAAGCATTTTAAACCCAGCCTCTTTGATGTCTTTGGCTGTAGAGACATCATAACCCTTATGTGAAAGGAGTTTTCCCCACATTAGCGTAATTGTTGATTCATCATCGATTAGAAAAATTCTCTCTTTATCCATTGGAATTTCTTTTTTTATTTAAAAGAGTAGCTCGTTAATTTGCAACTCCAGATATAGCACATCTTAGTAGTTGTCTTCTTATGCGAGTCCACAATTATGTTTTTGGTAATGTTATAGCAGGTGTAACACTTCTATGAGCAAATTCTTTTGTTCTTTTCTTTAATTCTTTAGCATCCATTCTTTTTTCTGCACAGGTCGATATTGTGACAATTATCGATTGGTCTCATCTTCAATCACTATGACCGGTAGAGTAATTATAAACCGAGTATGTTCGCCTTCAACACTTTCCACCTCTATCTTGCCACCACTTTCGTTGATTATTTTCTTACAGATATTCAAACCCAGCCCGGTTCCTTCGCCCCTGGGTTTGGTGGTAAAAAATGGATCCATTATCTTGCCTATTTTATCTTCAGGAATACCCATACCTCTATCATGAAATATAATCCGGACATGAGGACTATCATCAACCATTTCCTCTGTGCATTTAATGCTTATTATTTTATTTTCATGGGTGCCAGGATATTTTTTGTTCAATGAATAACGTGCATTATTTATGAGGTTCATAAAAACCTGTTGTAACCGTTGCGGATGCCCTTTAATATCCGGTAGGTTTGGGAAGAAATGTTTCTCTAAATAAACACCTTCCTTTCTCAATAAAGCCTTGTTTAAGACAAGTGTATCAGATATTAGTTCCTCTATATTACAACTACTTTCAACATCGTTTGCAGTATCCCTTGCGAAGGAAAGAAGGCTTCTGGTTACATTTGCAATACGCCTTGATTCCTTTATAATGATATTGATGATTTTATGATTATCGCCTTTATCACCTTCAGACTCTTGAAGCAGTACCTCAGCACAGCTGATAATACCAAAGACCGGGTTGTTGACCTCATGGGCCACACTAGCAGACAACACTCCCAGTTCAGCCAATTGGCCAGCACGCATGACTTCAGTCTGTAAGATCATCTCTTCCGTAATATCTTTACATATTTCTATTACATTTTTCACTTTACCGTTTTCATCCTTCACAGGAAAAGCACTCAGATTCCAAAACCGGCCGTCTGGAGTTGAAAATTTCATACTCCCGGTTTCTCCTGTCCGGAAACACGTGATTGCCGGGCAATTATCACATGGAGTATGGCGTTTCATCCATAATGTATGACACTCTTGGCCTCTTATATCAGTAATTTTCCTTCCGGACAAAGCTGCCGCACTACGATTTGCCCATAGTACTTTCATCTCAGGAGATATCTGGATTATCGGTTCTCCAATAGCATCCAGGAGGGAACGGAATTCCTGTGTAATACTTTTAAATTTACTTTCACTCTTACGCAAGGTACCTTCCGTACGTTTGTGACCATCTATTTCTTGCCTGAGCTCTTTATTTGCCATTATAAGCTCATTTGTTCTCTCACCAACCTTTTGTTCCAAAAGAGCGTTCTGGCTGCGGACTCTGTTATGAAGAAGACGAACCTCTAGCATGTTGTGTATTCTCACTAGAGTTTCTGTAGTATCAAATGGTTTTGACAAAAAATCTTTTGCCCCTAATTTCAAAGAACGGAGACGTGTTTCGTTATCCTGCAATGCCGTTAGCACAAGTATGGGCACATACCCTTCTGGTTCAATCTTATTTAACTGCTCCATTACCTGGTATCCATTGAGGTGTGGCATATTGATGTCCAGCAAAACAAGATCAGGCTGAAAACTTTTGTATAAATCTACTGTTTCACGGGGATCCATTGTACTTAATACGGAAGTATATCCGTTAGACATAAGCATCCTCTCTAGAAGTAGTATATTATTCTTATTGTCATCAACGATAAGGACTCTTGCACTAAATACATCAATTTCCTCAGTCATATTGTACCTTTTGATAAAGACTAGAAATAGCAGTAAAAGTTTAAAAGAGAACTAGAGTGTATACATGAAACCTGTTTTACCATCAACCCACTCCATACAATTATTTATATTTTTAAGTTCCTCCCACTTAAAAACAGGTCTAGTGGGTTGGCAGAATATCGTCAACGACCTCAAGAAACTTGTTTATGTTAATAGGCTTCGTAATATATTCTACAAACCCGGAAGTTTTTCCTCTCTCAATATCTTTTGGCATAGCATTAGCGCTCAGGGCAATTACAGGGATTTCTTTTGTCTGGTCATCACTTTTCAAGAGTTTCAACGCTTCATAACCATCCATCCCGGGTAAGTTGATGTCCATGAGGATCATGTCCGGTTGATTGGACAACGCAAGATCCATACCAAACTCTGCCTGCACCGCGGTAAGCAGAGTAATGTAGGGACGACGTTCTAAAATTTTTTCCACTAATTTTAAATTAGCAGGATTATCTTCTACATAAAGCATGGTGTATTTTTTATGTATTTCAGCATTGCGTTCTTCCTCTACCACTCCTTCCGTTCCGCCGGTTATGAGTACTGGTGATTCTATTTTTTTAAAATCTACATAAAATCTCGAACCCTTTCCTATCTCACTTTCCACTCCAATGCTGCCATCCATCATTTCTACCAGTTTCTTTGTAATTGTCAGCCCGACACCAGTTCCTTCTATATTTAACGACTCTACTCCAAGACGGTTGAACGGCTCAAATAGAGAATCACGATTTTCCTTAGCTATTCCCGGCCCCGTATCTTTAATATTTATGCGCAACATGTCCTCCGTTGGAAACTCAATCCATATAGACACCGAACCACCATCATTATTATATTTTATTGCATTTGATAATAAATTTATCAGAACCTGTTTTAATCGGGTGTTGTCAGCCATGATAAATTGTTCGCCATTTTCCTCCCGATAGTTTATTGTCACTTTATTTTCTTCTGCTATCGGTTCAACAGATGCAATCACTTCTTTAATAGTAGCGCCAACCTCAATTTCTTCCAGAGAAATTTGTACCTTACCTGACTCTATTCCGGAAAGGTCCAGGACTTCATTGATGAGTTCAAGCAGATGATTGCCAGCCTTTAATATATGCCCTATATCTTTTTTCTGCGACTCTGATAGAAGTTCGTTGCAGTTTGAATCCAACAATTGCGCAAAACCAAGTATGGCATTCATTGGGGTACGCAGTTCGTGACTCATACTAGAAAGGAAAACAGATTTGGCTTTATTTGCACGTAAAGCCTCTTCCATAGCCTCCTTTAGCTTAACTTCTGCTTGTTTGCGCTCGGTTATCCGTCCAAGCTGAGTTGCAAGTTGGTTTATAGCGTCTAATATAAAAGTGTCAGGATCTTCAATTTTATCAGAAAAAAATTCCAATATAGCGACAACTCCTCCTCTCTCCATCACAGGAAATGCGAAAGCCCCTTTTATTCCGACATCCATAGCAACATTCGCTCTGAGAAAACCTTCATCCTTAGTAACATCTATAATCCAATGCGCCTTTGCATTTGCATATACCCTGCCTGGCAATCCTTCACAAATATTAAAAGTCATGTCTTCAGTAATCTTCTGAAACATATGGTACTTACTCACGTTTTTGATTTCCCATATGTTGGTTGGCTTTAATAGTCCAGTAGAACCAAGCATATAAACATGTCCAATCGGCCAGCTATAAAATGAACATATCTTGGAAAGGCATATTCGCATAGCATCCTCTAAAGAGGGAGCTTCATTGGCAGTTAAAGTAATTTCCTGCTGTAATTTTATGAGTTCTGTTTTTTTTCTGGTATTTTCTTCGGCTTGTTTGCGCTCGGTTACCCGTCCTAGTTGGCTTGCAAGCTGGTTTATAACTTCTAATATAAAGGTGTCAGGTTGTTCAACTTTATCAGAAAAAAATTCCAGCACCGCAACAACTTTTCCTCTCTCCAGTACAGGAAATGCAAAAGCCCCTTTTATTCCGACATCTCTAGCAACCTTCATTCTGGGAAAGTTTTCATCTGTACTAACATCTATAATCCAATGTGCCTTAGAATTTGCCAATACCCTGCCTGGTAATCCTACGCAAATATCAAAAGACATATCTTCAGAAATCTGCTGAAACCTATGGTACTTTCTCATGTCTTTGAGTTGCCAGATGTCGGTAGGTTCTAATATTCCAGTAGAACCTACCGTATAAACATGCCCAATTGGCCAGCCAGAAAATAAGCATATCTTGTGAAGACAGGTTTGCATAGCATCCCTTAAAGAGGGCGCTTCATTAGCAGTTAAAGTAATTTCTTGCTGTAACTTTATTAGTTCTGTTTTTCTTCTGGCACTTTCTTCGGCTTGTTTACGCTCAGCAATTTCTATTTGTAATCTTTTATTTATTTCTCCTAGATTGGCCGTACGTTCTACCACACGTTGTTCAAGAGATTTATTAAGTGCTAAAATATTCTCATCTGACTTTTTTTGTTGAGTAATATCGCGCCATATACTTATAACAACAGACTGTCCCTCTGCGAACTCCTCTTCTTGCACAAGTGATGCGTTGACATTCAGATATCTTACTTCTTCAGCCGTTGTCATACTGAAATTTATATCATAACCGTTATTATCTTGATATATACACTCCATTAATTCTGCCCATATGTCAGGAGCATTGCCATCAAGTTGATCGAGCCAGACAAATATATTCGTTTCTATAACATCCCTCCAGTGCTCTAGAAATATGGAACTGAATGTCTCATTTGCCAAAACAATATTCTGTGATGCATCTGTAACGGCAATGCCATTTGGGGTTGAACGCAACAATGCCTCGAAGAACTCAACCGTCCTTTTAGTAGGCTCTAATTCACTTATGTCTAAGTTTTTATCCATGGAAATTTTATGTTTACTCGTGAGCAATCTTAGAGATGTTAACAACGCTGTACTTGAACTCAGGTTGCTTGGAATGCCGATCGTAAACATGATTAGTGAGGAAGTTTGCCAGCCTGCCTTCACCAACATGCAATGTATTACCGAAGTGCATTGGCATAAATACTACGTTTGGAAGTATTCTGTCATTGATGTGCGCAGGCCCACTGGCTTTACCTCTGCGTGAAACTACCTCAACTTCATCACCCTCAACTATAGCCAGATGCAAAGCTGTGTCCGGATGGATTTCAACAAAATTGTCAGGAGCACTAGATTGAAGCACAGGAACCCTTCCGGTACGCGTTCGGGTATTAAAATGCCATTTCAAGCGTCCGGTAATAAGAATATACGGATATTCTTCATCAGTACTCTCACTCGGAGCAATATATTCCCGTGGTAACAGTGCGGCACGCCCGTCAGGTCTGGGAAACTGCCGGTCGGTGAACAAACGTGGTGTTCCGGGATGGTCTGAATCCGGACATGGTAATTGCGGCCCTACCTCCCTTCGTAAACGTTCATAGGTCACACCATTCATATCACAGATACGTCCCCTGGTAATTTTCTTTAGTTCTTCGAAGACCTCCTCTGATGAATCAAATTGTAACTCATTTCCAAAACCCATGGCCCTTGCCACATTACATATAATTTTATAATCTGATATTGCATTACCGGGCGGCTCAATTATCTTCTCTGCCAACTCTATACGCCGTTCTGATGAAATAAAGGTACCCGTCTTTTCACACCAGTGAGCGCCTGCCAATACTACATCGGCAATCATGGATGACTCTGTTGGATGAAAAATGTCCTGGACAATAAACATATCGGCCTTTGACAACCCTTCCCTGACCCATTTCGTATTTGGCAGAGAGGAAGCAGGATTTGATGAAATTATCCACAGGACACGTATATCTCCAGAATGGAGGCCTTTGATTATTTCCATTATTGATTTACCAGGTGTAGGCCGTATCTTCTCTACCGGGATCTTCCAGAAATCAGCCAGTTCTTTTCTGTGATGAGGGTTCGCCACCATCCTCATTCCAGGTAGCAAATGTGAAAGTGCTCCGGTCCATCTGTTGCCCAGCGCATTGCATTCCCCTGTAATTGACAGCGGTCCGGCACCAGGGCGGCAGAAATTACCGGTCAATAGCCACAGGTTGTGCAGTGTATTATTCTTGAAGACTGCCTGTGTTGAGTGGTTATAGCCCTGGAACCAGAATACAAGCATTGCCTTAGACTCACCGATGGTACGGGCAGCTTCTTTGATCTGCTCTTCAGGACAACCAGTAATCTGGGAGGCTCTTGATGGTGTGTATTCCTTCAGGAATTTCTTCAATTCACCCAGGCCTGATGCATACTCTGCTACCGATTCTTCATCTACATAACCCTCTTCGATCAGAACATTAGCAAGTGCATTGTTCAGAGCAACATCTGTACCAGGTTTTATCTGTAGATGGATATCTGCAATAGAAGCGGTTTCCGTCCTGCGAGGATCTACGACGATAGTTCTTGTTTTGTTTTTCTCTCTGGCTGCACAAACACGGGCGAAAAGAGCAGGTACGGATACTGCCATATTGTTACCGGCGATAAAAAAGAGATCTGCATCTTCAACGTCATCGTAGCAGGCAGGAGGAGCGTCGGCCCCGATAGTCGAAATGAAACCCATTGCCGAACTTGACATACACAGGCGGGTGGTACACTCAATATTATTCGAACCGATAGCCGCCTTCATAAACTTGTTTGCTACGTAATACTCCTCGTCCAGACAGTTTGCTCCCATATGGAGTGCAACTGATCGAGGACCATATTTATCAATTATTCCTTTAAGCCTATCGGCAACGTAACTGATCGCCTCATCCCACTCAACAGGTATAAGTTCACCATCCCTCCTGATCATAGGATTTTTTAATCTGTCCTCAGCTTCAAAAACTGGCGGATAATTAGCAGGTAAGGTACAAATCATCCCGTCATTGACAGGATGGCCCTCCATTCCCTTAATATCAACGACCTTGCCCTTCTCAACTCCCACTAATAAGCCGCAACCCAATCCGCAATAGGAGCATGTTGTCTTGTTCCATTTAATAGACACTTACGAATCCTCCTCATTATATTCTAACGGACAATAATTTATCTACAACCTCAATTCTTCAACCCCAGAATCATAAGTTTATGGCTTACCAACTTGAGTTTAATTAATATAATATAAATACAATGCCAGATGGTTAATAATGCAAAAGAATACGGAATTAAGTCGACAACCAGGACCTTTTGAGTGCCATTCGTAATCAAAACAATTTTAACGTTTTTCCTAAGCACCTTAATTAGTATTTATTAAGACACTACCACCTTAGCAGGCAAAAAGTTACAATGTCAATGTAATTTTGGTTGTTTATGTGTTATCCGGTTGGATACGGTATGATTAACTACAATATGCCTACAGTAGATTTTGTCTGTATTAACTCTTCAACGAGGATCTCATAACTGAATAAGCTATCAAATAGTAATGGCGGAATCGTAATAGTTTGGGCTATTAAATTCAAGAGGAAGAAGAGTCGTGTGATATAGGGGGGGGGTAGAAACTGGCTATCTACAATATGACCACGACCTCTTGCTTAATAACCAAGAGGTCGGTTGTGTCCAAAATATCTCAAAACACCCTAAAATAGACTAAATTTGATTTTGAAAATGTGCCTATAAGCCTAATAAAATAAAATAGTTGAAACTAAACCAAAAAACAATTTTTACCAATTAAACTGAATGGGGTTCAAGAGGTCGCTGGTTCGAATCCAGTCGCCCCGACCATTTCTGTCAAGGACTTAGGACTTTTTCAATATTGTCTTGGTTTGAAATTGTACCCAAATTGTACCCATTTTCAAAATCATCACCTTCACTCTTTTCCATAATTCTATCCAATACTTGAACAGCCTTTCTTTTATGTCCGGGAGCAAGGTGTGAATATCTTAAAGTCGCTGTGATATCTTTGTGACCCAAAAGTTCTTTAACAGTTGTCAAATCAATACCAGCCATTACCAAGTGTGAGGCTGTTGTGTGTCTGCAATCGTGGAAGCGAAAATCACATATCCCGGCTCTTTGCAATGCCGCACTAAAGCTCCGATTTATATCTCGGTACGGTTTCCCATTTTTATTAACAAAGACATAGTTACTTCCAGGACCCCTCCGTAGGTTTTGAAACAGCTCTTCAAGCGTGCTGTTGATCGGGATTTCACGCCTTGTACCATTCTTAGTCTTATCAAGTAGTATAAAATATTTCTGTTGGTCTTCAAGCTTGCTGATATTCTCTTCTAATAGCTGACCTTTCTTATCATTATCAAACACGATATCGTCTCTTCAGTAGAAAATAAATCTACGGCTAGCACTCGTTTCTACAAGTAAATATCACAACCAATTATTTTTTCCGATATCAAACTGTTTAAATTAATCGGCAAATAATCAGACATTATGTTTTGTTTATAATTATATTAAAGATTTTGCCTTTTATTAATTGGGAGGGAGTGGCAGTGAAGCAATTCATGAAGAAATATATAATGAATTCAGCAGCATTTCTTCAGGATTCTCACCTTTTCAGCAAACTCTTCAAAATCAACAGGCTTGACAAAGTAACCGTTAGCTCCATTCTTATACGCCTCATCAATCGTTTCTTGATCAGCACTTGTTGATAAAATAATCGCAGGTATTTTACTATACTTTGAATTCTTTTTAAAAAACTTAAGGATATCCATTCCACTAATTTTTGCCAAGTTAATGTCTATTATAATTAACTTGATTCCATTTTCTGCCTGCCCCTCAACACTATGTTTCTGAAAAAAATCTATAGCTTCCATACCATCTCTTAATAAGATAATGTCCTCTTCATTGCCTCCATCCGCAAGGACTTCTGTGATCAACTCAGCATGGTCCTGGTTATCTTCAATAAGTATAATTTTTTTATTTTCCAACGTTTACACTCCCTCCATTCATAAAATACACAAACCAGATTATAGAATGTAAATTCTCCTGGAATTTATTGAAGTCCATTCTTGTTGAAACAATTGGTATATTTTCTATCTGTCTCTTGAATATGGTTAACAAACCATCGCTTTAAATATTCAAGTATTTTATTTGCGATTTGATAGTCACTATCAATTACTCTATTGTTATAAGCAATTATTTTAAGGCAGAAATTGTTGTGTTCTTCTTTATGGTAGTAATACTCTTGATAATTAAACTTTTTCATATATGTCTCTTCGGTCTTAAAATGTTTTTGTGCATATTTAATCATTTCATTTAATATTCCCAATATCTCTTCCGGATTGTTATTGTGTTCTTTCGCAGCAATAACTTTATTGATAATGTCAATGAATTTCTTGTGCTCCTCATCAATTATTGACACACCCACACTGTATTTGTCTTCCCATTCAATCATTTAATATAATTAATATTTTTCACTATCTGTTAATCTCTTCTTAACCGCTGATATACAAAACATAGTAGGCATAAGTAAAAAGATACCGGAACAAGCAGATAAGAGAAAATCCATTATCGTTTAATTGCTATTGGAGTGTTAAATATACAAGCTCAATAATGAGGCAGTTTTTTGGGGATAAATAAGAGTGATGAAAAGATATGTTATCAATTGTTGCGGAAGTGTCAATACAACTTAACTACCTATGTTGTACCTATTAAACATAGGTAGTTATCGATGGTATAATTATTCAGCTAAAGTGTATTCAGAAAAGAAGCTAGGTTAATATCCTTATTAATGAGGCCTAGTTTTTTTCTAATTTTGATACGGTGCGCGTCTACAGTTCGGAGTGAAATATTTAAAAGACTGGCGATCTCTTTGCTTGTAAGTCCATTTTTTATCATATCGCAAATCTCAACCTCTCTGGAAGTTAATTTGGCTCCCCTTTCCGTTAGCCTTGTGCCAAATGAAGACGTTAACTCTTGCAAGTTTTTTCGCAGCAGTTGTACATACTTTCGTGACTCCCCTGTTAATCTTAGCTTTTGTATAATAGGAAGTAGCAGATTCTCTGCATTGGCTATTACATTCTCTTTTATCTGTTTCTTTTCAATCTCGATTTGTCCGAGCACTTCACCAAGAGCTATATTCTTTTGCTCTAAAGCCATTTTTTGTTCCTGCAGTATATCTTCCGTCTTCTTCCTCTCGGTGATGTCTAGCCAAATCCCCACAATTTGGCTAGACGTTTTATCCGATAATTTTACTAACCGGAGCACATCGTAAAACCATTTGTATGAATTATCGGATACTTGCCAACGGTATTCATGTTCATAATGCCCCTTCTCGAAAAGTATTGAAAGATCCGCGAATACCCTGGGTGCGTCATCAGGATGGATACGATCAGCCCAGAAAGTATCGTTAGAAGTAAAACTCTCAGGTTTAAAGCCGGTAACTTTTTCTACTTCAGTACCTACGTAGATAGCACCGAAATTCCCTTCTGCTTTACATATGTAGGGTATAATCGGTAGAGATTCTAACATTAGGGACAACTGACTTGTAGTTCGCTTTAAATCTTCCTCCATCCGCTTCCTTTTTGTGATATCGCGTGCAATGCCTATAACACCAATTATATTTCCATTATCATTTCGTAGCGGGATATTTTTATACTCGCATAATATCCTCGTATCTTTGAAGTATATTTCGTCTGTAGAGCTTTCACCTTTTAACGTTCTTGTATAAATATCTATTGCTTTTTTCAGGTTTTCCTCGTCGAAAAGAGGTGCAAATGAATTTCCTATGAATTCTTCTGGTTTGTGCCCAGATAATTTTTCAAATATATTGTTAACAAAAAGAAGATTTCCCTCCGCATCGCAGATATATGCAAGATCTGATATATTGTTAAACAATAATTCAAATTTCTTAAGTCTCTCTTCTCCTCGTTTACGCTCGATGCCCAGGGCTATCGCATTCGACACCGATGCCAGTGCATCAAGAGTGTCTTTTGTAAGCTGTTGACAGGCAAACATTGCCATAACACCTACCAGCCGGCCTTCAACAATTAAGGGATAGCCGGCGAATGCAACCACACCCTCTCGCCTTACCCATTCCTTATCACTTATACAGGGATCATTCATTACATCATTTGTTAAGTGTGGTTTTTGCTCCTGAGCGATCAGACCAATCTTGAGACTACCAACAGGCACACGGCTATGGGAACCGTCTATGCATGTGTATATCCCTGAACTGGCCTGTAGCTCCAGCATATTCTCTTCCTTATCAAATGTCCAAATTCGAGCGAAGGCGGCATCAAGGTGATTTACAACGGTTTCAGAACACCTTTGTAATATCATCCTTAATGTATCAGGCATTGTAAGTGCAACTCCTATATCCGCACCCAGCATTGCTATACGCGCTTGCTTATTAAAGGATTCCTCTGCCTTCTTGCGTTCGGTAATGTCTTCCTTAACCGCTATGAAATTGGTAATAACACCTTCTTTGTTTTTGACAGGCGAAATAGATGCAAGCTCCCAGTAGAGTTCGCCGCTCTTCTTCTTATTGCAGAATTCGCCTCTCCATTCACTGCCAGACGTAATAGTCTTCCACAAACTTTTGTATTCTTCTGGCGGAGTTTTATCTGTTTTTAAGATGCGTGGATTGTTACCAATGGCTTCTTCAGCGGTGTAGCCTGTCAATTGCGTGAACTTGGGGTTAACATATTCTATATTACCTTCTGTATCTGTGATCACAACGGTACTAGAACTTTGTTCTATGGCATGTGTTAACTTGCGTATTTCTCCCTCCACCTTCTTCCGCTTGGTAATGTCTGTATATTGCTCAACCCTTCCTCCTGCATATAAACCTGAAACAATTGGTTGACTCCAATGTTCTAACCACCTCTCTTCACGGCCGTCACCAGGAAGAATATGACAAACAAAATTCTCCACATAGGTATTATCATCATAAGTTTTTATCACACGTTCCTTGAATTTATCTCCATCTTCAAAAATATGGTGTATATTGCCTTTTATAAGCCGCCTCTTGTCTTTCATAATTATTCCATCTCGCTTCATACCAAAATAAGATTCCAGTGTTCTATTTATCCATACCACACGGAATTCTTTATCAAGGATAAACACACCTACATTCGAAGTATCAAGCACATCATTAATTAAACTGCGGTAGCGCTCCTCGCTATCTTGTAGAGTCTGTTCTATTTTCTTACGCTCGGTGATTTCTATCAAAAGTTTTTCATTTACCTTTGACAACTCAACCGTGCGCTCAGTTACGAGTTGTTCCAGAGATTCGTTAAACATTCTCAGTTCTTCTTCCATTCGCTTACGCTCGGTTATGTCAATCATGAATCCATGCAATTGTATTGGTTCGCCTTTACTGTGAGTAACTTTGGCAATATCGTATATCCAGATAATCTGTCCATCTGATGCGATCATACGATACTCAAATTCATGGTCCTCTAACCTTCGAGTAGATGTCACGCAGTAATTGATGGTGTGCTCTCTGTCATCAGGGTGGATATGATCCTGCCAGAAATTCTCCTGATACCATTCTTCGATCCGGTATCCTAATAACGTTTCTGCATAAGCACCGACAAAAGTAAATTGCCAGGTAGAAACATCGCAAACCCATGAGATTGCTTTTGTTGAGTTCGCCAGTATTTGGTAATTTTCTTCACTTTCCAACAGCCCCTTCTCGGCTCGCTTACGCTCGGTGATATTTCTGAAGATGCCCAGAATGACCTTTCTGCCACCCAACTCAAAAACACTTGAGCTGATTTCTACTGGTATCTTACGACCATCTTTGTGTTGTAAAAAGATGTCTTCTGAGGTTATTGCTTTATCAATTTGAATATACTTTTTGAAAAGTTCATTATTACGTTCGACATATTCTGTTGGATAGAATTGCGTATGGTGATTACCCACGATTTCTTCAACGGGTACTCCAAGAAGTTCTTCGGTTTGCTTATTGGCTTCAAGGAAAATTCCAGTTTCAACATCCGCTAAAAATATAGCATCATTAGCAATTTCAATTAATTTGCGATATTTCTCTTCAAATTCTTGTAGATTTTTTTTGGTCATTTTTGTGGAGTGAGTCTCTCTTTACGACGATCTATTTTATTTTTTGAGCACATTCTAAGTCCTTAAATTATGAAAATACTGGTTAGTTTTCCTATTTTGAATAATATTATAAAATATTATACTCAGGACGGAAGTGATTAGTCTCATTTTCCTCACATTATTACAAGAATGTTGACCGTATTTTGAAGATTGTTTTGATATCTGAATTATGTTATCAAATATTAATGGTGAAATCGTAATAGTTGAGACTATTAAATTCAAGAGGAAAAATGTGTCATGGCAGAATGGAGAGGGGAGGCTATGTTCCCTTCTCTTGGTATGTTGTATCCATACATCCTACTCACAGTTTGAGCACGATAAAAGGGGTTTTAGAAAACGTGTTATCACCAATATTACCATACAAGGCCACCGCCTCTTGAATACCAATCAAGAGGTCGGCTGTGTCCAAAATGTACCCAAAATATCTCAAAACACCCTAAAATAGACTAAATTAGATTTTGGAAATGTGCCTATAAGCCTTATAAAATAGTTGAAACTAAACTAAAAAACAATTTTCACCAATTGAACTGAATGGGGTTCAAGAGGTCGCTGGTTCGAATCCAGTCGCCCCGACCATTTTTACTAAAGGGGTTAGGGCAGTTTTTGTGACGTTGCAAACTGTATATTGGCAATCAGGGGTGAATCATTACTACAATATCTGCCCCATTTTCAATAGCTTTGTTATAGCATTTTTTATTACGTGATTGATACCTAGTTTTTTAGCTTGGTCATAAGTATTGTCTGCAGATAAATCATCTACTAGAATAACTTCATCAGCTATCCCTTGAATTTCTCTACATGTTTTTTCCAAAGTTTGTTCAGCATTGTATGCTGGCATTACTACTATTTTCTTCCTTTAATCATTTATTTAATTTGAAATATTTTTACCTCTGAAAATCCTTTAGAAAACCTTTTTATCTCCTGATATCCAACAGATAAAGGATCTTGAGGAAGAATTAATCCGGGTTGGATAGACATTACTAAACCAGGTTTTGGATTCGAATCCATACCCTGCAATGGCCATTTTTTATCAAAAACTTCAAATCTAGTATCTGTAAAATAATAATGGATAGGAAATACACAGTAAAAACTTATTTCTTTAGAAAAATTATCATTTAAGAAGCTGGTAGCATCAGCCAGTACTTCGATAGTATCTAAATATGATAGATCCGCTTCATACTTAAATTTATCACCCTTCATATAACACACTTGTAAAAGGATACATACTAAAATAATTGGAAAAAAGAATTTTGACTTTTTTAAAAGTTGGTGAAAAATTGCAAGAACAAGAATACAAAAAACAGGAAGTATGACCAATATGTACCTTATCATAAAAAAATTAATAGAACAAAAAGCAAGTCCTGTTATAAAATAGATAAACAGTAAAATCCATTCATTAGTAAATATCTTCTTTTTAACCCAAAATAGTCCCAGAACTATCAAAATAGAGATGAAAATTCTCCCTTGTTCGATAAATATGAAATCAATAAAATCGTGGAATCTATTCCAAATAGTGCTAAAAGTAAATTCTATATAAGAGGTATGCTGAGGAAACAAAAACCATCCATTTTGAATTCGCTGAATTACAATGAATATTATAAACAAAATAAAAGGTGTAAAACCTACTAAAGCCGTCTTTAATCCTTTTCTCCGATTTATAACGAGTTCATATACAAAAATTGCAGCAAGAATAATAATTCCTGTTTCCTTAGTTAAAATAGCTGCAGAGGCACAAATAAAGTATAAGTAAACTCTTCTATCTATCCAAAAAATCAGACTTAGGACAGAAAATAGAGCAAGCAACATCTCTGGTAATACTAAGCAATATACTCCTTGAAATAAGGGTGAAACTAAAAATAAAAGAGAAGAAAGTAAAGCTATAGTTTTATTACCATTAACAACTCTGATAGCTAGAAAATAGGTGCTTATGACAGTTAAGGAAGAAGTGAATGCCATCAATAGATGTAATCCAAATACCGAAGGGCTTAAAAATTTATACCACAAGGAAGATATAAATACAAATAACATGGGATGTCCTCTGCTTAATTCTGGATCTAAATCCCCAGGTAAGATTCCTACTCCGTTTTTAGCCAAATAAAAAATAGCACGGGAATAAACACCAGCCTCATCCCAAAAGAAAGGTAGTGAAAGAGAACTGATTCTTAATAGAAATGCTGTTAAAACTAATCCTATTAATATTATTTCGTGTTTATAATGAGAAAAGGAACGCTTATTCTGTGTTAACATATTCATCAAATGATTGTATTTATGTCTGTAAATTATGAAACCTTATTAGGTTGTAGAATTATGTGGTTTATATTAGTAAGGTTAAAATCTACAATCAAGGGAAAATGTGATAAATAATCCAGACCGGCTGGTATTTTACTGGTGAGATGTGTGAGAGTGTCTGAATGGTACACTCCGTCTCGGAAGAAGTCCGACTTTTTATTGTTGAATACCACCACAGGGTTGGACGTGCCGGGACATCATTCTTATCATAATGCCTCACAAGAAATTATACATTATTACTCATTTTCAACTGCAGAAATAAGAAAAGAGGTAAAGAATGTAATGCTGAAAAAGATGAAAACAGTAAAACCAAAAATCCCAAGTTTCGTATAAAAAGGTGAAAAGGTATTAACAGTATATTTGGTATATAATTTACATATAGTGTAAAGTATGAAAACGATACTTAGCATTATTCCTACGCCTGATATTAGAACAATGTTATTAAAAGAGAGCATTTTTTTGAGTTTCGAGAAAATACGACTAGGAAGATCAATATTTTTGTTAATAAATAATAATTTCGAGACATATGAAAAGAGAATCAAAATTTCTCCCAAAATAATTAAACTCTGACTGTATGCAAAAGTAGTTATTCCAAAAATCGACAATAAATCTAAGTCAAATTTGTTCTTAAAATATAAGTAATCCTTAATCAGAAAAAAAAAGGAAAATACCATTCCCAGGAAAATACTTATTACACCCGGATAAAAATATATCTGCAAAGGTGACATTAGAAGTATAAAGCTTAAGTGTCGCCAGCCATCACGAAAAGTTTTCAAGTGTGGCTTCTTATTCCTTTTGTCTTTACGCAGCGATATTGGCACCTCAACAATTCTCATCTTTTTCTTGAGAGCCTTGATTAGCATTTCAGATGCAAACTCCATCCCTTTGCATTTAAGATTGAGATCAAGCATTGTTTGAACGGAAAAAGCTCTCATCCCAGAGTTGATATCGCTTAATTTGCTTTTAAAGAGATAGTTAACTAAGTACGTTAGTGCTGGAGTGCCAAAATACCTGTGAAGAAAAGGCATTGCACCGGGCATAATTTGACCCTTGAATCTACTGCCAATTACAATATCCCATTTATCTTCCCGGAGCTTATCATAGAGAAGACTAATTTGATTAAAATCATAAGACCCATCAGCATCTCCTTTCAGGCAATACTGATAAATTGCATTACTTACTCCTGCCGAATATGCACTACCATAACCTCTACTTTGTTCAACGACAACTCTGGCTCCTGAACTAAGGGCAATGCTTGCAGAGTCATCATCACTTCCGTTGTCAACAACAAGCACCTCTCCGGGTATTTTGTGTTTTTTTAAAGCAGCCATTGCCTCCTCAACACAAAACTGAATGGTCTCCTCCTCGTTAAGGCAAGGAATAATAATTGTTAATCCTTTTTTTCTGCTTCCATTCATTTAATCCATCTCCAAAAGTTTAGTACCGGTAAAAGATTACGTAAGCTTTTGAACTTTTTTATCTCTACAATAATTTTTCCAGGTTTTAAATAGAATGCTCTAAAGGCCTTACCTCTAAACCTTGTTACATCCTTTGACGAAATAGTCGGCATATTCACTATTGAATTACCACCAAAATCAAATTCAGACCAATCACATGTGCTAACCCATCCCTTTTCTCTTGCCTGTTCTCCAAATTCTGTCTTTGGGTAAGGGACAGCACAATAGCTTTGCATATAAGTAATATCTAATGTTTTCATAAAATTAATAGTTTCACGAGCGGTATCTTTGGTTTCTCCAGGCAATCCAAAAATAAAGTGCCCCATTGTAGGTATACCAACCTCTTTACAAAGGTTTACACCTTCAACAATCTCCTCTATTTTCTCCTGCTTTTTTGCCATATCTAAAATAGCTTGAGAGCTGCTCTCAATTCCCAGGCCAACAAGGAAACAGCCTGTCTGTTTCATTAATTGCAAAGACTTTGTATCTAACGAATCAGCTCTGGTAGTAACTGCCCAGCTAATATCTAATTGCCTTTCTATTATGCCGTTACAAAATTCATGAACCACTTTTTTATCAAGAGTAAAAGCCTCCTCCCATAAAAGGAAGTTTCTTATGTTGAAACGATTAACACACTCAACAATTTCTTCAAAAATATATTTAAGTGAGTGCCTTCTAACATTTGCACCATAATATGCCTGCACTATACAATAAGTACATGGAAAGGGGCATCCCCGGGAAGTATTAACCAAAGTAAATGGCTCACCGTTTTGTGGAAGTAGATATCTCTCGTTTTTCAATAAAGACCTGTCAGGAATTGGTATAGAATCTATATCAGCAACAAATTGTCGTGCTCCTGTGAACTGCACATGGTTATTATTTGTCAAATAGATTAGCCCATTAATAGTCTGTTTATTTGAGTTCTGTTTAATGCTTACTAATAATTCTCTAAAAGTTTCCTCCGGCTCTCCAACTATGGCATAATCTATACTTCCATCCGTTGGAAAACTTTCCTTCTCTAACAATGTAAAAAACACTCCAAAACTTATTATAACAACATCCTTATGACAGCTTTTAATAACCTTGGCCACTTCAAGATCAGAATTAATAGAAGGAAAAGATGTATTAATCACTAAAATATCCACATTCACTGCTAATGATGCGACCTCACTAAATTCCAAATGCTGGACATTTGAATCAAAGATTTCAGCTTTAAATCCCAAATCTATAGCTATCCGAGCAAGTATAGCTAATGTCAACGGTGGCCAAATTGACGCCCATGAAGAAGTCAGTTGCATGCAACGGCCCTCTCGAATATATTTTTTTTTGTCTTCAGTAGGTGGGTTTAAAAATAGGATTTTCATAGTAATAGAGCTTCCCCTCTTAAAATATATGTCTTGATATTTGTGATGTACCTTAAAGTCAACAATTTAATTAGTCGTCACCTAATAAGTTATTTTCAACAATGATTTTAAGGTGTTTCAGAGAAGAAGAAGATCGCGGAAAGAAAAACCAGTAACAGTAATACATGTAGAAGACTTTGCCATATTACAGGGTCAATCGCATAATTCAAGGTAAATATTTCATACACTATGCATAAGCTAAGCGCTGTTATGGCGATCGGATCATCTCTTCACTATTGATTCACTCGGAAATCCATATAGCGGAGTTTATACTATTAAATTGGTACAAGTTGAGACAAATTGTACCTACAAACTCAAGTTCGGCAACTTGCCATTGCTTTCAGGTTAAGCTCAAATGAGGAGCTGCTAATTTATTATTTTGACTTAAAACTGATATTTTCATATAATCCAAGTTTGTAATTTTATATATATTAGATATGCGCAATATGTCACAAGCGCTTATATCATAGGGATTAAATGAAAAACACAGAAAAGAAATCACCTAGAAAAACACCCAAAAATACAAAAACTAAAAAAACTAGTTTTTCCATAGGATATCTACTCCTTTTTCTAGTAGTTTTATACGTCATACAAATGTTTATGTCTCCTAAAGCCGGCGAAATCACTTACAGCCAATTCAGAGAGTATTTAAGTGCAGGAAAAATAGTTGATTGCACCGTAGGAGAAAAAGTAATTAAGGGGCACTATGAAAGTATGACATCTGAGCAAAACAAACCCGTTCCCTTCATTACTGTTCCGGTTCAAGATATCGAACTGGTCAACGAATTAGAAAGTAAAAACGTTAAGTTTAAGGGAGAGGTAGAGAATAATTTTCTAAGAAATATGATCATGTGGTGGATTTTTCCATTTTTGATTATTGGAATTGCCTGGTTTTTTATATCAAAAAAAATGGGAGGGATGGGAAGTCCTTTTGCGTCGTTTGGAAAGGCAAAGATTAAACTTTATGCCGCAGAAGATGCAAAAAAGACTACATTTGCAGATGTTGCCGGGTGTGATGAAGCCAAGGAAGAGCTTGAAGAAATAATAGAGTATTTAAAGTACCCTCAAAAATTCCAAAAACTGGGAGGTAAAATCCCAAAAGGTGTTCTACTCATAGGACCACCGGGAACAGGAAAAACACTCCTGGCAAAAGCGGTTGCGGGTGAATCAGGGGTACCGTTCTTCTCAATAAGTGGTTCTGATTTTGTAGAAATGTTTGTTGGTATGGGCGCTGCAAGAGTACGTGACATGTTCGCACAAGCCAAGCAGAAGGCACCCTGCATAGTATTTATTGATGAACTTGATAGCGTTGGAAGACAACGAGGTGCCGGTTTAGGCGGTGGGCATGATGAGCGCGAGCAAACACTAAATCAGCTGCTGGCGGAGATGGATGGTTTCACTTCAAATAGTGGCGTAATTATCATCGCAGCGACAAACAGACCTGACGTTCTGGACAACGCGTTACTCCGTCCGGGAAGATTTGACAGACAGGTAACTGTCGACAGACCTGATCTGATTGGAAGGGAAGAGATCTTAAAGGTGCATGCTAAAGACGTTAAAATAGAACCCAATGGAAACCTAAATACAATAGCAAAACGCACTCCAGGCTTTTCTGGTGCTGATCTGGCTAATGTCATCAACGAGGCCGCGTTACTTGCTGCACGTCGTGATAAAAAATTTGTAGAAATGCCTGAGCTTGAGGAGTCAATTGAAAGAGTTATTGCCGGACCTGAAAGGAAAAGCAGGGTAATAAGTGATGAAGAAAAAAGCATTGTTGCTTATCACGAATCAGGCCATACTCTTGTAGCAGCACTATTGCCTAATACTGATCCGGTACACAAGGTATCGATTATTGCACGTGGAGCAGCGGCATTAGGCTATACGTTACAGCTGCCTAGCGAGGATAAATATCTAACCAGGGAATCTGAAATGCGGGATACACTGTGCGTCCTTCTTGCTGGGCGTGCCGCAGAAGAAATTGCCTTTAACGAGTTATCCACTGGAGCCCAGAATGACCTGGAAAGAGTAACAAAGATGGCCAGGAGCATTGTATGTAGATTTGGAATGAGTAGCGCGCTCGGCCCTCAAACATTCGGAAGGCAGCAAGGGAATGTTTTCCTTGGACACGATCTTGTACAGGAAAAAGAGTTTAGCGAAAAAACCGCAATAGAAATTGATGCAGAAGTAACAAAAATCATCAAGGATTCTTATGCGAAAGCCAAGTCCATGATCGAAAAAAACAAAGACAAGCTGGATCTCCTGGCTAAAAAACTCGAAGAAGAGGAAGTTCTGGAAGCTGAACAAATCCTTGAACTACTAAATATAAAAGAGGATAAGAAGAAAACTACTAAGAAGGAGAACGGTTCAAATAAAGGACAGAAAACCAGTCAACCCAAAGATCATAACTCTGCCAAAAATCCTTCCGGAAGTGAAAAGTTAGCATAAACATTCTGCACATCATCATGACTCTCTAACCTTTCCATAAGCGAAACGACCTTCTTACCTTTTGCCTCGTCTAGCTCGATAAGCGTACTTGGGATCCAGCTGATCTCAGCAAACTCGATCTTTATACCTTCATCCTGCAACACCTTTTTGACATTATTGTAATCCTTTGTTTCACAGTCAATTTCATATTTTCCATCTTCTACATGTAAATCATCGCAACCTGCATCAAGAACAAGTGCCATCAACTCATCTTCCTCAATCCCTTCAGAGTTAACAGTTATTATTCCCTTCTGTTGAAACATCCATGATACAGAACCCGACTCGCCGAGGTTCCCTCCGGACATCTCGAAAACCTTTCTAATCTCTGCCGCAGTCCTATTCTTATTGTCAGTCAATATCTCTGCCATAACAGCAACTCCATTAGACCCGTAACCTTCGTAAAGGCATTCATAAAGGACTGCATCGGCACCTAACTCACCTGTTCCCTTCTGTACTGCCCGTTCAATATTGTCCTTGGGCATATTCTCAGATTTCGCACTATCAATTGCATACTGCAACTTTAAATTCATATCAGGGTTTCCACCACCTTGTCTGGCCGCTGAAGTAATGGCCTTTGCCAGCTTGGAAAAAACCTTACCCCTCTTTGCATCAGCCGCCCCTTTTTTATGCTTTATTGTTGACCACTTGGAATGTCCTGACATTACTGATTACCTTTCATTAATTTATACATCTTTACCATTTTCTATATATTACTGTTATGATTAGCAACAACCACTTCTTCTGGCATTGCCTTTTCCTTAGAACATTCTACCATCTTTAAGCATCGAATCTTGTTAAGTTTATTTTGAATTATTTTCTTAGCTTTTAACTCACGGGCAGTTTCATATTTTAAATGCGAAGGCACTTCTTCCTCTGACTTATTCCACAAATCCAGTGCACCCTCCCATTGACGCTGCGCTTCTTCCCAAGATCCAAGAGAATAGTAAACATCTCCTAAATGTCCCATAATTTCCGGATCTTCGGCATAATTTGACGCCTCTAAAAGTTTTTGCAATGCCAGCTTCATCTTCCCATCACCTTCTTCAGCTAATTTATAATACGCCCATCCCAGGCTATCAAGGTATGCAGCATTTTCAGGATTAACACTCAACGCTTTCTTGATCAAATCAATTGCTTTGTCTAGCTGCTCCCCCTGCTCAATAAAATAATAACCCAGAAAATTATTTGCCTGATGATAATCAGGATCGATCTGCAAGACCTCCTCTAGCTCATTTACTACATGTTTATGATTACTCATCTCGTAATATATACCAGCAAGCATAAAACGAACTTCTTTCAGTGCCTCCACATCCTCATTTATAACACTCGAAATTGCAGTCCTCAGAGTATAAATCGCTTCCCTGCTTTCACCCCTCCTCTGGTACATCTGGCTTAACGTAGTATACTCTCTTAAACTTTTGCTTCCCTTACTCACACTTTTTTCCAATGTCGCGAAGACCTTTTCTCTCTCTAGTTCTGCCTCTTCATATTGTTTGATTTTGTCATAAATATTTGACAAGTTAATACGCATAAGCCATGCATCAGGATCATACTCAATAAAAGACTTGAGCTCTATAATCGCATTGTCATAATCCTCCAACTCTTCGTAACACAGCGCAAGATAAAAGCTCACAGGCTCGGCATGAGGACTGTATTTCTTCGCCTTAACAAACTCTTCTATGGCGTCCTCAATCCTCCCTGCATCAACATAAATTTGCCCGAGATTATAAAGAATTTTTACAGGCTCATTTGTTAATCCTAAATCAAGTATTTTTCCATATATCTTTGCCGCATTATCTATGTCTGCATTTTTGGTATAACTACTTGCCAGTCGATGCAGCATATCAGACACAAAACTTTTATCAACACCATCAATTATCGACGAATTAGCACGTTCATACTCAGACATAGCTCCTTTTTCATTACCCTCGCTTGCGTAAATATTGCCAAGCGTATAATGAATACTAAAATCATCAGGTTTCAATTGTGCTATTCTTTCAATATGACGAATAGCTTCCTCTTTTTTATTCGACTGAAAGTAGCAGGTGGCTAAGTAGTTGTGAATTCTTTCGGCATTTGGATTTGTTCGCAATGTTCTTTCAAGATACACAATAGCGGCTTCCCAACGGTGATCCAGCATCAGATAAAATCCTGTACAAAAATCCACATAATACTCTGTGTCATTATGCAGTAATAAACTTTTTTCACTACTTTTTGGGGATTCGGCGAAAGTAGTTTTACACAAGAGTGCAAAACCAAATACAAGAAGTAATAAAATGGTGATTTTTGTCTTCGGCATACTATATACCTCTATGACGATATTACTATAAACAGAACAAGGATCAGGATTTTATTAAAGTATTACTTTGTTAAGTGGATATTCAATTATCCCTTCCGCACCAACCCGCTTCAATTCAGGAATAATATTTCTAACCACTGACTCATCCAATACTGTTTCTATAGCGTATCCTGCATCTCCTGAAAGAGGAGAAACGGTAGGTGTTCGCAAAGCAGGCAACTTTTCTAATAAGGCATCTAAACCCTCTTTTGAAATATTCATTTTCAGCCCAACCTTGTCACGCGCAATGATTGCGCCATGAAACAGGATTGCCAGGTTTTCTATTTTTTCCTTTTTCCAGGGGTCTTCCCATGATTTGTGGTTAGCAATAAATACAGTAGCAGATTCTGTTACTGTATCAACAATACGAAGTTTATTGGCTCTTAAGCTACTACCAGTTTCTGTCAACTCAACAATGGCGTCAACAAGGTCTGGCGTCTTCGCCTCTGTCGCGCCATGAGAAAATTCAACCTCCGCTTGTACTCCATTCTCCTCAAGATATTTTTTAGTAACATTTACAAGCTCTGTTGATATTCTCTTGCCTTGAAGATCGCCCACGGATTGAATAGAGGAATCCTCTGGCACTGCCAAAACCCAACGGACTTTTGTCAACTGCTGTTTCGCATAAACCAGCCTCTCCACACACATTACATCAGCACCAGCCTCTTCCACCCAGTCCTGCCCTGTAAGACCTACGTCTATGATTCCCTTCTCAACATAACGAGCCATATCCTGCGGACGGATTAACCGTACCGACATCTCATCATCATCAATTGTCGGATAGTATGATCTACTGCTTACATAAACCTTGTATCCAGCATTTTTCATCATACCAATTGTTGATTCCTGCAAACTACCTTTTGGTAAACCAAAACTTAACTTATTCATATTTCCCTCAACATTATCTTCTTTAATTGCTTTCTCTATTAATTCCAAGACATGCCCACCCTTCCTTTTTCCCTCATCAAGGTAAAAAGTTAATGAGGGAGTATTCTTCAACTTTAAGTGCGAGGCTATTTCAGACTGTATAAAGCCTTTTGCATGTCTCAGAGCATATAAAATATCCTTTTGTGTCGACTCATCACCCTTGATTGACACATAAACCTTTGCCAACCTCAGATCAGGAGATGGCTCTACCCTTGTTAATGTCGCTGCAAGATTTATCCTCGGATCCTGCAGTTTGTATAATATAACCTTGCTGATCTCCTGCTCAATCAGTCCTTTAACTTTTTCCAATCTTCTCGTCATGATCCTGTATGATTAAAACAAATCCAGATCATAATCAACTAATTCGATCTGTGGAAAAAAACGGAAGAAATTTATAAGCGAAGATAATGCACCATTAACGTATTGCCTGTCTGTTCCCACCATTGCCACACTGATTTCCGAACTCCTGAGATTATCCTGGAAATCTGTTTCCGAAACTGAAACATTAAATTTATTTCTGATCCTGTCCTTTAAGCTTTTAACTATACGCCGTTTATCCTTTAAAGAGCGCGAACCTCTCATTGCGACCCTAATGCATAAAGTGCCTACGATCATAATAATTGTTCTTGTTACTGATTTTATCCCGTATTATCTATTCCTTATTCCAGGGTACGTGCTATATGCTGAATTTCATAAGACTCTATTATATCATCTGGTTTGATGTCATCAAAACCCGCAATCCTGATACCACATTCAAACCCAGCCTTAACTTCTTTTGCATCGTCCTTAACAACTCTTAAAGTTGCAATCTTACCATCGTACAGAACGACACTGTCCCGTATCAATCTTACTAGAGAATTACGCAATATCTTACCGCTTTTCACATAACAACCTGCAATATTTCCAACCTTCGAAACCTTAAAGATTTTTCTAACCTCAACGCTACCAAGTACCTGTTCAATCTTGTCAGGCTCCAAAAGGCCCTCAAGAGCAGCCTTTATATCGTTTGTTGCATCATATATAATCTTATACAATCTAACATCCACACCACACGCTTCTGCAAGCACTTTTGCCTTATCCTCAGGAACAACATGGAATCCAATAACGACTGCATCGGAAGCGTCTGCGAGCAGAATATCTGTCTCTGTAATCCCACCAACACCACTATGCAAGACCCTGGTCCTGACTTCATTAGTCGAGATTTCTTCCAGTGATTTCTTGAGCACCTCAACAGAACCTTTAAAATCAGCCTTTAAGATTACCTTAATCTCCTTGACCTGGCCTTCTTCGATCTTCTTATAAAGATTGTCCAAAGTAACATGCTGACGACCGGACAGTGCCACTTCCCGCATTTTTCTTTCTCGTTTAGAAGCGATTTCCCTGGCTTTTTGAATATCCTTAACACCATAGAATTTGTCACCTGCTTCCGGACAAGTTGATAAACCGGATATCGCAACCGGTGTTGACGGCCCGGCTACTTTTATTTCTTTTCCATGATCATTATATAAAGCTCTCACCCTGCCATACGTCTGCCCGCAAAGGACAATATCGCCATGCTTTAATGTGCCCTCTCTCACCAAAAGATTTGCAATCACACCTCTTCCTTCGTGAACATGTGCCTCCAGCACAATACCCCTGGCAGGCTTCTTGGGGACTGCCTTTAACTCCAAAATCTCGGCTTCCAATAACAGTCCATCCAGAAGCGTATCAAGTCCCATTTTTGTAACAACTGAGGTTTCAACCATCTGAACCTTACCACCCCATTCTTCAGGGTTCAACTCCAAAGAGGCAAGCTGCTGCTTTACCTTTTGCACATTTGCTTCTGGTTTATCTACCTTATTTAAGGCAACCACAATGGGCACATTTGCCGCACGTGCATGGTTGATCGCTTCCTCAGTTTGCGGCATTACTCCATCATCAGCCGCAACTACTAACACAACCAGATCTGTTACATTTGCCCCTCTTGCCCTCATAGCAGTAAAAGCCTCATGTCCCGGTGTATCCAGAAAAACAACAGATTTTCCATTTGTTTCCACACGGTAGGCACCTATGTGTTGCGTAATTCCACCAGCCTCGAAAGAGACAATATCTGTTTTTCTGATGCTATCAAGCAAGGAAGTCTTTCCATGGTCTACATGACCAAGAAAAGTTACAATAGGAGCTCTTGCAACTAAATCTTCTTCCCTGTCAACTTCCTCTTCTAGTGAAAACTCGTCTTCATCCTCTTTTGCCTGCTTCAACTCAATCTCAACGTTATATTCAATACCTAGCATTTCAATAAGCTCACCATCCAAGCCCTGATTTATCGTAGCAAAAATGTTATGACCGATCAGCAACTTCGAGATTATATCGCCTGCTTTTACTCCCAAAGCAGCTGATACATCTTTAATTGTTGCAGGCAACTCTACCGTGACCTTACTCTCTTTTTCCTTAGGAGCAACTACTGCTTGTTCTTTAGGTGCTTCCTTTGTTCGCTTTTCAAATCTCCTGGGCCTTTTTTGTTGCGATACTTTTGTAACCTCTTTCCATCTACCCTTAATCAGATCTTCTCTCGCCTTTTGCTTCCATAGCGGAATGCGCCTCCGTACTGACGTTGCTTCTGCATCCTTAGAAGCGGCCTTATCAGCATCAACATCTTTTTTCTCAGTACTTGTCTTTTTGGCTTTAGGAGTGTCTGGCTTTTCTTTAACAGATACACTTTGCTCAGCTCCATCAACTAATTTACTGCGCAATAGACTTACTTGCTCGTCTGTCAAAGCATTTGCATGATGCTTAATGTCTACAAAACCATACTCTTGACACTTTTCTATCAAAAAGCTATTTTTAAAGCCTAAATCTTTTGCCAGTTTATTAATTCTAACCATATGTAAATTAACACTCCCAGTATAGCACCACTAATTGGTATTTATTTTTCAACTTCTTCGCTGCCAGCATCTTCGGTTAACCTTGCTTCTTCGACTTCGCTACCAGCTTCATCTTCACCCGAAATTGCTTCATCTGCGCCTTCCTCAGTTGAGTCGCCTGACTCCTCACGCTCACGCTCACGCTCCAGCTCCACTTCTGTAATTATATCAATATCCCACCCTGCTAATTTTGATGCAAGCCTTACATTCTGCCCCCTCTTGCCAATAGCCAATGAAAGCTGATCATTCGGAACGACAACAGTTGCAACTTGATTTTCCGGAGACAGCAAAATCCCCGTAACTTCAGCAGGTTTCAGGGTATTAGGAATAAAAACTTCCTGTACATCATCCCAGCGAATAATATCTATTTTCTCTCCATTCAACTCATCCACAATATTTTTTATTCTTGTCCCTCTCACGCCAACACATGCACCCACGCAATCAACGTTAGGATCTTCTGAGAATACGGCAATCTTAGTTCTGTAACCCGCCTCTCTCACCAAGCCTTTTATTTCAACAATTTTCTCCGGTATTTCCGGCACTTCCAGCTCAAAAAGTTGTCTCACAAAATTAGAATGAGTTCTCGAAAGCAAAATCTTCACTCTATGACCAGCCTTTTTTACCTCGCCAACTATACATCTTACTCTCTCCCCTGGACGATGGTATTCGTTACTAATCTGTTCTGATTTTGGAAGGTATCCCTCAGTTTTACCAAGGTTTATGATTATAGTAGGCCCTTCGAATCGTTGCACCATACCACTTACTATCGTACCTTTTCTTTCAACATACTCATTGTAAATAACATCTCTTTCTGCTTCTTTAATCTTTTGAATTATCACCTGTTTGGCAGTTTGAGCAGTTATTCTTCCCAAATTAGAAAGATCTATTTCCTGCCCTTCCTGCAATGCCACAATCTCTCCTGTCTCCCTGTCGATATTAATTGCAATCGGCTCGCTTGATTTCAGATGTTTTCTGGTCGCAGATTCCAAGGCGGCTTCAATACCCTGAAAGACAATGTCTTTGTCAATGTCTTTGTCTTTGTGTAATAACTCTACTAACCTTAATAAGCTCTCTTTATCCATTTAATTCTTTCTAATACTTTTAAAAAAAAAAAGCGGGCAAACTCCCACTTTTTCTATAACGACTTGAAACAGCTCCAATTATTCGAAATCCCCTCTTGCTCACTTCATTTAAGTTCTTTCATTGAGCTTCCGCTAATCCCGCTGACATAAGTTAGTGCAATAATATATGTTAGGAATATTTCCAAGACGACACAATTTTTTTAATCTTTTCTAAGGCATTAAAAACAAACTGCTTCCAACTATATTTCTAATGAGGTTGATGATAACAAGAAAAGCATTTTTGTCAAGCCCATTTTTGTTTTTAAATTTCTCTAAGTAGTTTCTACAAGGCTATTTATTAAGATAAGTATTTGACAAAAGAAAAAAATCTGCTAGACTCATATTTATCAATTAACAGCATGAGAACCCCCAGAAAAATTACAGCAGTTTATATAATTTCCGGTCCTATCAATCGCAAAATCAATAAAATCTCAAATTGGTATTATTAATAGACAATTATGATTCTTTTACATACAATCTCGTACAGCAGATAGGCGCTTTTGGTACAGACATAGAAGTGGCCAGAAATGACAAGATTACAATAGCGGAGATTGAAAAAAAGAGCCCGAGCCATATAATCATTTCGCCCGGGCCATGCACACCGAAAGAAGGCGGCATATCTAACGCTGTAATTAAGGACTTTGCAGGGAAAGTCCCAATACTAGGTGTCTGCCTGGGACATCAATGTATCGCATATACATTCGGGGCAAAAATCATGCGAGCAAGAAGAATCATGCACGGCAAAACGTCCATGATACACCATGACAACAAAACAATCTTCAGTGGATTGACAGACCCCTTTGAAGCCACCCGTTATCATTCTCTAATAGTAAACAAAGAGACACTACCAGATTCTTTTGAAATTACAGCGCTTGCCGATGAAGATGAGATAATGGGTATAAGGCACAAAGAAATCCCCTTAGAAGGAGTGCAATTCCATCCGGAGTCCTTCCTGACGGCGCAAGGGCCGAAGCTGATAAAGAATTTTTTAGATTACTAAACATGCACCCCATTTAGTATCAGAACGTTATAACATCCTCAAACAATGCGACTATACTATTTGTGGACAATCCAATCGCAAGAAACAGACCCAGAATGATTGATCTACATGCTATTTTTATCAAGAATAAGGAAGCAATATCCTTATAGCAAGACGATATTGTCGCGATGTATTATCTCATCATATGGTTTATAACCAAGCGTTTTCTTTATTAAAGAAGTACGAAGCCCTTTAACCTTCCGAACCTCATCAGCTGAATAATTCATTAAACCTCTGGCAACTTCTTCTTTTTCACCCACGTCCACGACTGAAACAACATCCCCCTTAATAAACTTTCCTTCAACTTTTACCACCCCGGATGGAAGCAGGCTTTTACCTTTCTTTTGCAAGGCACTTAACGCACCTTCATCTATATAAATCTTTCCTTTTGGTTTTACAGTAAAACCGATCCATCGCTTGCGGCTTGTAATCTTTTTGTTATATGGAACAAATAATGTACCCACATCATCATAGTTCATTATTTTTGACAAAACGTCTGACTGCATCCCATTAGCTATTATCACTGCTTCTCCTGAACCCGTTGCAATATTTGCAGCCTCAAGCTTGCTCTCCATACCACCAACGCCTTCCTTGGTCTTTTGCTTGAATGCAAGATTCTTAATATCATCCGATATAGAGTCCACTACAGACAAAACGCGGCAACTTTTACCTGGAGACGGTGGAGTGGTGTATAGCCCATCCACAGAAGACAAAAGTACAAGCAAATCAGCTCGTAATAAATTCGTAACCAGCGCGGACAGAATATCATTATCTCCAAACGTTATCTCTTCAACCGAGATCGTATCATTCTCATTGATAATCGGAATAGTCTTGAAATTTAATAACGAGTGTAAAGTATTACATGCATTTAGGTACCTCTGACGATCTTCAAAATCCTGCCTTGTTAGCAGTAATTGTGCCGCATGATATCCATGCTTTTTAAAACATTCATTATAAACTTCTATTAGTTTTCCCTGGCCAATTGCAGCAGCAGCCTGAAGCTCAGGGAGAATGCTTGGTCGTTTCTGTAGAC
>CAYTGO010000005.1:74314-79480 GCA_964437425.1 uncultured Candidatus Scalindua sp.
CCAATTGCAGCAGCAGCCTGAAGCTCAGGGAGAATGCTTGGTCGTTTCTGTAGACCTAACGCACTAATACCAGCCCCGATTGAACCTGAACTCACAATAACCACACTAAAGCCCTTTAAACGAAGCTTGACAACCTGCTTAGACAGTTCCATTATTCGGTTCTTATCCAGCAACCCATCCTCATTTGTAAGCACACGGGTCCCAATTTTTATCACAATTTTACTAACGTTAGATAATATTTCTTCTCGAATATTCATAGCAATTATTAAATTAATTTCACAATTTCTTTGTAATAAAAGCGCTTGACTTCTCTGGCTTTTTTGGTACTATCCCGAAGTATTTTAGACCTAAATAATTCTAAGGAGAAAAAAATGGCAAAGAAAGCAAAGAAAAAGGACAGAGACGTACTTGTCGTTGCTAGTAAGATCAGAGAATATGTCAAAAGCAATGATTGTAATACTTCCGGAGAATTCATTGGCGAATTGAGCAATACAGTTTACGATTTAATTGACAAAGCAATAGATAGAGCACAAGGAAACAACAGAAAAACCATTCAAGCTAAGGACGTATAGGATAGCAGGTTTACTTTGAGATGGAAGACAATCTTTGCTTAAATAATTCCGTTAAGATTTTGGGGTTTGCTTTGCCTTTGGTGATTTTCATTGTTTGACCGATTAAAAAAGCTAAAGCATTTTTTTTACCCAGCCCATAATCTTCTACTGCTTTAGGATTATCTTCTACAACCTTGATAACGATCTCATTAAGTTCACTGGTGTCGTCCATCTGGGTTAAATCCTTTTCCTTAACAATAACAGGGGCACTCTTCCCTGTGTTTACCATCTCGGTAAAGACTTCTTTTGCGATTGAGCTTCCAATTGTTGGCTTAATTTCAACTAGCTCAGTCAGCATTTTTGGAGAAATAGCAAAATCACTTACGTTTAATTTTTGCTCATTTAATTCACGAAGTACATCATTGATAATCCAGTTGCTCAACTCTTTTGAGGAATCTTGTGATATTGCCACACATTCCTCAAAATAATCAGCAAGAGATTTGTCTTCCGTCAAAATACCGGCATCATAGTCAGAAACAGATAATTCATCTACAAATCTTTGACGCCGACTGACAGGAAGCTCCGGTATTGCTGTCTTCGTTTCGTCGATCCATTCCTGATTTATCCAAAAAGGAACCAGGTCAGGTTCAGGGAAATACCGGTAATCATGGGCATCTTCTTTTGTACGCATCCGTCGGCTTACAGCATCAACATCATCCCATAATCTAGTTTCCAGTAAAATTTCCTTGCCATCATCAAGCAGACGGCTTTGCCTTGACATCTCGTATGCAAGCACTTTCAAAACAGCCTTCATAGAATTAAGGTTTTTTATTTCTACTCTATTACCAAGAACCGTTGAGCCATGTTCCCGTAATGATATACTTGCTTCGAATCTTAACGAACCCTCCTGCATCTTACAATCTGACACTCCTATATAAAGCAAAATATTCCTAAGAGTCTGCATATAGCTTTCTACCTCTTCAATGCTTCTCATGTCCGGCTGAGTTACAATCTCTAACAATGGCACACCTGCCCTGTTAAAGTCTACCAAACTATAATTTGCATCAGATGCTTCAGGGTGAACGAGCTTTCCAGCCTCCTCTTCTAAATGCACATTGTGTATATCGATCCTTTTTTCTTTCCCATCTACGACCATATCTACGTAACCCTTGTTGCCAATATTAAAGTAGTTTTGTGAGGTTTGATAGTTTTTAGGTAAATCAGGATAGTAATAACTTTTTCTATCAAAATTGGTAAATTGATTTATCTCACAATGTAACGCAACAGCAGCTTTTAACGAAAGTCCAAATGCCTTTTTATTCATCACCGGCAAAACACCCGGTAAGCCCAAACAGACAGGGCATGTCTGGGTATTTGGCTCAGAGCCAAACTTTGTGGAACACCCGCAGAAAAGCTTAGACTCGGTGTCTAATTCTGCGTGAGTTTCCAATCCTATTACCACTTCGTATTTCATAAACTGACCCTGTTATTTTAATTCCGGTCTCTTCAAATGAAAATCTGTTTCATTTTCGAATAATTTTGCAATCTTTAATATCTTTTCCTCTTCAAAATGCTTCCCCATAATCTGCATTCCAATAGGTAATCCTGTTGTTGTAAATCCACAAGGAATTGAAATACCTGGTATTCCCACAAGGTTAGCAGGAATTGTGTAAATATCCGATAAATACATCTCAAGCGGATCAGTACTCTTTTCCCCCATCTTAAAAGCCGGTGAAGGACAGGTAGGAGAGATAATACAATCTACTTTCTTAAAGGCGTCTTCAAAATCATCTTTTATTAGATTTCTCACTTTTGAAGCCTTCATATAGTACGCTTCATAAAAACCGGCACTTAACACATAATTACCTAACAGAATCCTCCTTTTAACCTCACTGCCAAACCCTTCCGCTCGTACCCTGCTGTACATATCAATTATATTGTCTTCACTTAACTGACTTCTATGTCCGTACCGAACACCGTCATACCTTGCCAGGTTCGAGCTGGCCTCAGCAGTTGCTATAATATAGTAGGTGGCAACTGCATATCCACAATGAGGAAGAGACAAATCAACTATTTCAGCACCATTTTTTTTATAAATTTCTAAAGCATTTGTTACCGCACTTTTAATCTCTGGATTAAGCCCTTCTCCAAAAAATTCCTTTGGTACTCCTATTCTCAAATTATCATTTACGCTATTGATGCCAGCCATATAGTCTGGAACTTCCAGATTAGCAGATGTCGAGTCATAAGCATCATGACCCGAGACAACCTGTAAAAGCAATGCCGCATCAGATACATCTTTGGTTACAGAACCAATTTGATCTAACGAAGATGCAAATGCGACCAACCCGTAGCGAGAGATCCTTCCGTATGTTGGCTTACAACCAACATTCCCACAGAATGAGGATGGCTGCCTGACTGAACCTCCCGTATCCGACCCCAAAGCCATAAATGCCATGTTTGCCGTCACTGCTGCGGCAGAACCACCACCTGATCCGCCAGGAATGCAATCAGTATTCCAAGGGTTTCTCGTAACATGAAATGCGGAGTTTTCATTTGAAGAACCCATTGCAAATTCATCGAGATTAGTCTTACCAATTATTACTGCATCTTCCTCCTTAATTCTCTTTACTACAAAAGCATCATATGGTGGATTAAAATCCTCTAATATCTTTGATGCGCAAGTAGTTTTCATCCCTGATGTACATATATTGTCTTTTACGGCAACCGGAATACCCGCAAGCAAGCCGACTTCTCCACCATTGCTAAGTTTTTCGTCAACCTCTTTTGCCTTTAATAAAGCACCCTCTTTATCTAAACTGAGATAAGCCTTAACCGAAGGCTCTTTAAGAGCAATCCATTCAAAGAGGTCTTCTACCACTTCCTGCGCACTAATCTCTCGATTAATTATCTTCTCTTTAATGCTACTTGCACTTAGTTCATGTAATATCAAAACAAACACTCCAAATTACAACGATTCTGACAAATACTGTCCCTCTCAATTCTTACAGCCCATTTGTAAGAAAAATTATAGTTTCATTCAAAACATTAAGAATGATCAGAAACGAAGTATTTACGAATAGGTTTTATACAGGAATTCTACGAATAATAGATCAGAAACTTTATTCTAAAACCTTCGGTACTTTAAAAAAACCGTTGGCACTTGAAGGCGAAAGTTCTAATATTTCTTGGCGTGGAAAAGAAGATTTTTGCTGATCTTCTCGAAAAACGTTTTTTATGGATGTTGCGTATGCCATTGGCTGGACATCATCTGTATCTAGTTCATTCAATTTTTCGATATAACCTAATATATCGGTTAACTGTTCTCGAAAAATATCTTTTTCATCATCTGTAAGCTTAATCCTGGAAAGATTAGCTATTTGTTCAATCTGTTTTATATCAATATCCATTGTGTTATCTGACAAAGAAAATTGAAATTATCTATTACAAATTGCTATACAACTTTAACAACTTTACCGGCATTCATACATCTAGTGCAGATCTTGATTCTCTTAATACTTCCATTAATATTTGCTCTCATAGTTTGAATATTCGGCTTAAATTTCCTCTTTGTTTTACCGGTAATTTTAAGGCCGACTCCGCCCTTTTTCTTTGGCAAACCTCTACGCTCCAGTTTATGTCCTACAGCCGTTTTTTTACCACATATTTCACAAACACGTGCCATAACAAATTCCTCTCAAATAAAGTTAATTATGCTTCTTTACAATCTTCACAATATCCCATAATCTGAAATTTATGTGACTCTGCTTTAAATTTATTCTCGATACATACCTCTTCCTGAAATTCCTCAATTCTCTCATCCGAAAACTCTATTATCTTGCCACATCCAAGACAAACCAGATGTTCATGATGCTCATGACCATAAACATGCTCATAATGCGCATGCTTTTCACCGAAAATTACTTCTCTAAGCAATCCACTATTAACTAATAGTGCAAGAGTCCTATAAATAGTTGCCTTTGAGACTCTCTTATTATTTTTTCTCATATCAATCAATAACTCTTCAGCCTCAAAGTGCCCGTGGCACTCAAAAACGTGATTTAATATGATTTGTCTCTCAGGCGTAAACTTTAACCCTTTTGATTGTACGTAATCTCTAAAAATCTTCTCAACTTCATTCATAAACAAACTTAATAATTCTAATAGAAGTTAATAAAAACAACGATTCTATATAAATTAAAGGAATATACAACTAGTATTCGTATATCCCGGCTGTTCAAGTAAAAAAAAACCCATCCCAAAATCTAGTGGGATGGGTTATTAAAGCCCCCAGCAATACCTACTCTCCCATCGTTGGATAGTACCATCGGCGTAAAAACCTTAACTACCGTGTTCGGAATGGGAACGGGTTTTTTATTTCTACTGTTGTCACTGGGGAAATTCTCGCAATTTAGTAATGAAAATAATTAAAAAAGGGTGATCAAGCTTTTCGACAAATTAGTACCAGTTAGCTAAATCCGTTACCGGACTTACACATCTGGCCTATCAATCTCATAATCTTTAAGATGTCTTCCCTCTAATTGCTTAGAGAACGATATCTCATCTTAAAATAGGCTTCACGCTTATATGCTTTCAGCGTTTATCCTTTCCGAAC
>CAYTGO010000006.1:0-5752 GCA_964437425.1 uncultured Candidatus Scalindua sp.
GATTTCGATATTCCTGAAGAGGTAAAGAGAGAAGCAATAGAAGCAATAGAAGGAGGCTTTAACCGGTATACAAGTACCCAGGGCATACCGGAGCTTGGGGAAAAGATTCTGGAAAAAGCAAGAGTAGAACGCGGTATCAAGGCCGAGAGCATCATGATCACTTCAGGTGTTGCCGGGGCTTTAACCCTTGCGTTTATGGTCCTCATAAACCCCGGAGATGAGGTTCTTGTACCGGATCCGTACTTTGTGTCATTCAAGCATCTTGTGAATTTTTGCGGAGGCAAGGCGAAGTTTATTGACACATATCCTGATTTTGAACTTACCCCTGAACGCATCTTACCGTTGATAAGTCCGCGTACTAAAATCCTAATTATTAACAGCCCGTCCAATCCTACAGGTGTAGTTTACAGCCAACAACGTCTTAAAGAAATTAGCGAGATTGCAGAAAAACATAACCTGATAATTATTTCAGACGAAATATACAAGAAATTCGTTTACGATATTGAGTATCAGAGTATCGGAAAATATCATGAAAATACGGTGACCTGTAACGGTTTCTCCAAATCATACGCAATGACAGGGTGGCGGTTAGGCAGTGCAATTGGTCCCGCAAATATTATTGATGAGATGATGAAACTGCAGCAGTATACTTACATTTGTGCTCCATCATTTGCGCAGGTAGCCGGTGTGAAGGCCATGGATATTAATATGGATGCGTATGTAGAAGATTACAGAAAGAAACGTGATTTCGTTTGTGACGGTCTTAAAGAGAGTTACAAGTTAATCAAGCCCGACGGTGCATTTTATGCCTTCCCTCAAGTACCATGGGGAACTGATGAGGAGTTCGTTACCGAGGCGATAAAGCATGATTTGCTGATCATACCAGGTAGTGTGTTTTCAGAAAAGAAGACTCATTTCAGGATCTCATACGCTGCAACATTCGATACACTAGGGCGTGGAGTTGAAATACTGAACTCCATGGCATAGCACATACAGGTTATTACGAAAAGAACAGCTTTAAGGTATCTGCCTCTTTCTTTACACTTTCATCCAATGTTTGTTGGAATTTGCTCAAGTCGGCTATCTTCCAGTCTATACCAAACGACCGGGACAGGTTTATCGCATCGCCGTAAAAAAGTTCAGCCTGGAAAGGCTCTCCTTCACCTTCTTTTTCTACATCTTCAGTCTGCATTTCATGAACATGTGTAAGAATATCGGCAATATGCACAATTATCGGAAAGAGAGACTGTTTGTCTGCATCCTGCGGGCGGTGATGATAGCCAACAGCGGTTAGCAGGCTTTCCGGAAACATCCATTTTTTCAGCAGTTTCATTCCAACTTCATCATGAGTCATCCCAAAGACGTCTTTCTCAGTTTCAAAGGACGTGTATTTTATTTTCAAAGGATTCATGATTTCTAACTGCATCATAAATTCACTGGGAAAGGTGACATACATGGCCAATTTCCCTATATCGTGGACAAGGCCTGCTACAAACAGTTCGTTGCTTTCGATTTCCAAATCGACAGCAATAGCTTTTGCAGCAAGGGCACAATAGAAGGAGTGCTTCCAGAATTTGTTAATATCAAATTTCCCATCTTGCTCCAAATTCTTAAAACTATCAAATGCAACGGTAGATATAACCAGGTTCCTGATCTCCTTGAAGCCCAGTATAGTTACTGCGTGTTGGAGGGATGAAACTTCTCGTGTAAGTCCATAAAACGGAGAATTGGCAATTTTAAGTATTTTTGCAGTCAGGGATACGTCCGGGCTGATAATCTCCATGAGATCATTTGCTGAGCTTTTTGTGTTAGCAGTGATCTCTAAAACACGAAGCGCTATGGCCGGCAAAGTAGGTATAGATTTAAGTCTGGCAATCAGTGTTGACGCTGCTTGAGAGCTCATATCTGTAAAGTCCTCTAATTTTCAAATAATTTTGTCAAAAACTATGTCTTAATGCCTGTTTTCTTTCTCACACATTTTTTCACGTGCTTGTTCTAAAACCTCTATCGATACAGAAAAGAGCTCTTGCCTCTCAATGATATCAAGGAACAGGGAAACCAGCATTGGATCAAACTGTGTGCCGGCTTTATCAGCGAGTTCTACGATCATCTCTTCAGGAGATAGTTTGGCCTTATGTAGTCGTCCGGATAACATAGCCGTGATTGCATCAACCATGGCAAATATCCGGGCACCAAGGGGAATTTCGTTCTCTTTAAGCCCATCGGGATACCCGGTTCCATCAAAGTTTTCGTGGTGATATTGAAGTATCGACTTTTCATTGGCAAAAAAATCGAACGACTCAATCAGTTCTGATAGCATATACGGATGGTCCTCAACCTCAACCCTCTCTTCTTTATTTAAAACTTTGTTTTTAGTCTTAAGAGTTTTCCTTAGTAATATTTTGAAATAGTCGTGAAAATTTGCTGCACGTTTAAAGGTTTCGATAATGGATGGAGGAAGGGCAAGCTTTTCACTGATGAGTGTAATGTATCTCTTTACATCGTGATTATGCTGCCGGTGTTCATCGGTACTTATATCACGGGTTAAAAGCTCTAAAGACTCTATAGATGATTTCTTTGTTTTTTCTAAGACCACTGAAATATTTTCCTTCAGGTGCCCTAGATCGTTGTCTTTACTAATTTTATTATTATTAGATATCCATGAAGGTTTCTTCATGTAAACAGTTATTCTGTTTCTTCCTTCCGCTTTAGATCGGTAAAGGGCTTTGTCTGCACATGCCATCATCTCTTTGCTCTCTATTAGTTGATGCTGTTTAATAGATGAAATACCTATACTTACTGTTACAGTTATTGAATTGTGACCATCATCATATTTTTTCTTTTCACTTGAAGCACGAATTTTTTCAGCTATTTTTTGTGCCCCGGCAATACCGGTATTTGGGAGAAGTACCATGAACTCTTCTCCTCCATATCGAATAGGAGTATCAGATTTTCGTATATTTTGCTCTAAACCGGCAGCAAATTCACGTAATACTAAATCACCAAAGGCGTGTCCAAATGTATCGTTTACGTCTTTGAAATGATCCAGATCAAGCAGAAGACAAGACAAATCGTTTTGATATCTCAGGGCACGTGAGAACTCTTTTTCAAGAATTTCTACCATATAGTTACGATTATACAAACCTGTTAGTTTGTCATGGGTTGCTTGATTTTCAAAATTGTCACGTACAGACAAAAGCTCTTCATTTAATTCAATAATACGCTTTCCTGCCTTCAGGCGAACTCTGAGATCGTTGTGATTGAATGGTTTGATAACATAGTCATCTGCTCCTGCTTCCATTCCCTTTACAAAGTCTTCCTGTTCGCCTTTTGATGTGAGCAGTAGGATAAAAGTATACGGTTCTCTCGCCTGTTCTCTAACCCTGCGACATATTTCCATACCATCAATACCAGGCATCATCCAGTCGAGTATCAGAAGGTGAGGTGCATCTTCTGACTGGATGATCTTCCAGGCATCATTGCCATCCTCACACGCCACCACTTCAAAACCCATATCTGTCACAGATTTTTCCAACATGTGCCGTGTTACTATTTCGTCTTCTGCAATTAAAACTTTCATTTTTCTATCCTGCTTCTTCAAGATTTCTTAAATTTCTTAAGTTGCGGTGCAACATGTTTTTCATAACATCCGGGACAAACAGAATGAGTAAAATCGGCATCCGAATATTTAACAAAATATTCTTCAACCTCTTCCCAGTAGTCTTGGTCATCCCTGATTTTTTTGCAATACGAACAAATAGGAAGGATGCCCTGCAATGTTTTAATATGTTGTAATGAACTCTGAAGGTCCTTGATACGGTTGGCCAGTTTTTCCTGTAATTGAAGTACCCGGCAGCCGACACGAATACGCGCCTGCAGCTCGTCCTGTTCAAATGGCTTTATGATATAATCATCTGCCCCGGAATCAAGCCCTTTAACAATATCCTCTTTTTCATTATGCGTTGTTAATAAAATCGCGTAGACGGGATTTTCTGTATCAATCTTACGTAGACGGTGGCATACCTCGACTCCTTCCATCTCTGGCATTGTCCAGTCCAGAATAGCCAGTTTAGGCGCATGCGAATCCTGCAATCTATCCCATGCCTGTTTTCCGTTTGAACAGGAGACTGTCTCATAGCCCCATTTATTTAGTACCATTTCAAGATGATGGCGTGAGGTGGTATCGTCTTCTGCGATTAAAACTTTCATTTAACAAATTCCTTCAGTGCATTCACCAGATATTCTACCTCTTTTACTAAAGTATTATAAGCCTCTTCAGCCTCGTCCAATCTGTTTTCTCTGCCCATAATTTCTATTTTCAGGGCAGCTTCAAAAGCGGCTTTTTCTGTAAAGTTAGCAATGGCTCCTTTCAGCTTGTGGGCAGATTTCTCCAGATCCTTGCCATTGTGGTTGTCAACAGCTTTCTGTATTTCAGAAAATTGTGCGGGGATATCGTTTATAAATATCTCTACCAATTCTGCTAAAAACTCTCCTTCTCCATCAAACCTGTCGAGTATCGCATCTTTATCAAATATTCTATTATTTTCCATCTGCTGTCCAACTAATATCTAATATAGTTACTTATGAATGTTGCTTCGATTAGCTTAACAGGAGTCTCATTACTCTTCCAACTAAATTTATTTTAGAAACTCTTAAAAATGTAAGATCCTGACTAATCTCTTAATATTCCCGTCTGTGAAATCAATTTCTTACGAATTCCTTCCGGTGGCAGGATATAATCTACCTTTCCGGTGTTAATAGCCGACATAGGCATCCCCCAGATCACACTGGTCTCTTCGTCCTGGGCAAACGTAACACCACCTATTGACTTTATGTATTCTATTCCTTTCGTGCCATCCATCCCCATCCCAGTCATAATAATCCCGATAATATTGTCTTTTGCCGTTTTTTTGACTGATTTCATCGTCACGTTTACGGCTGGTTTTACAAAACTTACCTTCGGGCCGCCAACCAGTTGAATCATCCTGTTGTTTAATAGTCCCAGATGAATTTCACTTGGCGCAAAGTAAACTACTCCGGGTTTAATAGTTTCTCCGTGACTGGCAATTTTAACCTCCATTTCAGTCACACTATTTAATGACTGACAAAGTGTTTTGTTTGCACACTTTATCATATGCTGGACAAGTACGATACTTGCGTTCAAACGTGGCAAGCCATTAAAGAAGCTTTTCAATGTTCTTGGGCCACCTGTTGATATTCCAATAATGACAATATTTCGTTTTTTCATTAATTTTCGTCTGATAGGATCTATCAATACCTACTGCACATACTCAATGTACTCCTCCACTGCTTCCAAAAGCTCTTCTGAGGTGAAGGGCTTTCTCACATAGTCCATTACGTATTCTGTCAGTTTTTCCAATTCCGGACCGGGATCATGTACTGCCGTAAGCATGCAGATGACGTTTCCTCCGTGCAACCCTGCTTTCTCAATCGCCGAGATTGTGTCCCATCCGTCCATCTCCGGCATCATGACGTCCATCAAGATCAAGCCTCTAAAACCTTCTCTCAGCTTATCCAGGCATTTCTCTCCACTTTCAACAACACAGATTGAATGTCCTTTGGTGTTAAGGACAATCTCTACGGTGTCCCTGATGGAAGGGTCATCATCCACAACCATTACTTGTTTATCCATTTTTTTGCTCCAATTAAATTACTAATTCTCACACAAACACGAATAACACTCCCCGGACTGGAAAGCGCCGAGGACAAGAAGAGGGAAAACTATTATCTT
>CAYTGO010000006.1:5852-7520 GCA_964437425.1 uncultured Candidatus Scalindua sp.
CCCGTCAAATGTTACAACTCCATTTCCGTTTGTGTACTTGACGGAGTTGCTGATGAGGTTGTGAAGCAGTTCCTTTATCAATATTCTGTCTGCTTCAACGTCAAGGGGTGCGGTAGTATTATTTATGACCTTGGTCCCATTCTCTTCAAAAAGAGGTGAGAGACCTTCAATGATATTTCTGATTTCGCTTACGAGATCAAATTTCTCAAGTTTTAACTGTGTACTGTCAGAACCTAACCGTGCAAATTGCAGGGTCATTTCAGTCAGTGTTTTCATGTAGTTTACATTATCCATTACCAGATCCAGCATTTTCCTCGATTCGGTGTCCTCCGTTCGATCGGCTACCATAGGTAAAAGAGCTACAAGCGGTGTCAGCGGTGTCTTAAGATCGTGACTAAGCTGGTTGACAAATGCATCCTTTTGCTTGAGAAGCTGATTAATCTTCTCTGTTCTCTGCTCCACACGCTCTTCCAGCTCCTGGTTCAGGGCTGATAACTGGTCCTGTAATCGCCTGGTGCGAAGGGCCGCTTTAACCCGGGCTCGCAATTCAAATGAGTCGAAAGGTTTTGTGACGTAGTCTACGGCACCCAGATCCAGCCCCTTGACACGGCTCTTATTATCATCTGAAGCAGTAAGGAAGATAATCGGAATTAAATAATGTTTGGGATCAAGCTTCAGGGTTTGGCAGACATCAAAACCTGACATGTCAGGCAGGTCTATATCCAGAAGGATCAAATCAGGTTTGTTCTGTTGAACCGATTTCAGTGCACTTTTTCCATCCACCGCTTCGAGTACTTCAAGGCGATCCTTTTTAAGGTGGGCTTTGGCAATGGAAATGATTTTCTGGTTATCTTCTACAAGCAAGACTTTCATATTAAAATCCTTCTTTGTTCGAAAAACAGTAATTAAATAATGAACGTTGAATATCGAATTTAGAATTCACTATTATATGTGCACTTTCCTGCCCCGGTCCGCTGCCTGGCAAAGTGCTTCCAGTTCGTTCAGGGCCGTTGTGCCGGCCTTAGTATCTTCTGCTTTTGCTGCTGCTTCAAGCACCTTTGCAGCATCAGTCAACATCTGATATCCATAGCTACCGCCGGCTCCCTTCATCTGGTGTGCAAGCCGGCACAGGCCGTCATAATCACCATCCATTAACACCTTGCGCATGGCCTGTACCTCATCTTCCAAACCGGCAACAAATTCATCAATAAGCTCAACCAGGTCTGTATCATCTGCATATGCAGAACAGATCGCTTCTGGTACACTTTGTGTTTTGGTCTCGGGCTCTTCTTGCACTTTTTTATTCAATTGTGAAATCAGGGTCTCTGGTTTCGGATCCTTACCTTTCAATCCACAATCTGAATTCTGAAATCCGAGATCGTCTTGCTCTTTTCCCTCGTTACTCAGGCTTCTGACAATTGCATCGGCAAGTTCATTTTTGTTGATCGGTTTGGTGATATAATCATTCATACCTACAGCAAGGCATTTCTCACGATCACCCTTCATGGCATTCGCTGTTATGGCTATTATCGGTATGTTATGATTACGAACATTTGAATCCGGATTACGTATGGTACCGGTAGCTTCATAACCGTCCATCACCGGCATCTGGCAATCCATTAGCACCAGGTCGTAATCAAATCTCTCCAGTGATTCGACAGCCTCCTT
>CAYTGO010000006.1:7620-44825 GCA_964437425.1 uncultured Candidatus Scalindua sp.
GTTTATTCCGCAAAACAGCCAGGGCAATTTTCTGATTTACAACATTATCTTCTGCAAGAAGTATGCGGATACGTTGTTTCTGGCTCTCAGTTATAGAGTATTGGGTAACTATTTGATCGGTTGTTTCTTTCTCAACACTTGCAGATTGCCCGGTAATTATTCTGAGGCAATCCAGCAATAGTGATTGTTTTATCGGCTTGTGCATATATGCCGCAAAGCCCAGTCCTTTAAAGTGCTCAGCATCCCCTCGACTGCCAGCTGAAGTCAGCATCACAAGAATCAATTCCTTAAACTGTGGTTCCGCCTTGATTTCCCTGCAAAGTGATTCTCCTTCCATCTCAGGCATAAAGTGGTCAAGCAGGGCAATCTTAAACGGATCATTATCGGCAGCAGCTTCACGCAGTTTATTTATGGCTTCCTCTGCCGTGACTGCCTCCTCAACCCGACAATGCCAGGATTCGAGATGTGTTCTGAGGATGTGAAGATTAGTAATGTTGTCGTCAACAACCAGTACTCGTTTATTCTTTATGTCACCCAGCTCCACAGGGATCTGTAGTTTGTCATAAGTCTGTTTTTTCACCACAACAGTAAACCAGAAGGTTGACCCTTCACCCTCTTTGCTTTCCACTCCAATCTGGCCTCCCATTAATTCAGAAATTTGTTTGGAAATTGCCAATCCCAGTCCGGTGCCGCCATACTGCCTGGTTGTGGAAGCGTCTGCCTGAGAAAATGATTTGAACAACCGATTCAAACGATCAGCAGGTATACCAATTCCGGTATCTTTGACATCAAACCGTATTGTGACATGAGATTCAGTCTCTTCAACCATAATTACGTTAATTACGACTTTTCCACTGTCTGTAAATTTGATGGCATTGCCGATAAGATTAATCAAAATCTGCCTCAACCTCCCCGGATCACCATTTAACAGTGAAGGTACTTCAGGGTTGATAAAAGAGTGCAATTCCAGACTCTTTTCATTTGCTTTGGTGGCGAGGATATCAGTGGTACTCTCCACGGCAATACGCAGATCGAAATTTATGTTCTCTATCTCCATTTTCCCCGCCTCTACCTTGGAGAAATCCAGGATGTCATTAATTATAGTAAGCAAGGCATCTGTGCTGTCTCGGACTGTACTTGCAAATCTACGCTGTTCTTGAGTCAACTTTGTGTCCAGTAAAAGATCTGCCATGCCCATTATACCGTTCATTGGTGTGCGTATCTCATGGCTCATATTGGCAAGAAAACTACTCTTGGCTGTATTGGCTGTCTCGGCTGCTTCTTTGGCAACACGTAGCTGTTCTTCTGCCCGTTTCCTTTCTGTTACCCTTCCCAGTTGCGTTGCAAGGGGAGAGATGATCTTCAATAAGTACTCGTCAGACTCCTGCTTTTCAGGGGAAAAGAACTCTAACACTGCCACAACCTTTTTTTGCTCAAAAACAGGAAAGGCAAACCCGCTTTTAACGTTGAAATTCTTCGTTAATTTTGCCCGGGGAAAATTAGGATCTTCTGATAAATCAGTAATCCATGCGGCTTTTCCACTTTTTAACACCCGCCCCGGCAAACCGATACCTTTGGCAAATGTAGTAGATTCAGTAGTTTTCATAAATGATTCGTACTTCTTATGATGGTCGAAAAACCATAAATCAGAAGGGATCAGGACGTCATTTGAATCCAACAGATATACATGTCCAAGCGAGAATTTTGTGAACTCACATACCTTACCAATACATGTCCGCATGGCCTCTTCTACAGATGATGCTTCATTGGTTGCAACTGCTATCTCCTGCAATAAACGAACAAGCTTTGCTTCTCTTTGTAGCGCGATCTCTGCATCTTTACGCGCATCTTCAGCATGTCTGCGTGAAATACCTATGCTCAACACGTTTGAGAGTTTGCCCAGAAAAATTATCTCGTTTTCTGTCCGCTTGTGGCCTTCAGGAAGATACAGTACTATAACGCCGAGTACATTGTCTTCATGCATTATGGGTATGTTGTAGAGTCCTTGCGGCTTCATACCTTCAAAGCGAATATCATGACGATCGTCTATGCAATCAGAGAATTGAATGTTACGTTTCGCTGCAGCAAGGCCGCACATACATTTTCCGAAAGGAATCTGTTCGCATAACGTCTGCAGTTCTGGAGCAAGTTGATGTTTTGTGATGAGTCTCAGGGTATCTGTCTGTTCATCTGTGTCAGTTAGAAAAATGCCACCATGCGGGGAGATGCCCAACCATGGTACAGAGGTTAGCGTTATCTCTAATGACTTATTGAGAAATTCCTGTAAAGTTAGTGGTTGGTGTGACAGATGCAGAATTTTACCGATGATTTCTTCTGTAATCGCAATTTTCTCTGCCCTTTTCTGAGATTCAAACGCCTCTTTCATCTTAACCATGGAGACTCTTTCACTCCTTTTCAATGCGTCTTCTGTTTTCTTGCGTTTTGTAATATCTTCATTGACTGAAACAAAATTGGAAATATCGCCTTTGCTGTTTTTAATAGGAGAGATAGATGAATATTCCCAATAGAGAACACCGTTTTTCTTTTTATTGCAGAATTCTCCTCGCCACTCATTACCTGCTTTAATGGTTTCCCACAATTTTTTGTACTCTTCTCTGGGAGTTTTTCCGGATTTCAGTAGACTTGGGGTGTTTCCAAGTGTTTCTTCGGGGGTGTAGCCAGTCATTTCTGTAAACTTGGGATTGATATATTCAATTTTACCTTCACTATCCGTAATCATTATAGAAATGGGGCTCTGTTCAACGGTACGAGATAGCTTATTAATTTCTTCTGACTGTTTTTTTCTTTCAGTTACATCCCTGATGATAAGAGTAAAAGAGTGTTGACCATTTGCACTATGTTGATAAGACAAAGACATTTCGATAGGTATTTCAACTCCTTCTTTTGCTCTTCCCATCGCTTCTACTATTCTGTAGATAATTCTGGCTTCTCCCTTGTTTGCAAACTGTTTCAGCCCCTCTTGATGCGGCTTCCAATATCCTTCAGGAAAAATGATTGCTATGGGTTGTCCTATGATATCGCATTTAGCATATCGAAAGATCTTACTTGCTGCTTTGTTCCAGTCATTAACTATCCCTTTCTCATCAATGCTGATAATTGCATCCTGTACAGTTTCTAGAAAATTATGATATCTTTGTTCCGATTCTTTCAGCGTATTCTCTTCCATAATGTCACTCTCTGGTTATACTCGTTTAGAGTTTTGGCAGTGTAATATCGTGTTCCTCGGCAATCTTATTTGCAAGCATTACACAGCCTATCTTTGCCGTCAACCCTGCATAGCCAACATAGCTCTCTATTAACTTTTCTGTCGCGCTGTTGCCGTCATTCTCAAAAGTCTTTACGGTACCATCATCAAGAACTTCCAGTCCTGCCTCTCTTGCACCGGCCAATGCCTTTTCAGTTCCTAACACTCCAAATTGACGTTGAACAATTGCCGTCAGTATTGCAAGGTAGCCGTTTTGGTTGCTCACTTTTCTTGTTTCCTCTTTAAATAGTTTCTAATTTTAGATATATCTACACCCAGGTGCCTACTTCTAATTCACGTGCGGCCTGCATATAAAGTTCGATGTTTTTGTTAATAACAGAACCATGTTGCGGGCATATTCTTTCTATTTCTATCGTCTCTAATTTATCCAATGCGCTGTCTAGTGCCAGTTTTGATGCCAGGTATGGTTCTGTAAAAGCTTTAAAGGCTTCAAGATAATTTTCGTTTGCGTATAAATTCCAATCAATAGAAAATGCACCAAATATATCGCTCGAAAAGACAGTTTTTGTCTTCGCATCGTATGTTACCATTGAACCTGCAAAGTGTACGTAAGGGGTATGGACAAACGTTATAATTCTGCCGCTTTTTAACGTAAGTGTTTCTCCGTCTTCAACAGGAATGACCTCAGAGGACGAGTCGTAGTATCTCATAAATGGCGCTGCCCTGGTTGGTGTAATAAGCTTCACTCTCGGATTAACCATCTCTTCAAATAGAGGGATTGCGGCACATATATCAGGATCCTGATGGTGGACTACAATGTAGTTGATCCTCTCAGGGTCCACTACTGAGCATACTTTTTCCTTTACTATGTTAAAATGCTCAGGAGCTCTAGAGCCAGGATCAAAAAGTATCACATCCTCTCCATCATCCAAAACATACGGATTATTGGAAAACCCCGCTTTTCTATCGGCAAAGCCCACCCAATAAATTTCCTCAACTATTTCGTGTGCTTTTGTTTCATCATAAGTATTAAAGGCGTTCACTTTATATTCTCACTTTAAAAAAATCAGTCTGTTGTCAAGTTAAGTCGTTAAGTGACAAAAGAGTATCCTTCGGCTCTGCTCAGGAAGATATTAAAATTTTTTATAACACAGTTGAAAACGCAAAATAGTTGCCAACTTCAATTATTAGGAATGTTTAATTTTTGAGCATTATTACGTTGTTCTATCCGTCAGACTAACTCTTCAAATACCCAATCCGTTTAATAAAAAATTATTGGAATACTTTGTGGGTATATTGCCCAACTCTTTGTACTGTCATGGTTTATGGTTGTTGCTGTACAAAGGCTAATTTCTATGTCAAGGTCAATTAGCAAAAATATCGTTCATGGATCGATTTCTCAAGACGGCGTGAATCTTAGAATAGTTTATCAATAATCGAGCAGATCAAGAATAAGTATGAGATATTGGAGCTGTTTTTGTTGTTATTTTGGACAGAATACCCGTTTTTTAAGTGATTACGTGTCAATTCAATTACAAGAAGGGAGGCAGGCGGGATCTGTCTAAACGTTATTAAGAGCTCTTTTGGATGTTATAAATGCTTGGTTTTGTAAATATAACGTTCAACAGTATCTGCAAGTTTCTGCGCCTTAATTGGCTTGGATACATAATCGTCCATACCAGCCTCAAGGCATTTTTCCCGATCGCCTTTCATGGCATTGGCAGTGATGGCTATTATTGGAATGTTATGATTCCTGACGTCTGAACCCTCATCACGTATAATGCGAGTGGCCTCATAACCGTCCATCTCAGGCATCTGACCGTCCATTAATACCAGATCATAATCTGATCTCTCAAGTGATGCTAGAGCCTCCTTGCCATTAGTAACGACATCCACATGGTATCCTCGCTTTTTCTCAAGAATGTGCAAAGCAATCTTCTGATTGACAGCATTATCCTCTGCCAGCAATATGCGGACGTGTTGTTTATGATCCTCAGAGATAGAGTATTGTGTAACTATTTGATCGGTTGTATCTTTCTCTACATCAACAGATTCTCCGGTAACTATCCTGAGACAATCCAGCAATAGTGACTGTTTTATCGGCTTGTGCAGATATGCTGCAAATCCCAACTCTTTGAAATGCTTCGCATCTCCTCTACTGCCAAACGAAGTCAGCATTATAAGAATCAAGTCCTTAAACTGTAGATCTGCCTTGATCTCCATGCACAGTGATTCTCCATTCACTTCAGGCATACAGTAGTCAAGCAGGGCAATCTCAAATGGATCTTTGTTATTTACAGCTTCGCGCAGTTTCTTCAATGCTTCCTCATCGGAGACAGCTTCTTCAACACGGCAATGCCAGGGTTCGAGGTACTTTCTAAAGATGTAACGATTAGTGCCATTGCCGTCGACAATCAGTACACGCTTATTTTTTATGTCACCCAGATCCACAGGAACCTGTCGTTTATCATGAGGCTGTTTTTTTACCATAACCGTAAACCAGAAGGTTGACCCCTCACCCTCTTTGCTTTCCACACCAATTCGGCCTCCCATTAGTTCAGTAATTTGTTTGGAAATTGCCAGACCCAGTCCGGTGCCACCATACTTCCTGGTAGTAGAGGAATCTGTTTGAGAAAATGATTTGAACAAATAGTCCATATGTTCAGCAGGTATTCCGATGCCGGTATCTCTAACATCAAACCGTAATGTGATATGAGACTTTGTCTCTTCAATCATAATCACGCTAATTCCGACTTCTCCATTTGCTGTAAATTTGACAGCATTACCGGCAAGGTTAATCAAGATCTGTCGTAACCGTCCCGGATCACCGCACAATAAGGAAGGCACTTCCGGGCTGATAAAACAGGACAATTCGAGACCCTTCTCATGTGCCTTGACAGCGAGGATATCGGTGGTACTCTCTACGGCAACACGTAGATCAAAATTAATATTTTCTATCTCCATTTTCCCCGCTTCTATCTTGGAAAAATCCAGGATATCATTGATAACAGTAAGTAAAGCATCTGTGCTGTCGTAAACTGTTTCTGCATATTCACGCTGTTCTATTGTCAAGTTAGTGTCAAGTAATAAATCGGTCATACCCACAATACCATTCATTGGTGTGCGTATCTCGTGACTCATATTAGCCAGAAATGTACTCTTGGATTTGTTTGCCTCTTCGGCTTCCTCTTTGGCAATACGCAGTTGATCTTCTGTCCGTTGTCTTTCTATTACCCTGCCCAATTGAGTTGCAAGTGGTAATATTATTTGCATTAATGACTCATCCGGCTCTAACTCTTCTGCAGAAAAAAACTCAAACACTGCCACAACCTTTTTTTGTTCAAAAATAGGAAAAGCGAACCCACTTTTAACGTTGAGGTCTTTCGTTAATTTGGATCTGGGAAAATTAGAATCTTTTGCTACATCGGTAATCCATTCTGGCTTTCCACTCTCCAACACTCGTCCCGGTAAACCAACACCCTTACTAAAGGTTGTAGATTCAGTAACTTTCCTAAATACGTTGTACTTCTTATGGCGGTCGAAGAACCATAGGTCTGAAGGGACCAGGATATCATTTGAATCCAACAGGTATACATGTCCAAGCGAGAATTTTGTAAATGTGCACAACTTACCAATACATGTCCGCATGGATTCTTCTACAGTAGTTGCTTCATTGGTAGCAATCGCTACATCCTGCAATAGATGAATCAGTTTTACCTCCTTTTGTAATGATGTTTCAGTCTTTTTGTGCTCTGTAATTTCATTCGTAAGTTTCTTGGCCATTATATTAAAGTAGGTGGCCAGGATGCCTATCTCATTATTTGTATTAACTGCGGCCCTAAATGAAAGGCTCCCTTTAGCTATTTTTTGTGTAGCTCCTGTCAACTGCATAATGGGTTTTAAAACCCGGTTTCTAGACCACCAAATGAAATAGATGAACACTAAGATAGCAAGGATCAGAACAAGGATATTGATCAACATATCTCTTTTTGTTGTAGACACCATTTCCAGCATGGCGGCATTTGATTCTTCACCGGAGATATTTGAGATAGCCAGTCCGGTATTGATTGCTGTTGTCGCTACATCAAACCAGGTTGATGCGCTTATCTGATAATTCATACCTTTGATTTGTTTAATAATGACCCAGAATTTATCTTGTTCGCCCACTAAATTGAGAAAAAATGGTTTATAAATTATTACTTCCCCTGAAGCTAAAAAAACAGTTCCTTCTTTACCTGAAAGGATCTGTTCTTTGATCTCAGGATAGTCTTGCCGCACATTATGATGTGTTCTGTTAAGTAACTCCATCATTCCCCACTCTTTCTCTTTGTCCGGGTGATGGAGATAAAACCCGTTTTGATCGGCTAAAATATAATTGCCGTCAGCATTATTCCTGATGTATTCAAGCGATAATAACGGAGTTTCAGCCAGCAAGTTGAAGACAACAACCCCTGCCGGTTTTTTGTCTACAAAAACCGGTGTTGCAAAACGCACAACAGGCTTATGGGGAGACTCAATCTTTCCGTGCTCCATATTAAGATCAAGTGGAGAAATATATACTTCCCCTGGTTCCAGGTCTCTGGTATTCTTGAAATAATATCTTTCACTTTTATCCTGCAGTTGTGTGTCTGTAGCTATTTTGGTTGTGTCACCATCAAAGTCAACACGCACACGTTCGTGTCCGGAATTATCTAAAAATCGTATCTGGTCATAGACCCTTTTTACTTGAGAAAATGTGCTAAAAAGGTTTTCTACATCTCTCTGGTGTTTGTGTGGATAAATAACTCCTTCTGACAACAGGGTTTTAGCGAACGCTGTTACATTTCTATGGTTGCTCATATTAAGTAAATCAGCAGATATACCAGTCAAATAATTTTTAAAAATCTCTTTCTTCTTGTTAATATCCGAAGAGGTGGCGTTTATTTCATCTTCCAGTTTTTTACTCTGCGCAAAAACTTTTTCTCTTAAATGTTGAAATTTGTGCAGGAACTCTTCATCGAATATTTCAATAGCCTGTTTCATCTGGCTCGAAGTAGATGGCAGCTCCATTAAAAGCAATATATTACCTAGAGACTGTTCTGCTATAGAACGGTAATTCTTTATTCTGCTTTTGTTCTCATTAGAAAGAGGTTCCCCTGTCGCAATGGCATTGCCAACGAGGGCACGTTCAAGTCCTGCGTATTCGCAGAATCTTGCAATATCAGGGCGCAGGACATTATTCAAATAGAGTATGTCCTCTTCCTTTTGTTGTGGGGTAAAGGCGGTACTGCACAATTTTAATTCGTTATTGATGTTAGTTGTGGCTATATCAATCCACTCATCTTTGGAAATATCACTGTTTTTAATTCTTGGACGTGTAAGTTTGAGTACCTCATATTCTCTAAACCATTTATCAATTCTTGTTTCAAATATTTTATCCTCATTTACACTTAATAATTTTCTAATGGTGGCTTTCGCCTTTGAGACTTCGAAATCTCCATTCTCTGCCATCTTAAGGAATTTTGGGAAGAGGGGAGAAGAACTGCCCTTACCGCTTCCAATTATTGTGGCGCCGTAGCCACGTTCGAGAGCCTGCCATCCTGCCGCAACATTCAGGTAGCCTACTATTTCGTTTTTTACAACATATTTTTCTGTTAACTTACTCTCTTCAAGAGATCTATTGATTAGTATTCCTACCAGTACAATCAAACCGCACATCAGAATTGCTGAGATAAGGATGGTTTGAAATTTAAGTGTTCTGGCTTTTGAAATTTTCATGGTGTTTTATACAATCCCGACAATGTTCCTGTTTACATGGGTATTTTATAGTTAGTAAGATTGAAATCGCAAAATAGTTGCCAATGTCCACTATTTGGAACGTTTAATATCAGTACATTTCTGACCCGGTTATGTTTTCAGGTTAATATTTAAACATATACATCTGTTGAACGAAGGTTTATTTAAAAAACTCACCCAAGGCAGCTTTGTGGAACATGTTGGTGTATAATGGCTTATGCCGAAAAGGCTGAGGTGGATCTTGTATGCTTTTGTCAATTATAAACAAAGATAGTTTATAGATCGATTTATCAAGGTGGTGTGATAGTTAAAATGGTATATCAATAATCTAAACAGATTGCAAATAGTGAAGGCTATTATAACAATTTTTGTTGTTATTTTAAACAGAATATTAGTTTTTTACGTGATTGAGTATCGATTTCAATAACATGAAGGAATAGGGGCTGGATCTGTCTAACTACAACTTTGGATGTTATAAACGCTTGTCATTAAAAGCATTACTAGCTTTCGAATAGCATTTGTTGGAAATGTTTTTGAACTCCTTGTATAATAGTGCTCAATATCTATTAGCACTTAATAAACATAAAATAATGAAAGATATCAAATGGGCAACGCAAAATTATTTATCATAGTATTCACGGCAGTTTTATTGGGAATGGTTGGTGCATGTAAGTCTGTACCTGAAACCGGAAGCATGCAAGCTGCCAGTGCCAAAAGCAACTTGAAAGTAGAGGGCGTAGATAAGGGTTGTATGTCATGCCATGAAGGGATTGAGGTTATTAATGACAGAATGCAACCGTATCTCCTGCTGTTTGCCGAACAGAAATATGGAAAGGGTAGAGGTTATGAGTGTGCCATCTGCCACGAGGGTGTTCCGTCATCAGGAAATAAGGAAGAGTCCCATAAGGGGCTCATTCCAAATCCGTCCAGTATGTGGGTTCTTCACGAGGGAAAAGGCTGTGCAAAGTGTCATGATGGAAAGGGGAGCATTACTACCCTGATGGGGAAACCACTTGAGAAGCCTGTTGGCGGGGAGATAATGTCAGGGCAGACCGCAACTCTGGATCCATCAGGAACCTTGGGCAGAAATTATACTACCAGGCTATCTAAATCACTGCATTCACTTCAGACGGGTATCGTAAATAAAAATCTCTCTTCAAACGGTGTAGTTTCGAAGGGCACCTTTCCCTATGGCAACTTTGATATGGTAGACACAGATGGCCAGATTCCCGATGTAGGCACAGATAAATTCAAGGAGTGGACAGAGAAAGCCATTAAGTTCGGATATCTGAGAAGGCTTGATAGTGTGGAGGAGATACCGGACTTCGAGAAGGGCGTAAGTGTATTCGGATCGGAAGAAAAAGCCGGTTTTTCAGATACCTATAGGAAACAGTGCGGACGATGCCATGTCTGGGGAGAGGGAAGAGGTAAAAGAGGTGATCTCAGGGCATCAGGTTGTGCCGCCTGCCACATGCTCTATGGAAACGACGGGAAGCATGAAGGAGGTGATCCTCAAATAAAAAACACATCTGAACGTTCTCATCCGTTAAAGCATCGTATTACTACTGCAATTCCGGCAGCTCAGTGTACTCACTGTCACACAAGGGGAAAGAGGATCGGGACGACCTTTGTGGGGATGTTTGAGTTTGATTATATAAAGGATGCCCATGCCGTTCCATTTGATGAAAATGCACAGGCACAGAGGCCTCTCTTTACGAAAGAGTATATGCATGTACGTAAGGATGTACATTTTGAAAGAGGTATGCAGTGCGTAGACTGTCATACGTCAATTGATGTGCATGGTGATGGCAACATCTACCCGGCAACTTTATACCAGGTGGAGATCAGTTGTTACGACTGCCATGGGACACCGGAAAAATTTCCCTGGGAGCTGTCCGTAGGACATGGAACACCAGTAACTCTGGATGGTGCCAGGGGGACATATAAAAAAAACAGTGTGGAGTATCTGCTTACTTCAAGAGGAAACGTAAAAGAAAACTGGAGAAGAGAGGGAAACACATCATATGTCTACAGCAGGTTTACCGGAAAAAAACATGAGATACCTCTGTTGAAGAAAATAAATGAAACCGACACCTACAAGACAAAACAAGGTAAGGTCTCCATGTCGACCATTCATAAGCATATTGAGAAGATGGAGTGCTATGCGTGCCATGCCACATGGGCTCCTCAGTGTTTTGGATGCCATATGGAATATGACAGAAGGGTGGAGGGTACAGACTGGATTACTACTTCGAAAAAGGTTGATCCTGTAACCGGAAGGCAGACTGTAACAAAAAAAGACGGTAACCTGGCATTAGAAAACCGCTCTTTTCTGAGATGGGAAAGTCCGATACTGGGAATGAATTTGAGGGAGAAGGTGTCACCCCTTGCCCCGGGGTGCCAGGTTTTCTATACATTTATAGATGAAGAGGGAGAGATCAAGGCGCTCAATAAAACATATACTACTTCAACCGGGCATAATTCTCCTACACTTGCCCCGTTGCAGCCTCATTCAATTTCACTGGTAGCCAGAACATGTGAGGATTGCCATACCAACCCTAAGACTATCGGATACGGCACCGGCAATTCAAGGAGTGCCGGAAAAATTCTGGGAGACAGTCCTCTCTTTCAGGATTTATCAAAAGGTGTATATGGCGATATTCCCGGTGCTAAGACCGGTAAATGGCAAGTCCCGAAGATTACTGATTTTCCCTTTGCTCTTGACCAGTTGGTTACGCGGAGCGGTAAGCAGATCCAGAACATGCCGCTGCCTGAAGACAGGCCGTTAAATGAGAAGGAAAGGAATATTGTGGAAAGAGAGGGGTTGTGCATGGGATGCCATCAATACCATGGAACCCCGGAATGGGATAACATTATTAAGAAATACGGCAGGGCGGAAACTCCGGAACAGCACGAAAAGATCATTGAAGAAGCATTCAAGAGCTTTGTTGAAAAAGCGAAATAAAGTGATTATTTTATAGGAGGTTAGAATGGCTCTACTAAAATCAATAAATGTTCCATTAGGGACAAAGGCGATCGACTTTTGCTTAAAGGGTATAGACGGGGAAATGCACTCTCTTGCTGACTATGATGCTAAAGAAGTTTTGGTTATTGTCATTATGTGTAACCATTGCCCGTATGTTCATGCTGTGGATGACAGGCTTGTTCAACTGCAGGAAAAATTTGTGGAACGAAATGTCCAGCTTGTCGGAATCAATCCAAATGACGGAATCAAATACCCCGACGATAATTTCGAAAACATGGTTAAGAGAGCGGAGGAAAAAGGATACAACTTTCCATATTTAAGAGATGAAGATCAATCCGTTGCAAAAAAATACCAGGCTCAATGCACTCCCGATATATACGTTTACAACAAAGAGAGGGAGTTGTGCTATCATGGCCAGATAGATGATAACTGGCAGCATCCCGAAAAAGTAACATCTCATGATTTAAGCGATGCGATTGAAGCACTGCTAGGAGGAAATAAACCATCTCCCGATCAATACCCGTCAATGGGATGTTCGATTAAGTGGAAGGAGTAATTGATGAGTAAGAAACCGGAGCAAATTACAATAGGAGAGGAACTTCATATTTGTCCTGAATGCGGGTACGAGGATGGTTTTCATACATCATATGTACGGCAGACAAAAGAACAGTGTAAAATCATCCTGATATGTCCAAGCTGCCATGCACGTTTTGATCCGGATTGGGTGGTTAGTGTATAAGGTCAACGGAAGAGATAGTAGATTTCTTTTTCTTAAAGTGGAGCAAGGGTAGTTCGTGTTCCCACTCTAGTCATTCTGAAAATCGATTCGGGCTAATGTTTTTGCGTCTATGCCATATTCCCGATCGAGATGTTCCATTTCCAGTTGGAAGATCAGCCAGTTTGTTATTTCACCATTTTCCTGACGTATTTCATAAGCAATTTCTACTCCCCTTGTACCCATCCGGTTCTCCTTGTCAGCACGGAACAGGGTCAGTATTTTGTGGGCAGCCATTTCATCTCCCTTGAATTTGATACCGCTGTAACTGTAACCAACGATGTCCGCCGCCTTCTGTCCAGTTTTTGCTGAATATGCACTTATCACTTTTTTATTACGGTCAAGGATTGCAAGACCGGTAATTCCAAAATGCTCCGGAGATTCGTTTTCGAAGAAGGCCTGCATTATACCATCAATTGCCGCCAAATTTCCTGTTGTCAGATGTGCAGTTACCGCACTGGTTATATTCTGAGAATCCTGGATAATACGAGTCTCGAAGATCTCTTTCTTGTAATCGAGAATTCTGTTCCCCCTGGAGAAATATGGAAGAGTAAAAAACAGGGAGATTATAACCACACAAAAGAATACGATAGATGGGATTAGCCATCTCTTCATCCGTTTGTATTTTTTTTCGAGATCTTTAATATTTGTCACATCACGACTGAGAAAGATAAATCCTTCCACATTGTGGTGACCGTCATAGAGAACTGTTGTGCTGGTGGAGACAAAGCGCTTGTTTCCATCCGGTTGCTTGACAACCATCTCTTTTTCCTGCAAAGAGTTGCCGGCCTGTATGTCTGACACAAACTGTTCGTAAGCTTGCGGATCCTGATACAAATCGGCTAATGGATAGCCTTTCATCTGCTGCCAGGTTCTGCCGTGTAGCTCTTCAGCGGCCCTGTTCCATGAGAGAATATGTCTGTCACTATCTGCCATAATAATTGCATCAGGAAGTCGATCATTAAACTCCCCGAGTCCGTGCATTATCTTGGTAGTCTCTTCAAGCCGACTGGCAAGCCTTAACGTCATCTCGTGAGCAATGGATGGGTATTTACGTAAGATATCTTTAATCTGATCGGCAGGGATCATCATGACCTCTACATCATTCAGCGCCTTGATTGTAGCTGTCCTTATCGATCCGAACAGAAAAGACAACTCACCCGCTGTCGAACCGGGCTCAGTAACCTCTGCAATCTTCTTGTCGCCTTTATAGACCTCAAGTTCACCGCTGATCAGGATGTACATGTCCTGGGAATGGTCACCTTGTAGAAACAGGGTTTCCCCTGCTGCAAAGGTTTTTGCATATTGTTGCATGTCAGGTTGTTTGATGATATCCTGCATCTATATTCCTTTACTTTTCTACTAAAGCTTCATGAATAGCTATACCGATATCTTTTGACACTTCTGCCATGGCAAGGCTCATGGCCTGGGCCAGAGCCAGCGGATTCTTCTCTCTGCATTTTTTCTTCGTTGAAAAGCTTCGTTCAAAAATAATCCGTTTGCTTGCATCCGGTTCCCTGGCAACCTGCAATATTACACTTATCCTCAATACCGCTTCCCAGCTATCATTTGAATCCCTCTCAAGGAACTCGTCCACTGTTCCTTCTACGGTATGTGTATGCAGGCTTCCACTGGTTGGCGGGAGGACTGCCTCAAACAGGCCGCTCTCCTTAAGGTCCCGGGAGAGGAAGTATGTTACAAACTCAGCCGGCCTTACTCTCCACTTATGATAAAAGTATGGTGAGCGTTTAAATTGCTGGTCACTATAGATAATTCTATCGGTGTTGTAGATTGGTGATGCATTGAAATGTTTTATCTTGAGTACGGTTGACTCCTTGCCTGGATCGGTAGATTTATCATTCCTCAAAGCATCATACTCAAGAATGTAATATTCAAACTTTGTATTCGGTTGTTCAAGTGATACACAACCACAGAACGCTAATGAAAAAGTTATCAAAATAATTGCGATATAACGCACCATGTACCTCCGATAATCTTGTTTAAATTCTACTTAACACTCTTTTCAAACTCTTTTTCTATAGGTGGCTCGCTAAAAAGTAGCTGAGATGGTTGGATTGATACCTGCTCAAGAGTTTGGTCAAGATTACTACTTGCCTTTTCCAGATACTGCCCAACGACAAGGATGTAACGACCAAGATTTTCAACTTCTATTTCTGTTCTGGCTATCAGTGCTGATGTATTTGTCATAAGCTTGTTCCATTCTTCTGGGTCAAAGCTTTTATTTATACTTGTTAACGAAGTTTTAATGTCATCTGAAATCCCTTTAGAATCAAAATCGTGTAATGATTGATCCAGATGATCCAGAGTAGTTTTTAGACTGGTAGATATCTCGACAATATCCAGGGTATTAAGTTTCTTTACGATATCATCTACACTGCGAAACAGTTCGCTGATATTTGATGGCCTAGATGCCAGTACACGATATTCTGTAGGGAATTTCAGATTCGGAGAATCGGCGTCCATTGACTCATCCATAAGATCCAGCTCAATAAATTTGCTACCCGTAATTCCCACGGCCTTTTGCTGGGCTACCATATTTTCCTCAAGTGTAATATCGGCTTCTATCTTTAGAATAACCTCTATTAATTTGGAATCCGGAGCCAGGGCTATACGTTCAATATGGCCAATGGAGACACCTCTGTATTTCACTGGAGAGTCGATCTTGAGGCCTTGAACAGATTCGTTAAAATAAACTGCATAGAATTGTCCCTTCTCAAGAAAACGATTCATTCCCAATAAAATGATGGTTACTATTGCAAGGCCAATACCTGCGGCAATGAATAAACCAACATAAAATTTAGCTTTCTGATTAATCATAGTTAAAACTGAAAAAATTTTAAACCCACCTTAGGAGAGGTGGTATGTCGCTAATTTCTCAATAAGTCACTATCAGATTCTGTTTCTCGGTTGAAGAACTGTCGGACAAACGGATTTTGACTGTTATCACGTAAGTATTGTGGCGACCCTTCTGCAATTATTTTTTTAACCCTCTTGTCAAGCATTATAACCCGATGGGCAACCGAAAATATACTGGGAAGTTCATGTGTAACAATCACCATAGTTGTACCATAGCTACGGTTTAGCCGCATAATCAGCTGATCAAGCTCTGCCGATGTCACAGGGTCAAGGCCGGCAGAGGGCTCATCAAAAAACAGGATCTTCGGATTAAGCGCCATTGCCCGCGCGAGACCGGCCCTTTTTCTCATTCCACCACTAATCTCCGAAGGTAGATGGTTTTCATATCCTGTCAGGCTAACCTGTGCCAGTTTCATTTTTACTATATTATCAATTGAGGAAGCAGGTAAATCTGTATGTTCCTGCATTGGCAACGCAACATTCTCGGCTACTGTCATTGAGCTGAAGAGCGCGCCACCCTGAAAGAGTATACCACATTCACGTAAGACCTGCTGGAGATTATCTCCTTTGTCATCAGTAATATCAATACCATTAATTACTATGTTTCCGTCCATTGGCCGATTGAGACCAATGAGGTGTTTCAGTAAAGTGGTTTTTCCACAACCGCTTCCGCCCAGGATTACAAATATTTCACCCTCGTATACCTCAAAATTAATATGGTTCAGTATTACATCCTCTTCATAACCAGCCACCATGTCCATAACCTTAATGGCAACTTTTTTTTCTTTTACCGGTTTATTAATCATTGTTTTATTAGAATTATATAATCCGCACCTTTTTTATAATTTTAGGCACTTTAGTTCACTTCAAACTTAAGGTACTTGTTTATGCTTCTGTCTATCATCCGTTCCAATACCTGAGTATGACTACAAGAAGTGAATCGCTCAGGACGATCAGAAAAATACTGGTCACCACTGCTGATGTGGTGGCTTTGCCTACTCCGGCGGCACCGCCTCTTACCTGAAAACCCTTAAGACACCCTGTCCAGGAGATGAGAATGGCAAAGATGCCGCTCTTGAACACTCCCCAGAATACATCAAAAAGCGTGAGGGAATGAATAGTCTGGTTTGTGTAGCCACTTACGGTAAGGTCGAGCATGGTTACCCCTACAAGTAGACCTCCGGCAATAGCAAACAGATCAGAAAAAAGGGTTAATACAGGCATAACCAGAAAAGCGGCAAACATGCGTGGAAGTACAAGAAAGAAATTCGGATTAATGTTCATGGTAGATAAGGCATCCACCTCTTCTGATATTTTCATGGTGCCAATTTCGGCTGCAAAGGAGGAACCGGAACGACCGGCCACAATGATGGCCGTCATGATAGGCCCCAGTTCCCGGGTCATCGAAATACTGACAAGTGAAGCCACATAAATGTTAGCTCCAAACTGTTGGAGTTGGACTGATGACATGAAAGCCATAATCAGGCCCAGGAGAAAACTGATCAAACCGACAATGGGTAACGCATCGAGTCCGACTCGTTTCATATTCTCTACAGTATCGTTAAAGCGTAACGATCCGGGGTGTCGTAAAAACGTCAGTAAGGAAAAACAGGTATCACCCAGAAACATGAGCATAAACCTTAACTCGCTACCAATATTAAAAGTGGAGCTTCCAAGGTTAGCAAAAATGTTTTGTGATGTTTTATGTACAGAGACAGGCTGTTGCCCTAACTCGTTAAAACGATGCATGGAGAGGATTTCATTAACTTGCTCAGAAATGTTTGCTAATGAGAAATTACCACGTCTGTTACCCATTATTTTCTTCAGTCCCACAAGTACGGATACTCCGTAGTCATCAAGGTGGGTTAATTTATCAAGATCAATTACCAGGCTATCCGGTTTGTGAGTTTTCAGAAGAGTGTTGAATTCCTTTGTAAGCTGAGAGGCGTTACTTACGTCAAGCCTATCCTGGAAATGGATAGTCAATTTGTCAGGACTTTCCTGGCTGAAGCTATATAGATCTGTAAGATTATTATTCAAAATAGTCATCTTATTTTAGACACAGCACGGTAGGATTTCCCTCTGTTTCAAGGTATAGTTATGAAGGTTAAAACTATTAAATCATTATGTCAATTCAAAAATGTGGTAGAATGTTGCAGAATATTGTTGATTGGGCATTATGGTGAAAAATCGTATCTATTCTTAATGAAGACGTTACAAGGGTTGTATGACAGTCTTGCAGATGGTGAAAAGAAATTGTTAGTTAATGTGATATCTTCCTGTGATGTGATTGTTTCTTAGTGCTGCGCTCTGAGAAACATAAAGAGTTAGTTAAAGTGGTTGCAGAAAATATCCCTGCCAGATAGCCATAATACCAAAACCAGGTATCCCACTTATGGTCTATCTGACAGGGTGAAATGTCAGGTGTCTCAGTGCTGAAAAGTGTGATGTACTTGTAGAATAAATTATCCCTGTTAGATAGAAGAAAAGGAGGAAATGCCCTAGTGTGGTATCAAAACTATCTAACAGGGTGAAATTTTACTGGATATCAGTGGATTTAACTATGAAGAAGCGCAATTGCTATACCGATTATAAAGGGTTGTATGGGAAAACCGGGGTGGGAGTTCCTATCTCTTTGGAACTCCATATCTTATGAGTGAAAAGATATTTGTACAGAAATTTGCTCTTTTAAAGAGTGATAAACAAATACGAAATAAATTTACAATTTAATAAAATTAGATAAAAATAGGCGAATAATTTACGGAAAAACCTCTGTAGAGAATGAGAGGGCGAATAAATGTGAAGAGGTAAAATTGGAAGGTTACTACAAGCAGAATTCGGCAGGGGAGTTAACCACATCTATGTAGTGCGGTGACACGTTCACAGCACTACATAGTATTAAAAAGAGGGATCCACTCTGACTTGAATCTACGTGTGAAGCGCAGTTCTTAAAATGCAGTTTCACCAAAAGTTTTTTCGAATCGTTTGTTGAAAGATTTGTCGGTAAAATCGAAATTCTGCGGGCCATAAACCTCTACGCAATAAGCGGCAGTAACTGCGCCCATTCTTGCAGCATGAACAATGTCACCGTCCGATAAAAAGAATCCTTTTATTAGTCCTGCCCGGTAAGCATCACCCGCGCCTGTAGGATCTTTTACAGAATCAACTTCGGCAGCAGGAATGTCAATGTTTTTAGTTTGACCATGCTCTCTCATTACTACAACTGAACCGTGCTCACTTTTTGTCTGTACCAGTATCTCCGTGTTATCTAAAATATCATCGATTGTCATGGAGGTTTTCTCCTGTGTTAACTGAAGCTCATAATCGTTACAGATAAATATCTTTGCTCCGTCCATCACCTCGATTAACCGCTCACTACTCCAGGCAGGGAGAGACTGTCCGGGATCAAAAATATAATCTATTTTCTTCTCCTGGTATATCTTAGAAAAGTTAAACATATCGTCCAGATTTCCCGGTGAAACTATGGCAACTGTGTTGTCATGTGCAGTGGATTCAAAATCGTAACTGGCATTGAACTTCATTGCACCCGGATTAAATGCCGTGATCTGATTGTCTGACATATCAGTGGTAATATACGCACCAGCGGTGAGTTCTTCTTCGATGATCTTAATATTATCTGTAGAAATTTTATTTTTACCAAACCACTCTTTATAGGATTCAAAATCTCGACCTGCAGTTGCCAGTATTGTCGGGTTTTCACCAAGTAGTGAAAGTGCATACGCGATATTTCCGGCAGTACCCCCAAAGTTTTCCTTTAATTCATTTATCATAAAACAGACATTGAGGACGTGTACCTTATCCGGAAGTATGTGGTCTGAAAACTTCCCGGGAAAGTCCATAATCCTGTCATAAGCGAGTGATCCGGAAACAAGAATATTCATTTTTTCTCCTAATAAAAGCGTAAATCCTCAACATGATGAGGACTTATATCAAGTTCTACAAATAATAAATTATGTTCAGGTATGATAACCAATTGCCTTTTGAAAATCTAGAAATATTAATACGAAAAGATATTTACCTGATGTGATCTGCGTAAATCTGCGGCCTATTCATTCTCATTACCTATTGCGCTTTTTTTTGACAATTCTACACCAACTACTCTTTCCAATCCTGCTATGTTTGTACCGAAATCTGCTACGGCTTTGTAAAACGCAAGATTGAAATCGAGCAGAACTCTCTGGCTGTCAATGAGATTCAGAAAGTCTACCTGACCTGACTGGTAGCCGCTCTCAGCCGCTTTAAGGGATTGCTTTGCCTGCGGTATGATACTGTCCCGGTAGAGCTTTACGAGTCTCTCTGCGGTTTGTACCTTAAAGTGCAAATCCTTTACTTCAAAAAGTGTCAAATTTTCTCTGTTTTTGTATGCCATTTTACTGGATTTCAGTTTGGCATTTGCCTCTCTCACGCCTGCGTCATGTTTTCTTTTCTGAAAGATTGGAATATTCATGCTCAGAGTACCTGTATATGAATCCCTGCTCTCTCCAATCGGTGATGACATCACTGACGATGGCATATCATTGATAAAGGTATAATTGAGTCCAAATGTAAAGTCCGGAAAGTACTGTTTTTTTGCAAGTTTATAAGCGGCCTTATCTCTCTCTATTTTGTATTTGAGTATGCTGAGATCCGGACTGACCTCCTTTGCCTTCTTATATAGGTCTTTCAGTGAAACAGTGAGCTTCTCAATATTCACCTCTTCCGGGGTGCCGAGTGGTGTGTCAGGGTGGAGGTTCAGTAGAGTGTTTATCCTGGCTACAGCAGTCTCTTTAAGCTGCTCCAGGGAGATCAGTTCATTCACTATCTTAGAAAGCTCCACCTGTGCCTTTAGGACGTCCTGCTGTGTGGCTTTGCCGGTGGCATATTTTACCTCGGCAATCTTAACAAACCTTTTAAGAAGGTCTCTGTTTTCTTCGTTTATGCTTATAGATTGATGTGTCCAGTATAATTCATAAAATGCGGACTTGGCTTTCGCTACTAACTCTCTTTCGAGTGTACGATATTTTTCTCCGAACACTTTCGCTTCATTTCTAGCTACCTCTCCCTTTAAGCTGCGCTTCCCTAGGAATGGTACTTTCTGTGACGCCATTACCCCTGCCTGCTTCTCACCTACACGGGTTTGGACCTGCTCGCCAAAATAGGTGAATCCTACGACAGGGTCGTCCAGGGCTCTCTCCTGTCGTATCCTTTCAGTTGACGCGCTCCACCTCAGTTTTGACGACTGAAGTTCTGGGTTAGCTCTTAACGCTTCGTCTATAACCCATCTGATTTTTAAGGCGCTGGGTTCCTCTTCTGCTATTGAGATATCTGCAAACATCGCAATAGAGAATAACAGGAACAGGGCTGACAAAAATATAGAGGAAAGATGTCTTCGTGTCATTTTTTGTCGCTCCCTAATTTAAATTTTCTCAATCTCAGGGAGTTTGTCACTACGGATACAGAGCTGAACGCCATGGCGCCTGCAGCGATCATGGGGTTCAGAAGACCAAGTGCGGCGAATGGTATTGCAAGGACGTTGTAGCCGAAGGCCCAGAAAAGGTTCTGCTTGATTATCTTCATCGTCTGTCTGCTCAGCCTCAGCGCTTCCCATGCCTTTGTAATGTCTCCCTTGACGAGCGTAATATTCGCGGCTTCCATTGCGATTTCTGTGGCGGTCCCAATTGCAAAGCTGACATCTGCGGTGGCCAGGGCAGGGGCGTCATTTATCCCGTCTCCTATCATTCCGACGACCTTGCCGTCTTGTTGAAGTCTCTTTATCTCATCGCATTTGTCCGATGGCTTGAGGTTCGCGCGCACAGTATCAATGTTCACCTTTTTACCGATCGCTTCGGCAACAATCTCATTATCACCGGTAAGCATAACGATTTCAACGTCCATATCCTTGATCCTTTGAATGGCGTTTTCCGACGTTTCTCTGACCATGTCCCCAATGCCAATAACAGCCTTTATCTCATTGTCAATAGCCATAAAGGCTACGGTTTTGCCTTCACTTTTAATTTCCACAGCTCTCTGTTTTAATCCTGAGATTTCGATATTATTCTCTTCCATTAACCTTTCACTGCCTATTAAAACAGTAGACCAGTTATAACTGGCCCATATACCCATACCGGTAACAGCCTGAAACTCTTTTACTACGTTTATATCAATACCAAGGTCTCTGACATAGTTTACGATCGCCTTTCCTATAGGGTGCTCCGAATGTTGTTCGCAGCTTCCCAGAATGTGTAAAAGATCCTTTGCCTCTTCGGTACCCATTTCTGTTGTCTCTTTTTCACCATCCACTTTATGAAACAGCTCTGTAACCCTTGGCTTCCCTTCTGTTATTGTACCGGTTTTATCCAATACCAGTGTCTTAATCTTATGTGCAAGTTCCAGGCTTGCAGCATCTTTAATCAGTATTCCTGCTCCTGCTGCTCTGCCGGTACCCACCATTACGGCTGTAGGTGTGGCAAGACCCAGTGCGCACGGGCATGCAATTACCAATACCGCCACCGCAGGAATAATTGCCTCGCTGAAAGAATTGCCAGCCAACAGCCATGCACCCAGAGTCAGTAATGCAATAGAGATGACGATCTGTACAAATACTCCGGAGACTTTATCTGCCAGCCGTTGGACCGGAGCCCTTGAACCCTGGGCGTCTGCAACCAGTTTTGCTATGTGGGCCAGGACAGTATCTGCCCCGATGTTTTCGGCCGTGATATAAATCATGCCTGTTGTATTTACCGTACCACCAAATACCTTATCACCTTCCGCCTTTTTAACGGGCATACTTTCACCCGTTAGCATAGATTCATCAATGGAGGTACATCCTTCTGTCATTGCTCCGTCAACCGGTATCTTCTCTCCCGGCCTTATTATCAGCGATTCACCTATCTGTACTTCATTTATCGGAATTTCTATTGTTGTGCCGTCCCTCACTACCCTCGCACTCTTCGGCTGCAGATCCATCAGTTTCCTGATCGCCTCACCGGCCTTGCCTTTTGCCTTTGATTCGAAAAATCTGCCAAGCAGGATCAAGGTAATTATTATTGAGGCAGATTCAAAGTAAAGTCCGCTTCCTCCCTTTAAAAAAGTTACCACACTGAAACAGTAAGCAGCGCCTGCACCCAGTGCAATCAGGGAGTCCATTCCCAGCGACCAGTGCCTGACCTGTTTCAGGGCATTTTTAAAGAAACCGATACCCGGCCAGAAAATTACGGCAGTTGTCAAAACGAATTGGCAAAGGTCGGAGAATTTGAAATGGAGCATAAACATACTGATTATGAAGACGGGTACGCTTAATATTGCAGATGTTAAAAACCTTTTCCACTCAGATCGGGCTATCTCCTCTTCCGATATGGAGGGAACATCTTCTTTGACAACGTTATAACCCAGCCCCTCAATGATTTTATGGATCTCTTCGGCAGGGACACTACCAGTGACTGTGGCCTTCCTTGTGGCAAAGTTAACGATAGATTCACTTACACCTTCAGTGTTGCCGATTGCGGACTCTATCCTTTGGGCGCATGAGGCACAGGACATTCCAGTTATTTCTACTGTGATGTTTTCCGGTTTTGGCATGGTTTATATCGCTTAAAAACAATTTTTAAGTGAAAATGCTGTAAAATAACCCGGTAGCGATTTCTTAATCTAAACTATCTTATTTCCAGTAGCTGTCCCAACGCTCATCTACTCTTTTGATAATTTCATCTGTCATTACCAGTGGTGCGGGATAGCCTTTTTTCCATGTGGCGTCAATTCCCATCTTACCCTTGAACAGAGGGCTTATGCCTACCAGTTTTTCCTCGGTAAACATTATATCACGTTCCGCGTCAAATCTAGTGAAGATACCCCAGATGGTCTGTTCCTGATTACGGATATCAACATCAGGACTCACTGCCGCAATAATCTTTGGTCCGACTAGTTCTCTGGATTTTGTTAATTTGCTGACAACGTCTCTGCCGTTCTCCTTAACAGTAACCACCAGCAGTGTCTCACCCAGAAACTCAAAGTCTAACACTCGATTATCTATTGTCTTTGCCAAATTACCTATTTCTGATTTTGTTGGAATGTTTTTTCTATCTATGTTTCCTGATTTTGTAGCATCCATAATCATCTTGCTTCCAAGGTTCATATTGTAGCTGGTGAAATCGAGGGTGTCCAAAGGGACTTTAGGGATCATGATAAAATCGTATGTAGGATCAAAGTTTTCGCGGATTGCCTTCAGAACAGCGTTGAAGTCACGGGGATTGACCTCTTCTGAAACCATTACAATACATTTTGTTAATGAAAGTTGTCCTTCGCCCATAATGGAGATGGCGGTCTTCATCGCCTCTTTCTGGTAACGTTCCTCTATTGAAATTACCAGCAGGTTATGAAACCCTGCTTCATAATAAGCCCAGAGTTCACGGATTTCATGATGAATCAGTCGAATAAGCGGACCGAGAACCTGTTGCGTTGCGTTCCCCAGATATTTATCTTCCATAGGGGGGCGGCCTACAACTGTTGCAGGGTAGATAGCGTTTTTTCTATGTGTGACTTTGCTTATATGGAAAACAGGAAATTTAGAAGCGTGAGAGTAGTGTCCGAAGTGATCACCAAACGGACCTTCCATACGTAACTCCGTAGGGTGAACCGTTCCCTCAAGAACAAACTCCGCATCTGCAGGAACCTTGATAGGTATACTCCTGCCTTTTGTCATCCTTGTTCTTCTACCACGGAGGAACCCACTGAACATGACTTCGTCTATACCTTCAGGTAATGCGGCGACTGTAGCCAGCAGTAGGGCGGGATCTGTTCCCAATGCTACCGCAATCTTAAAATCCTTGCCCATTTTCTTAGCCTGATAGAAATGAAACCCACCGCCTTTCTGTATCTGCCAGTGCATACCTGTTGTCTGGTTGTCGAAGACCTGCATACGATACATTCCCAGGTTTCGTTTCCCGTCGTGCGGGTCATAAGTAAAAACCTGCGGCAGGGTGATGAAGGGTCCACCATCATCAGGCCAGCTGGTTATAACAGGGAGATCATCCAGGTTCGGCTGGCTGACTACTTCCTGAGAGGTGGAGCTGAATGTCGTCCTGGGAAGGGCGCTGATAATTCGTCTGGTTGTTCCCGGGTGTTTGAAAAACACCTTCGGGTTTGGCGGCATAGCATCTTCCATAAACGTAATCAACTCTTCGCCAAGTTGGTCCGGGTGTTTACCCAGCGCCAGTTCAATACGTTTGTCACTGGCAAGGACGTTCATAGCCAGTGGGAATTTTGCTCCTTTTACATTTTCAAAAAGTAGAGCAGGCATTCCCTGTTGTAAAGCCCTGATGGAAATTTCAGTAACTTCCAATTTTGCATCTACTTCTGTTTTGATACGTACGAGCTCTCCGTTTGCATCAAGATATTTGATAAAGTCCTGTAGTGAATATATTTTCATTGGTATTAGGGTTCAAGTTATTAAAACAGTATAGTATAAAATCAGGCTAAATAAAACCAGTGTAAAAACTTAGTGGGTTTGTTTGGCAAGCGTGTGGAATAGGGGAGATACCGATTTACGAATTGCGATTTGAGATTTACGAGTACAAAAGAGAAGCATCTAAGGAAGGCGTGAATTTCAGGAGAAAAACTTAGAACAACTCCTTTCCTCAATTCCTGAGTTTCCCTACTGAGTCGGACCTGAAGGCTTCTTCAAGGGGCGCCTCGGGCGGCCTGCTTTCCTCAGCGGAAGCCTTTTCCCTTTGCGTTCCTGGCGCCTTCTTGTTCTCGGCGCCTTTTGTCCGGGGAGCGGTGAACTATTTTTTCTTTTTAACTGTCAGCTTTTTTGTCGTGGTTTTTTTTGCTGATGCTGATTTCTTTGTTGCCACAGCCTTCTTGCCGGTTTTAGCTATCATTTCATTTATCTCATTACCGGATTCTGAAAAGCGCTGTTTTAGTGTGTCCAGCTCAGTGCGGAGACTGGTGTAATCTGACTTGAGTTGCTTTAGTACCTGAAGATCTTCCCTCATCTCCTCAAACTGCTTGGCAATCGTTTCGTTAAGCTTATCTACCACAACATGCTGAAAGTATGTCTCTAATACTGCACTCATTTTACCACCTCCATTTTATATAATAAAATATAAGCCCTGATTCTCTGAAATGTTACTCTCTATAATGTATTCTCAGGTAATTTTCAAGGATTTTTCTATAAAATTCATAGCCTTGCTTATACCATCTATAGAAAAACAGCTGTTTTCCGTTTTTTCATTTACAAGTAATAGCTCGTTCTCTGAGTCCGTTTTAACTGCATTTGTATCTTGCGGATCTATTATTCTGATCCTGGGATAACCGTCTTCTCTATATCCTTCAACCAGCACAACATCTACATCATTGAAGTGCGCTTCGATAATTTCATTTAGCGTAAGTGGATTTGCTATCTTCTTCATGACTACAAACTCACTTTGTGTTGAAATCGCGATAGAATCTGCACCTGATTTTGAATACTTGTATGTATCCTTGCCTTCGTGATCGATATCAAACTTTCTGATATTGTACTTGAGGGTTCCTACTCTGTGTCCATGTTCTTTTAATTTTGGAATGAGATCTTTGAGCAGGGTTGTCTTGCCTGCATTCTGCTTTCCTGCGATTGATATGATTGTTACTTCTTTAGAACTCATCTGGCATCTTACTTATCTCTTCAGCAGTGAAAACCGGCCCTTCCTTACAAACATAAGTGCAGCCAATGTTACATCTACCGCATTTTCCCAGTCCGCATTTCATCCTGTTCTCAAGAGTGGTGTAAACTTTATCATGTTTGAAGCCGAGTTTCTCCAGTACCGGTAACGTAAACTTAATCATAATGGGAGGGCCGCATACGATAGCAATTGTATCATTACTGTCAGGTGCCGCTTCTTCCACAACCGTCGGAACAAAGCCAACCTTGCCTGTCCACTCAGGCGTTTCTCCACCTGGGTCAACAGTCGTCACCAGGTTAATATCATCCCTTGCTTCCCACTCCTTAAGTTCGTTTTTGTATACCAGATCGTCAACTGTTTTTGCTCCATATATAATTGTAACATCTTTATATTTATCACGAAGATCGAGGCAGTTCCAGATAACTGACCTCAATGGAGGCAACGCAATACCACCCGCAATGAACACAAGGTTTTTGCCTTCCCATTTTTCTATAGGAAACACGTTTCCGTATGGTCCCCTGAATCCAACGGTATCGCCAATGTTCAGCTCTCTTAGTGCTTTGGTAACCCTTCCTGCCTCTCTGAATGTGCACTCAATGTAATCTTCCCTTGTAGGTGACGAGGCAATACAGAAAGTACTTTCGCCCGCACCAAACACTGAATAGAGTCCGAACTGTCCGGTCTGGAATTTGAAATTCTTTCCCTCTTCTTCGTCAGAGAAGTTAAGCCGGAATGTCCTTACGCCAGGCGCTTCGTCTGTCATATCGCTGATAGTCATTAGATATGGTCTGTATATGTTGTCCATCTTTATTCCTTATTTCCCGGCTTCAGTTTCAATTAGTTCAAGCATTTCGGATATATTCATGTCTGCAGGGCAAACCCGCGAACATCTTCCGCATCCAACACAGAGAGTACTGTCAAACTTTTCTACATAATATTTAAACTTATGCATAATCCTCTGTCTCCATCTCATCCCTTGTGTAGATCTCGGGTTGTGTCCGGATGTGTGCATGGTAAACATTGTAAACTGGCATCCATCCCAGTTCTTTACCCTGTCACCCTTGGTCATCGTACATTCATCAACAATATCGAAGCAGTGACACGTAGGACAGACAAATGTACATGCTCCACAGCCAATACACTTGTTTGAAAAATCATCCCATACATTGTGTTCGAAATTTTCATCAAGCCACGGCTTTACTTTTTTAAGATCAAATTTCTCTTCGACTGTTGCAACCTGTCGATCAGGTGTACCTGAAGGCGCGTCTGAAAAAGCAGATTCCATCTCCTTTACAAGGTTTTCACCCTTTTCGGTTACGGTCTCAACTAAATATTCATCGTTGGATATTTTGGTAAGCAGTACATCGCTGCCTTGCTTTGCGTCCGGGGCCAGACCTACAGAAGTGCAGAAACAGTAACTATCGGATTTATCACACGAAATCGTTACTATAGTAATGGCTTCTCTTCTCTCAACCCAGAATTTGTCGCTGCAGTCCCAGTTAAAAACCTTGTCCATAACCGGCAGACTGAATGCGTCACAGGGTCTTGATCCAAAGATAACAGATTTGACTGCAAAGCCTTTAGGCTCTTCCATCTCTACTTTGTTTTTGTCAAGTGTATAAGAGAGGATCTTTTCCGTCTTTGGGAAGAAGAACTCTTTTATGGAGTTGTTGGTAATAACATGGTCGAGGGAGATTTCACTTGCATCCTGAACCTCTTCCAGCGTGACAAGTCTATTATCCTTCTTAGGAGCAACAGTCTTGTAACCCTGTTCTTTTAAACCTGCTATTAAAGTATCAAACTTATTTTTATTTAAGAGTTTTTCCACAATTTATATTGAAAACGTATATTAAATTTCTGGTAATTGTTTATTTGAAAAATTCCTGATCGTCATCTTCTTTGTAGGTAGACATTGCGAGTTCGTCGTCTACACTGTAACCAGGTCTGTAATCGAAACTCTTTTCTGCTTCCTTGGCCAGCTTCTTGTTTAGAAGATTGAGTGGTATGTCTACAGGACATACTCTCTGACACTCCTCACAATTAATACATCTGCCTGCCAGATGATACGCCCTTGTAACGTTCCATGAGAGGTTGCCTCGCGCATGCGCGCTGGAGTCTATCCACTGAGGCTGGTTTTTCTCAACTATACATCTATCACAAAAACAGAGAGGGCACATGTTGCTGCATGCATAGCATTTGATACATTTTGAAAACTGTTTCTGCCAGAACTCCCATTTCTCTTTTTCGCCCAACTTTTCATATTCGTCCAATTCAGCGTACCTCTCTTCGAACGGGACTTCCTTATTTTCTTTCTTCTCGCCAACCAGATCATCGTAAATTCTTGGAGTATGTACATCGCATGACTCGCATTTGGTTGCAAGAGGATCTCCTACACCGTCACATGTGACTCCCAGGATATACACGTCTTCACGTTTTATCTGACACTCTTTTAAGAGAACGATAATCGTTCTTGCATCACATCCCTTAACGATTATAGCCGGTTTTCCGAGCTTTCGAGTTTCCTGTCTCTTGAGGTAGGTTGTAAGGTTGTAAACGCAGTACTTATTCCATGTTAATTTGTTTACATCTTCCGGTTTAGTAATAAATACCGGTCTTGTCCTCTCCGGCACGCTTCCCTCACCGTATCCGAAGACAACTTTTACCGTGTCATTTTTCAGAAGTTCCTCAGCTTTTTTTCTCAGTTCCTCAATCATTCAACTCATCTCCATATTCTATAGATTCAGGTTAGTAAACCTGTCATACATTACTAATTTAATCAGCCAGTTTCACCGGATGCGGCAGTAGCTTCACCGGAAGTTTCAGGGCCTATTGTATTAAGCTTCTGATACGATTCAAAAGGACCAAGCTCTCTTACCGCATCAACTATACCGTTTATTGTTTCCACCCATTTTCCACCTTCCGCGGCGGATATCCATGAGAACTGAATACGATCCGGGTTGATACCACAGAATTCCAGCAGTGGTCTGAAGACATTCCATCTGCGCCTGGCGTGGTAATTACCGGAATTGTAATGACAATCCCCGGGATGACATCCTGAAACCAGAATACCGTCTGCTCCCCGCTCAAATGCTTTTATCAAGAAGAGGGGATCTATTCCTCCGGTGCATGGGAGTTTGATGATGCGTACATTTGCCTGATACTCTTTTCTTCCTGTACCCGCAAGGTCAGCCCCGGCATAGGTACACCAGTTACAGAGAAAGGCAATTATCTTAGGTTCGAATTGATTTTCAGGTTTAGCTTCAGCTTTAGACATTGTAATTTTTTAATTAAATTCTACGGAATTAATTTCAGCGTAGACTTGCTCGTCGTTAAAACCGGCCAACTCAACGCTCTTGGACCTGCAAGTTGCTGCGCACAAACCGCATCCCTGGCAAAGTCCTTCATTTACCCTGGCAACAGTCTTTATTGTGCTGCCGTCTCTGGCCTTGATATCTTCCGACTCAATTGCGCCGTACGGACATACTCTCTGACAGTAGAAACACGCAATACAGGTTGAGAATATAGGTGCAGGGAGTCTGTCAACTTTAGCGACAACAGGTTCACGTTCCAGCTCATCTGCTGATAACAGTGCAAGTGCCTTACTTGCCGCAGCGCCTGCCTGCGCAACCGTTTCCGGTATATCTTTAGGGCCCTGACATGTTCCCGCAAGAAATATTCCGGCACTGCTACTCTCTACCGGTTTCAGCTTTGGGTGTATCTCTGAGAGAAATTTATCTTTGTTATACTGTATACTCAGCTTTTGTGCGAATTTCTCAGCATCATCCTGTGCCTTCATTGCGGACGCGAGCACAACCATGTCAGCTTCTATTTCGACTACTGAACCGGTTAGTGTATCTGCACCGAGTACAACAAGTTTATCACCTTTTTTATAAATCCTTGAGACACGACCTCTGAGATAGGTAGCGCCTTCCTCTTCAATCGCTCTCATTGAGAACTCTTCATAATCTTTTCCGGCGCATCTTATATCTATGTAGAATACAAATGCGTGTCCGTCATGTACCTTGTGTTTATACAGCATGGTATGCTTGGCTGTATACATACAGCATGTCTTGGAGCAATACGAACATCCTTTGGCAGGGTCTCTTGATCCCACACATTGGATGAATACGATTATCTCCGGCACCTTTCCGTCAGAAGGTCTTTGAATCTCACCTTCGGTAGGGCCTGAAGCACTTGCAAGACGTTCAAATTGCAGGCCGGTTATTACATCTTTATATTTTCCGCCACCATATTCGCCATACATACTTGTATCGTCAAGTTCCTTGTAGCCTGTTGCAACAATTATTGCGCCGACTTTCTCGGAAACAATCTCATCTACCTGATTGTAGTCGATAGCCTTGACAGGTGCTATCGGACATGAGTCCAGGCACTTTCTGCAGACCTTGGAGTCATTTGGTTTAATATTTCTCTTGCGCGCATCCTTCATAAGAATGCAGTTTTCTCTGTCGATAACAGGTTTACTGGGGATCGCCTGTGGAAAAGGAACGTATATCGCAGTCCTGTTTCCAAGACCCATGTCAAATTCACTCTTTATTTTTTTGCACGGGCATACTTGCCAGCAGGAGCTACATCCGGTGCACAGATCCAGATCAACCGATCTTGCTTTCATACGAATCTTGATATCAAAGTTACCAATATAACCATCGACCGATTCTATTTCAGACCATGTGTACAGCTTTATGTTTTCGTGCTGTGCAAGCTCTACCATCTTCGGTGTCATGATACACTGTGAACAGTCGAGGGTAGGGAACGTTTCAGACAGTTGAGCCATGTGACCGCCGATTGACGGCTCCCGCTCAACCATAATTACTTCGTGTCCGGCATCAGCAATATCCAAAGCTGCCTGTATTCCGGCAATACCACCACCGATGACGAGGGCTTTTCTTGTTACCGGAACTTTAATTGGATTCAGGGATTTATCTTTCCTGGTCTTCTCGGTCATCATCCTTACGAGATCGACAGACTTTTCAGTTCCTGTGGGTTTATCCGGATGAACCCACGAACACTGTTCCCTGAGATTTGAGATTTCTACATGATATGGATTCATGCCTGCTTTTTTCGAGGCATTACGGAATGTATGTTCGTGCATCTTAGGAGAACAGGCAGCAACGACGACGCCGTCCAGGCCCTCTTCCTTGATCTTATCTCTCAAGAGTTTCTGGCCGGGGTCAGAACACATATACTTGTAGGTGGTTGTATACGAAACACCCGGGTTGTTCTTTTTGGCCTCTTCGGCAACTTTTTCAACGTCAACGGTGGCAGAGATATTCGTACCACAATGACAGACAAAAACACCGATTTTTTTACTCACTTGTACTGCTCCTTTTATTTTTCTATATCTGAAAATGTGTCAATGACAGAACCTGTATCGATAAAGTGTTTATCCATGCCGAGATCTTTTGGCTTTAGACCAAGAGCAAGGCCGATAAGTTCTGAGATATACACTATGGGGAGATTGAATCTGCGCCCATATTCTTTTTCTATAGCTTGCTGCCTCATATCCAGGTTTGCATGGCACATCGGACAGGCTACAGCTATGGCGTTTGCACCCGCATCAATGGCTCCTTCCAGGATATCATGAGTCAGTTTAACTACTATATCCGGTTTGCTGAGTGTAAAACCACCACCACAGCAGTTTGTTTTAAATTCCCAATCTACAGCCTCGGCTCCTATCGCTTTAACAATATCGTCCATAGTCTTTGGGTTTTCAGGGTCGTCAAATTTAAGTATCTTGGGAGGTCTTACCAGGAGACATCCGTAATAACTGGCAATTTTCAGGCCTTCAGGTTTCTTCTTCTGTTTCTCCGTAATTTCATCCATGCTGTAGTTCTTTACAATTTCAAGGTAGTTTGAAACCTTGACATTGCGACTGATTGGCATCTCTATAGCGTCTTCTACTTCCTTTCTCAGCTTTTCATCATTTTCAACATCGTCCTGAGAAACAATCAATCTTTGGGAACACATAGGACATGGTGCAAGGACTTCATCATAACCGTTTTTCTCTGCCAGGCTGATATTTCTAACCGACAGGGCAGTAGACAGTTTGTGATTAGTCGCATGGGCAGAAGAAGCGCCACAGCAGTTCCAATCATCGATCTCTTCCAGTTCAGGGCCTATAACACGAGAGACACCCAGAACTGAAGTGCCGTACTCTTCCGATGTTGAACACTTTGTGATTGCACAGCCCGGATAATAACCTATCTTTGTTTTCTTAGTTTCTTCTGACATTATCTAATATTACCCAAGTTTCTCGAAAATTCGTTTAATGTTGTCCTTACCTTTAATGTCGTGTGGCGCCAGGGATAACTTTCCCTTCATCATTAATTGCGATCCATCTGCCACATCTTGTATAACGGACTTTAAAGCGGCCTTAGGCCTCTTTCTTTTGAACTCCATTAGCATTCCGCATTCAGAGATTCGACCGTGTTTCTTGACAGAGTTAAGAAATGCTTTGTGGAAAGTGGTAATATCCTTTTCCATCGGGTTGGCTATGCCTTCTTCAAGTGCCATTTCCCTTAAAACGTCCATTAATTCCGCTATCTTTACCTCTTTAGGGCATCTCGTTGTACACGTTACGCAGGAAGCGCAAAGCCATATAGTCCTGGAGGTCAGGGCTTCTTGTCTCAGACCGAGCTGTACAAACCTGATTATCTGGTTTGGCATGTAGTCCATCTCATACGCTACAGGACAACCTGCCGTACACTTACCACATTGATAGCATTTCTTGACGTCTATTCCGCTTCTCTCTTCAACTTCTTTTGCGAAACTAGATTTCCGCTCTTCTGTTGTAATTTTAATCTTCATTTATATTTAAAACAAATTTATAGAAAAAAAGGTTCCTTTTTGTTCAGACTTTAAAGCATTTTGAAAACGAAAAAGAGCGATTATACTATAAAGGGTAAATGAAAGTCAAAAAATTTAATATTTTTTGGCTTTCATGAAATTAAATGGAGTTACTCTTAAATCGGGGGAGGAGTATAAATGACTTAAATACATTAACTTGAAATTTTGTTTTTTTCGATTATATTATAGTACTGTAATTAGTATGCATGCGAATTTCAATATTTGGTTAATTTATGATCCCAAAGGAAATACTAAAAAAGGTAAAACAGATACAGATACGATCAAGTCGTCTTGTAAATGACGTATTGGCCGGTGAATACGTTAGCGTATTTAAAGGTCGTGGTATGGAATTTGACGAGGTGAGGGAATATCAGGCAGGAGACGATATCCGTACAATTGACTGGAATGTTACGGCACGTTTGGGTCATCCATACATAAAAAGATATACGGAAGAGAGGGAACTGACCATTATGTTTCTGGTTGATCTCAGCTTTTCCGGAGAGTTTGGGAGCGAGAAGCAGTTTAAGAATGAGATTGCAACTGAAATTTGTGCAGTGCTTGCCTTCTCTGCTGTCAGGAACAATGACAAGGTTGGCCTAATCCTCTTTACCGATAAGATTGAAAAGTTTGTTCCTCCAAAGAAGGGAAAAACTCACGTACTTCGTGTGATCAGAGAGGTGCTTTACTACAAACCGGAAAATAAGGGCACAGACATATCAATAGCCCTTGAGTACCTCCTGAAAGTTACCAAGCGTAAGACAGTTTGCTTCCTGGTTTCAGACTTTATAACTGAGGGCTTCGAACGCGCTTTACGCATTGCAAACAAGCGTCACGATATGGTTGCTGTTTCCGTAACAGATCCCCGGGAATTGGAGATACCAAATGTCGGGTTTGTTGAGCTGGAAGATGCGGAGACCGGTGAGATAACGCTTATTGATACCTCAGACAGGAAAATGATGGAACGGTTTAACAGTTTTAACGTAAGAAATATGGAGGAGAGGGCAAAATTATTTAGAGGTATGGGTGTCGATCTGGTTGACGTGAGAACGGACAGCTCGTACGTAGAACCAATTATGAAATTTTTCAGAGCGAGAGAGAAGAGACTGCAGTTCTGAACATTGTGCTTTAGCAGATCCTGGTTAAAATTACGATTTAGAACCTAAAATATTAAACCCGCCAATTAGTTCCGACTGAGTATGGCAAGTATCTCTGCCTGACAGCCTGATCAGTCCGGTATCGACTATCTGCGAAGGATGGCTAGCCAACTGCTTAATTATTTTTGGAATTTTTTGGGTAATATAATCCATTTGTTTAACATGAATAATATCACTAGATATGCAGTAATTATTTTCATGCTCTTCTTGTACGTTGAGGAGACGTGTCTTGCACAAGATGCATTAAAGGATGAGAGCTCAAATAAATCGGTTAACGTAACCGCTGGTGTTGATAAGGCCAGGGCTACAATTGGAGATGAAATAAATTATAAGATAACGGTAGATTTTCCCGAGAATGTAGAGGTTTTTTTTCCCGAGACACAAGATAAGATCGGTGGGCTTACAGTAAAGGATTTTGCCGTTTCGGATATTAAGGGGGATGAAGGTAGAATTACAAGGGAGCTTAATTATGTTCTGGAAACATACAAAGCCAGTTCATATATAATTTCCGCATTTGATATTAAATACAAAGAGAAACTTAAGTCTGAGATAGAGGTGGCAAAGACGCCGGAAATCTTTGTTGAGGTTGTAACCGTACTGGATGCGGATGCCAGTGATGTAAGGGGTATCAAACCTCCTGTCTCTTTGGACAAAAGATATTTTAAGCTGTATATCATTATTGCAATAGTTTTTGGGGTTTTATTACTGGTAGCTATTGTCCTGCATTACGTATATCACAGGAAACAGACAGAGACGGAATCGATACCTGAGCCACTTTCCGCCCATCAGATTGCCTATAATGACCTCGAAAGTTTAAGGACAATGGACCTCATATCAAAGGGCCAGATAAAGGAATATTATTATCGTCTGTCAAATATTGTCAGGCACTATATTGAGAACAGGTTTAAACTGATGGCCCCTGAAAGAACTACAGAAGAGTTTCTGTTAGAGATGACGGTTACAGGGAAATTATCAGGAGTGCACAAAGAACTCGTTGGGAATTTTCTGGAACACTGTGACATGGTCAAATTTGCCGCGTATGGCCCTGACAGTCAGGAAATAGAGAGTTCATTTAACTCGGCAAAGAAACTGGTTGATGAAACGAAAGTAGTTTTTCAGGAAAATATTGTTGAGAATGCGGACGTTAATTAAGTAAGAGGAATGATGTCATACAAGAATCAGGCAAAATTAAAAAATATAGCAGGTAAAGAATGATAATTTTAAAAGATCCATTAATTCTGTGCTTAATCATTATTCTGGTCCCGCTTGTACTTGCTAATTACATTTTCAGAAAAGATCGCGGGATTCTGAGGTTCTCCTCTCTCAATTATTTTAAACGGATAGAACAGGGAAGCTCCGTTAAATACAGACACATTCTGATTGCATTGAGGGTGTTGATAATTATTCTGCTGGTGCTCGCCCTTGCGAGGCCACAATCGGGAAAGGCGCATTCAAAGGTTACCACAGAGGGAATAGACATAATCCTGGCGTTGGATGTTTCAGGCAGTATGCTTGCAGAAGATTTTCATTTGAAAAACAAAAGAAGGAACCGCCTTTACGTTTCTAAAGAGGTGGTAAAAGATTTTATAGAATGGAGAGAGAACGATCGAATAGGTATGGTGGTATTTGCCGGACAGGCTTATACACAATGTCCTCTGACGCTTGATTATGATGTATTGCTGCAATTTCTAGATAAAGTGGAAATCGGAATGGTTGAAGATGGTACCGCAATCGGTTCGGCTATAGGCGTATGCGTAAACAGGCTTAAAACTTCCAAGGCTAAAAGTAAAGTGGTGATTCTTCTGACTGACGGACGTAACAATGCCGGAGGGATTGATCCGTTAACTGCCGCCGAACTGGCAAAAACATTTGGTACTAAGATATACACCGTCGGGGCTGGAACGAAGGGACTTGCACCTTATCCTGTCAAAAACCTTTTCGGATTGAAGACGTACAGGTCTATACAGATTGACATTGATGAAGAGGGTTTGACTGAGATTGCAAAGATCACCGGCGGTAAGTACTTCAGGGCAACGGACACCGCCTCTCTGAAAGAAGTCTACCGACAGATTGACAGTCTGGAGAAGACCAAAATGGAGGAAGCCAAATACACTGAGTATAGTGAACTTTTTATTTACCTGCTAATTCCCGCGTTCGGGATACTTCTCTTAGAAGTTGTACTTGCAAATACAAGATTCAGGAGAATTCCGTGATATGAAATACGAAAATATAAATTATCTATATCTGCTGCCAATTGTTTTTATTATGGCGTTGGCTTATTTTGTATTTTATAGGAACAGGCAAAATGCAATAAAGAAATTTGTCCAGGCGGAATTGATGGACAGCATCGTAGCGTCTGTAAGCAAAAGGAAGCAGAAGATAAAGGCGGTCTTTATTATCATGGCACTACTCTTCATTGTATTTTCTCTGGTGCAGCCAAAATGGGGATACCATTGGGAAGATGTGGAGAGAAGAGGGATTGATATTGTTGTTGCCGTAGACACATCTCGCAGTATGCTGGCAGATGACATCAAGCCAAACAGATTGCAAGCGGCCAAAAGAGAGATAAATGATCTTATAAATGTTATTGACGGTGACAGGGTTGGTTTAGTTGCGTTTGCGGGGACAGCGTTTCTTCAGTGTCCGTTGACTCTTGATTACGGTGCATTCAATCTCTTTCTGGATGATATTAATACAAGTCTGATTCCTGTCGGTGGTACATCATTCGGTGAGGCGATAAAAAAGAGCATGTCAGCGTTTAGTGGCAAACTGAAAAAACACAAGACGATCGTGCTTATTACCGATGGAGAAGATCATCAGGGAAATGCAATGGAAATGGCAAAAGCTGCGAAGGAGCAGGGTATAGTTGTTTACACGGTCGGAGTCGGTA
>CAYTGO010000006.1:44925-67257 GCA_964437425.1 uncultured Candidatus Scalindua sp.
ATGGCAAAAGCTGCGAAGGAGCAGGGTATAGTTGTTTACACGGTCGGAGTCGGTAAGAAAGAGGGCGCTTACATAAAGCTGAAAGATGGTAAAGGTAATGAGACGTTACTAAAAGATAAGGAAGGGAAAGTTGTCAAATCACATCTTGACGAAATACTTTTAAATAAAATAGCTCTTGAAACTGGAGGTGCGTATACCCCTGCATACGGAACACAATGGGGTTTGGCTAATATTTATACAAATATAATTGCCAATATGGAGGAGAAGCAACTAGGTGGAAGAAAGATAAAGCTATATGAAAACCGATTCCAGATTCCATTGTTTATAGCCCTCATTCTTATTACATTAGAATCGCTGATCGGAGAACGGACCAGAAAGAAAAAGACTTTGCTTGATCGAGGAATTGTAGAATAGAAAAGTTTTTTAAATTATTATGATAAAATTCAGAACTAAACTGAGAATATTTATAATACCGTTAGCTTGTACATTGCTGATCGGATGGATAGACCCTGCTTCAGATAAGAACGAAGAAGGGATTCTGCTATATAATGAAAAATCGTATGACGAGGCGATAAGCAAGTTTGCGGACGCACAGGTGCATCTACCGAAATCAGATGCATTGGAGTTTAATATCGCAAATACCCATTTTCAAGGGGGCAAGCTTCCTGAGGCTGAAAAAGCGTATAAAAATGCCCTGCGTTCAAAAAATAGTACCTTAAAGGCAAAAGCTAATTATAATATGGGCAACACTCTTTACAAGCAGGGTAAACTTAATGAGGCACTGGATTTCTACAAGAAGACAATCGAATTGACCGGAAATAATGCTGATAAAGAGGATGATGAAATAAAAGGGATTAAAGAGGACGCGAAGTACAACTATGAGTTTGTGCAGAAAAAAATGGAAGAGATGAAGCAGGAGCAACAGGAGAGGCAGGACCAGGAAGAGCAGGAGAAAGAGGACAAGGAAGAAGAGGACAAACAGGACAAACAAGAAGAACAGAAACAGGGTGATCAGCCTCCGGAGGAACAAAAGCCTGAGGATCAGGAACAGAAGCAGGATCAGCAGCAAAAACAGGACAAGGAAAAAGAGGATAAGGGTAATCAGAGTGGACAGCAAAAGGAGCAACCGCCTGAAGGGGAAAAGAAAGAGTCGCCTCCGCGCCCTCAAGAGAAAAAGGAGATGACAAAGGAAGAAGCGGAAAGGATCCTTGACTCGTTGAAGCAATCAGAGGAGTCTGCCCGTGAGTTGCAGGAGAAAGAGAATGAATCTGCTCAATTTGAGACAGAGAAGAACTGGTAAAATATGATGAAAAAAGTTTTAACAATAATAATATTTGTGTTCATGCTTGGTGTGATTCCTACCGCTTACGCGAAGGGTGTAAGTAAGGAAGTAAAGGTTGTAATCAGTGTGGATAAAAACAGGGTTGAAATAGGCAGCCATATCCGTCTTACGGTTGGTGTGGAGGGGGCGTTTGATACGGATATACCGGAGCTATCCATGCCTGAAAGTTTTTCTTTGATGTTTGGCCCGAGTGTGTCAACTCAAACAACGATAATAAATAACGTTGTCAAGGTTTTCCGGGGCTTTATGTATGGGTTCAGCCCAAGAGAAAAGGGTCGGTTTGAGATAGGGCCGGTGACTTTGGAATATAAGGGCAAAACATATACGTCAAATTCAATCAGTATTGAGGTAGTAGAAAGGACTCCGTTTGAGAGCATTATAGATGAAAAGAGTGATACAAGCGGGCAAAGAGTAGATATAAATAAAATGGTGTTTGTTGAACTCACAACTGACAAGGCGGAAGCCTATATTTATGAAGAAATAGTACAATCCTTTAAACTGTACTTCCAGAAAGGATTGCCAATAGATGATCTTGATTATGTTGCCGCTTCAACGAAGAGTTTCCTTGCGGAGAAGCTTGGCGATGAGAGACGTTATGAGGAAGTGCGTGATGGAATACTTTATAACGTAATAGAGCTTCGTACGGCACTTTTCCCTCTGGTTTCCGGTAAAATAAAGATACCTCCAGCGAGCTTCAAATGTAATATTATTATCAGGCAACAGAGGAATAGAGGCTCTCTGTTTGATGAATTTATGGGTGGTGGTGGTCGGAGGTATCCTGTGGAGAGGAGTACGGAACCGGTTAAGTTGGTAATAAAACCACTGCCGGTTGTTGATAGGCCGGAAGACTTTACCGGTGCGGTAGGTAAGTATACCATGGATGTCCTTGCAAAACCCACAAAAGTAAAGGTTGGTGATCCGATAACATTAACTATAAATATTCGGGGAGAGGGGAATATTCAGACAATAGGTGAGCCGTTACTTGCTCCTGATGGTATGAAGAACTTTAAGGCTTACGATTTTGAGGCTAAGGTGACTATAACAGACAGAGGGTACGGCATAAAGGGTGAAAAGCTTTTCAATAAGGTAATAGAACCTCAGAGTGAAGATAGTGACATTATACCCGGGATATCATTCAGTTACTTTGATCCGGAACTGGAAGAATATAAAACGCTTACTTATGCGCCGATTCCCATAGAGGTAGAAAGCTCAGAAATAGAAATTCCCATACACTTGTCTGTTGATGGTGCGGGAATGGCGAAGGGGCAGGTTAAAATATTGACGAAAGATATTCTGCCCATCATGTCCGATTTATACTCATTTGAGAATCAGGGTTCTGCTATATACAAGAGGCCTTTTATTCTGGCTATTGTTTTTATAATACCAATTCTTATTGTAGTAGCGTGTATTTATGTACAGAGGCAAAGGGAGCTGCTGCATACCGATGTGGGTTACGCGAGAAAAAAACGCGCGATGGCCCATGCACAGAAGCATCTTTCAAATGCGCGTGAGCTATTGCAACTTGATAATCCGTCAGAGTTTTACGCCACGCTGGCCAGGACTATCCTTAAGCATATTGCAGACAAGTTAAATGTGACACCGGCGTCCGTTACGTCAGACAATATTTACGATATGTTGGAAAAACGTGGTGTTTCAAATGATGTAATAAAGGAGCTGAGGCAGTGTCTTGAGTCCTGCGATTACGGCAGGTTCTCTTCCGGGCAATTGTCTAAGGCGCAGATGGAGTCAACGCTGGATACTGCGGAGCAAGTTATAATGCATCTGGAAAAACAATTATGAGACAAAAAAACATACTGATAATTTTTATTTTGAGCTTTGTATTTCTCTTTGAGGGGGGGTATTTAGCTGACGCTTTTGCGCGTGACAATCAGGCTGATATTTTTTTCAGAGCAAACAAGGAATATAGTGCCGGACAGAAGGCAATGGCGGAAAGAAAAAAGGAAGATGCAGTTGGGAAATTTGAGCAAGCGGTCAGCTTATACGAACAACTGCTTGAATCAGGTTTTGTTAACGGGCAGATATACTACAATCTGGGTAACGCTTATTACCGGCTGGGTACGCCAGGGAAGGCAATCATGTATTACCGCAGGGCAGAGGAGCTGCTTCCGAGAGATGCTGACATAAAGGCAAACATCAACTTATTGAAACGTGATTTCGTTGACAGGGAGACAATTGGTCAGAAGCCGGAGATCCTTAAGGTTGCGTGTTTCTGGTATTTCTATCTCAACCTGAGCGAGATTACTGCCATTACAATATATATCTATCTTGCACTCATTGCATCCATACTCTCTATAATCTTTTTAAGGCAACAATGGATCAGAAAAATTATTATTATCTTTGCGTCCTGTTTTCTTGTACTGGTCATTTCTCTGGGATTAAAGGCATATAATCAATCCGTGGAAATGGGGGTGGTGATTGCGGACGAGAGTAATATAAGATACGGCCCGGGCGCAGAGTATGAACCCAGGTTTAAGATACATGAAGGTGCTGAGGTAAGGATAGAAGAGAAAAAAGATAAGTGGTACAAGGTTTATGTCTTTGTAGATGTGGAAGACGTTCATGACGACGAAGGCAAGAAAGAGACCGAATCCAAAACAGGCTGGATACCCGAATCTGAAATTGGAGAGATATAACACAATAGAATAGTGAATATGTAGAAGCAAAAAAGTTTAAGGCGGGGATTATCTCCATGTTACTCAATTTTATGAGTATTATTTTATTTGTGAGAAAGAGCCCCGCGCTTTATTTTGCAAGTCCTCACTAAGATACTACATATTGTAGATCATCATTAGACTGTTAGCAGATATAGTATTAATATGTGACAAAAAGTCAAGTATAAATTCCAGGTATTAAGCCTCCTCGCTTTTAACTTCCGTGCAAATCAGTGGTTAAGTGATCTTTAACTCTCTCTTTTATTTTTATCTAAACCTGCCCTGTGAATTCTGAAGTTATTTCACCTGAGTTCTTTCCGAACTCCGAATCAATAACGAGGACTCTTAATTCTTCAATCATAATGCTTTCTCCTCTACTTTGACTTTTTTGTCTATCAGTGAAAGTCTGTGGCTAGCTTCTCTTGTTTCCTTCCTTTGTGCTCTTCGCGCCTTCCTGTCCTCGTCACCTTTTGTCCGGGGGGGGAGGTGAACAATCTTTTATATTGCAAAACAACCCCTCTCTTTTATAATGACCATCACCGGGCAGTAGATACAATTTACTTTAACGCAATTTCGGTTATTACCGGAGATCTGTTTTTGTTATCTGAAGATTTGTCTGCCTGGTCTTGAAAACATGAAATTTTCGAATACTATTGCCGGCATTCTTTGTCTATATTCCAGCCGGTGTTGGAGATTGATCCCCTTTATAATCTTTGCCTTAGTACTGCTGTCTGCAGGCTTCAATGGCATTGCATGGGCCGGTGGCCATGGAGGTGGTCACGGTGGTTCAGGTGATCATCACTCTTCTTCAGGCTCTGGTGTGGTTGTAGTTATGGTCAGTGCTGTCCTTATCCTGATGATTCTGGCAGCGGGGGTCCTGGCAGCGTCTAAACGTATTAAAGTTCCATTTGCAGTTGCGCTGGTCTTTGCAGGATTTGCTGTGGCCCAGCTTGCTCCCTATGGGCCTGATATGCTACAGCCATTTGTAGGTTACAAATTTACACCTGAAGTTTTCTTATACGTTTTCCTTCCCACTCTTATCTTTGAAACAGCCTTTAATATGGATACACGTGAATTGCGTGATAACATATTACCAATCACCACGCTGGCTATTCCGGGGCTGCTGATTTCCACTGCTATTATTGGTCTGCTTATATCCAAATTCACACATATCGAACTCCCCGCTGCCCTGCTTCTCGGGGCAATCCTCAGTATTATTGATCATGTTGCGGTTGGTGCTCTCCTGAAACAGGTAGGTGCGCCAAAGAGATTGATGATCCTTATGGAGGGAGAGAGCCTGTTTAGTGAGGTTACTCTTATTGTCGCCGCTCACATCCTGTTTGGGATGGCATTTGCGGGGCATATTTCATCAGGAACTGTATTATCCGGGGTAGTTAAGTTTTTTATCGTCTTTGCCGGTGGAATTTCAGTAGGAGTGTTGACTGCGCTGATTACCGGGTTTATATTGAGCAAAGTGCATGACAATCCATTAATAGAACTCTCCCTGATAATAATACTCGCTTACATGTCATTTTTTATTTTAGAACGCTATTTCCATGTCAGTGGAGTTCTGGCAACGGCATCAGCAGGAATAATCATGGGAGGGTGGGGGCGTTCCAAAATATCGCCTTCCGTTCACAAGCTGCTTGCAGAGGTGTGGGAGTATCTGGCCTATCTTGCTAATGCCTTTATTTTTCTGTTGCTTGGTTTGCAGATCAATCTCCCTTCACTGGTGAAATCGTTGCATATTCTGGTATGGGTGATACCCGCCATGCTACTGGCCAGGGCCATTATAGTCTACGGCCTTATACCAATAGTTGGCCGTCTCCCTAATACCTTTCGAATAGATCTACGCTATCAGACTGTTATGTACTGGGGTAGTATGCGCGGGGGTATAGCGATTGCCATGCTTTTGAGTCTTGGGGTTTTCAAATATACTGAGACTTTTGTGGCTGTAATAACCGGAGCTGTGCTCTTTACCCTCTTGGTACAGGGTCTCAGCATAAAGAAGCTTGTAACAATGCTGGGACTGGATAAGCCTTCGCTTGCAGACAGACTGGCCCGTCTGGAAAGTGTTTTCTCGGCAAAGAAGCACGCTCTGAATCGTATTCCGGAACTGCAGACCGGCGGGCTTTTTTCCTCCAGTATTGCAGATAATTTGCATACCAAGTGTAAGACCAGTATGGATGAAACCCACTTGGAACTGGAAGAGCTCAGACGGGAAAAACTGGATAAAGGGAAAGAGGTTCAGCTGGTTTACTTCAGGTGTTTTGCGGAAGAAAAGGCTATGTACTACGAGATGTTCAGTAAAGAACATCTGACTGAGAGTGCCTATCGGGATCTTTCATACTCCGTTGATATTCAGATGGATGCTTTGAGGTATCAGGGGTGTCTGCCGGAAACGTCCCTTCACTCGACGGGAGAGAAAAGAAGGGAGAGGTTTATTGACATTTTGTTGACACGTGTGCTGTCCATAAGGTTTCTCTATAATAGACTTCATGCCACACGTACCGCTATTGAATATGAGGAGGTTTGGGGTCGCTATCAAGCCAGTACGCGTGTGCTTGATAGCTTGGATGAAACAATGAAGCATACGCCAGGCCGTGCTGAGGTGCTGAGAGAAGTACGCAAAACCTACTATCATTGGAATGAATCTGCAAAGGGGAGGATTGATGCTATTGCAGAGCAGTTTCCGGAATTTGTCAGTTCCATGCAGCAGCGCCTCTCGGAACGTATGTTAATTCATGCTGAGCGCGAGGCAATTGAGGAGAATGAACGGAATGGAACACTTTCACATAGTGTCGCCGAGACCATTCTGGAAAGACTCGCAGAGGAGATCCATCGGTTAAGGGGAAGAGTGACCGGTAAGTTGAAAGTGGATCCATATGAATTGCTCAACAAGGTTCATTTCTTTCAGAATGTTCATAAGGATGATTTCGCAAAGATAGTGGAACGTCTGCGTTCACGTACAGTGCCGGCTGGCAATGCCATAATACGCCAGGGAGAGGCAGGGCATTCCATGTATTTTATAGTAAGGGGTGTGGTCCGTATATCGCTGACTGCTGCCGGTGAAGAGAGGGATCTGGCCACCATGATAGCAGGTGACTTCTTTGGAGAAATTGCGCTTCTGGAACACTGTACCAGAACGGCAACCTGTCGTGCTGTTACACCATGCGCTCTTTATGAACTTACAAGGAAGGATTTTGAGATAATTATCGCTGCAAATCCGAGTATCTATGATGCTGTTCACAAAACCAGTCATGAACGTTCTTCTGAGTTGGATAAGGATAGCGGTAAATCTTGAAATGCGGTGTTTTGTGCTGAGAGAAGTTTATGGCGGGGATTATCTCAATATTACTCAATTATAGAGTAGGGTTTTTATTTGTGAGCAAGAGCCCCGCACATTTTATTTCAAGACCTCACCAAGACACTATATGTCGTAGATCAGTATTAAAGTATTACAATATATAGTACGACAGGCAGCAAAAGTCAAGCATAAATCTATCTTTTTTTTCTCTGTTTTTAACCTCTGTATTTATCAGTATTTATCTACGACTATATTCAAGTATAGGAACTGCAATGTTAGAAAACACTTCAACTCCGCTCAGTGTAACGTCATCCTGAGCGGGGTCGAAGGATAATTTTATTGTTTACCCGACGTGCTTTCTGGCGGGCCTCTGCCTTTCACATTTTCTCATATTTATTTTCAGTCTTTCTCTGCGCCTGCCCTGTGAAACCTGAAGTTGTTTTACTGTAGTTAAATTTCTCTTTTATCTCTTTGCACTCTTAGCGGCTTCTTGTCCTCGGCGCCGTTTTGTCCGGGGAGCGGTGAACAATCTTTTATATTGCAAAACAACTCTTCTCTTTTATAATATTCCAGAACAAGAAATTGTTGTATTTCTCTTTGATACAATTTGAATGTCTGCAAAGAGATAGTTTTGCTTATTATTAAAGAAGTAATTTTTTTCATGGTGAAATAATAATATAAAGGAGTGTGTGTGTTTTGGCTTCAAGAATAGTAACTCATGGCGGTGGTCCTCATATGGATGACCTGATTTCCGTTTGCATAGTGCTGGCAATGGACAACGATGTGAAATGCATAGAACGTCGACCTGTGGAGCCTGATGAGATTGCCGATCCTGCTGTATGGGTGTTGGATCAGGGTGGTGTTCATGATCCCGGGAAAAGGAATTTCGATCATCACCAGTTTCCGGCCGGTACAAGGAGATGTACATTAAGCCTCCTTGCTGAACATTTTGATCTCAAAAAAGATTTGGATGAGATGGTCTGGTTTAGAACGCTTGTGCTTGATGATACTCTGGGGGCAATTAAAACTGCCGGAGAGCTTGACTGCAGTGCAACTCTGCTGAAAGGGTTGATGAGGGGGCCTCTAAATGAATTTGTTTTATCCAGGTTTGAACAGACAAAGAAACTCAACGCAAATAGTGAACTGGTAAAGTTTCTCTTTGCGATAGGTACTTACATAGTCACAGATATTAGAAACAAGAAAGAGCGTCTTCAGCTCATTCGGGAAAAAGCTGAATTTGCTGAAGTTAACGGCCTGAATGTGCTTTTCTTCATGGAGGATGTGCCAGACCCGAAATTGAGTATTTCCTCGTATTTAAAAAAGGCAGGTAAAAATGCAGCTGTTCTGGTAGTCAAAAATACTCGTGAAAGCGGATGGTCACTCAGTAGAATTAGCGATCACCCACGGGTTGACTTCAGACGTGTTGAAGGCGCAAATGATGTGCTTTTTGTGCATGCAAACGGTTTCGTTGCAAAAACCAGACTGATTGAGAAATCGACAATCATTAGCCTTTTAGAGACTGCAATTGTATAATTTTCTTTCTTGAAGGATTGTCATTCGATATGGAAGGTTTTTTTAAAAGTTTACAAGCAGTAAAGTTGGATAACGTGTTTAATCCCTGGTTTTGCCGAGATGAGGATAATGATATTGATTCTGATTCACCGGCGATAAGGCTGTCGCAGCTTAAGCAATACCTGTTGGAAAGGAAAAATGCGAAGTATCTTCTGGTAGGGGAGGCTTTGGGGTATCAGGGTGGGCACTTTACCGGAATTGCGATGACGTCTGAACGTATTCTTCTGGGGAAGATGAGGCATAAATCGATTACTCCCGGACACGTGTTCTCAGGAATTGAGCCGCGTCGTACAAGCATGCCGTCTGTCAAAAGAGACGGTTTTACAGAACCCACCGCAACGATTGTGTGGGAGAGATTGATAACGTCCGGATTCGATATGAGAGACTTTATTTTATGGAATGCACTGCCATGGCATCCGTACAAACCGGAGAAAGGAATTCTGTCTAACAGGACACCTTCTGATAGTGAGTTTGAAAAAGGCAAACCGGTAATGTTGGCATTACTTGAATCAGTTAATGTTACCAAGGTAATTGCCGTTGGTGAAAAGTCAAGAATTCAGTTGGGAGAAATGGGTATTGATGCTTCAATGGTAAGACATCCGGCTAATGGTGGAGCACCCAAATTTAGAGAGCAAATCATACAAGTGATTAAAAACTAAGAGAGCGTCTTCTGTCTATTGAAATCCAGAGGCTATAAGATAAAAAAATGTAACAGTTAATTATGTTTCAGTAGGAGAAATAGTATGAGTAATGATATACCAGAGGGCGGCATGGATCCGGCTTATCTTAAAAAAGCGTATAAAACCTTCAGAAAGCGCCTTAGATTGACACGGCTTGATGCTGAGTCAACATTGGGCAGCAGCGCTCTCAGTGGTGGCCGAAAATCTGGTATTGTTGCCATTCGACCACCGAATAATTTTCCTCAGGAGGTATGGGATAAACTCGTGGAGATGGGCAAGCTTCGTACTGAAGGAATGGGTCTATACGAGCTGACCGAGGATTTGAATCCTCCCAAAAAGAAGGGTTCAAACGAGATTTATGATAAATGAGTGTTCGGGACTGTTTCCTGAACGAGGAGAAATCAAGATAACTGAGAAACCCATTTACCGTCCTTAAGTTTTGTCGTTATTCTGGTAAATTAATTTATTAGTGAATAATTAAGTAATTTTTGTTGTTATTGTAGTTATTTATACTATACTACTACGGTTAGTATAAGTAAACGTTTCGCTGAGAGAGTTTGCCAGCAAAGACAATACAGGATCAGAATTCCGTATTGTATTGTCATTGCTCAGTTTTTTCAAAGGGGGGGGAGGGTACTATGAAAAAAGAACATAATGATTTTCAAATACTTAAGACTGTAGAGGCGGACTCATCAGTTTCACAGAGAAAGCTTTCTTCTCAAATGGAACTTAATGTGGCATCGGTGAACTTCGCCCTGAAGCGCTTAATCCAAAAGGGGTTTGTTACGAAGGAAGGTGAGAATCCAAGGCGTGTTAAGTATCATATCACTCCGGAAGGATTGAAGGAAAAAACACAGTTGGCTTATAAGTTCTTTGATAGAAATATCCCTTATTATAATGAGGTTAGAAGCGACATAGAAGCTCGGATTGCAAAGGCTACTGATGGTAAAGACGTCAGTTTAGCTATTTATGGTGCGAGTGAGCTTTCAGAGACGACATACATGGTGGTAACAAAAATGAGTTTTAACTTTCTTGGATTCTATATTGAGGATTCAAAAATCTCCGAGGCAAAAATACTGAATCACAATTTTAAAAGTCTAGACTTGCTTAAAGGTGATGATAAATGTCTGTTGCTGCTTACAGATAAATGTCCGTCAGATGTTTTAAGAAATATGAACAATAAGAACATTGAGACGTTAAGCTTAGTGGATTCCAATATTTAATTAAGCAACCTTGCATCATGGCTTTTCTGGCATGATATTTACAGATAATATAACGACTGAAAACCTGTTATTATTTTTTTACGGGGTCGTAAGTACATAACCTTTCATTTCTCCTGAACCATTCTTATACACAAATTACCTTTATTGTAGGATTATTGGTAATAAATGTGTCTTCTGTATAAAAACAACGCAAAATTGCGGGTATAGCGCAAACTACCAAACGACATATTAAGATATTAGAACATGCGGTATTCATCGTACAAAATAGGAATTCTGGAAATTGATGTTCAGCATTCTAACATTGATTATCTTCTTACTGAGCTTGCAAAAGATGGGTTAGAGAAAGAGGTAAGTGAAGAGAAGTTTGAACTTTTAAGAAATGCGCTTATTCATCATTTTGATTTCGAAGAGAAATGGTCACAGACAAATAACAAAAACTTTGACACTGATCATCTGAAATCTCATAAAGAATTGCTGGAGAAACTAAACGAACTACATACTCAATTCACAAAAAGTAAATTGAATATGTGCGAGATTAGTTTAACCATGAAAATGGAATTATTGAAACATGTGCAAAACCATGATATGAAGCTGGAGGCATAGACCGGGGAAAAACAATATTCTTTCTTGAAGAACTAATGCCTCTTTCGTTTTGTCCCCGTATCACTAATCCTTCCTGTCTTCTTTTTTGCTCTTTGAAATCTCTCTGATGATTTCGGCCCGGTTTTATTGCCGGATTTTGTTTGTTGGCCTAATTCCTTTTGGTCAGGGCCGAGAAGTTTTTTCAGCAGATCCGGCCTTTTGGCGTCATTGAGTCTCTTCCTTATCCAATTCCTATTCTCTTTCTTGTACCAGAAGAAAAACCTATGTTGGTTGATCTTTTCCTGCTTTGATTTTGGTGTATAGTATTGTTTTAAAGTATAAGGGTGGTAACCGGAATAATACATAACGGTAGCTACTGTCATAGGTGTGGGAGTAAAATCCTGTACGTGTTCCAGTTTAAAACCGAGTTCTTTGGTTTCTATCGCTAGGTTTATCATGTCTTCTTCTTTGCAGCCGGGGTGACTGGATATGAAGTATGGAACAAGTTGCTGGTTAAGTCCTAACTTTCTGTCGATATCATCAAACTGTTTTTTAAACTCTTTAAAATGAGCAAATGATGGTTTTCTCATTATCTTTAGGGTATCTGCAGATGTGTGCTCCGGTGCTACCTTCAGTCTTCCGGAAACATGACGAGTTAATAATTGTACCATGTAATCGTTGATGGATGTGTCTGCCTTCTTGTTATAGCTTTTTGTCAGTAGATCATGCCGGATTCCGCTTCCGATAAATGCCTTCTTTACTTTTGGATGCTTATCTACTTTGCGATAGATTTCCGTTATTTGAGAATGGCTTGTGTCCAGGTTGCTACAGATTACAGGATGAATGCATGAAGGAACGATGCATTTGTCACACGTTTCCTGTACCACACCCTTCATTTTGTACATGTTGGCAGATGGGCCTCCGAGGTCAGAAATATAGCCTTTGAAACCGGGCATATCAACTACCTGATCAACTTCATTTAAAATAGATTTTTGTGAACGGCTTGCAATGAACTTTCCCTGATGTGCCGAGATAGTGCAAAAACTGCATCCTCCAAAGCATCCGCGGTGCATGTTTATCGAGAACTTTATCATTTCGTGGGCAGGTATCAATCCGCGCTTTTTGTATTTAGGGTGAGGGAGTCTTGTATATGGCAAATCAAAGGAAGTGTCTATCTCTTTTTCTGTCATTGTTTGAAAAGGAGGGTTTATTATCAGGTTGTTTTCTGCAATATTCTGGATAATCCTGTTCGCAATGACCTTATTTGATTCCTGTTCTACTTGTTTAAAATTTGCCGCAAAGGCCTTCTTGTCTTCCAGGCAACTTTGATGTGGATTAATTGTAATATCTTTCCAGTTCTTATTCTTTGGGACATCCTTGGTTTGATCCCGGATATACGCCGTTTGCTTTACCATCGTCAGTTGATGAAATGGGACTCCTTTCTCCAGAAGTTTGAGGATCTCTTTCAGGGGTTGTTCCCCCATTCCATAAACCAGCAAATCAGCACCGCTTGTTTCGAGAATAGAAGGTGCCAGTTTGTCCGACCAGTAGTCGTAGTGTGTGACCCGTCTTAAAGAAGCCTCTATGCCTCCAATTACAACAGGGACATCCGGATAAATGGATTTTAAGATCCTGGAATATGTGTTAACTGCATAATCCGGACGAAAGCCGGACTCTCCCCCTGGAGTATACGCATCTGTCGAACGAATCCTTTTATTGGCAGTGTAATGGTTTACCAGGGAGTCCATGCAGCCTGCAGTTACTCCAAAGAAAAATCTGGGCCTTCCAAGCTTTTTGAAATCACGCAGATCGTCCTTCCAGTTGGGTTGAGGTATAATAGCGACTCTGTATCCTTCGCTTTCGATAACCCTGCCAATTACGGCAGGTCCAAATGACGGATGGTCAACGTATGCATCACCGGAAATAAGAATAACATCAAGCTCTCCCCAGCCACGCATTTCCACTTCCTTCTTTGTAGTGGGAAGCCATTTTGTTATGTCCTGTAGTTCTTTCATGAATATAAAGATGTTGAAATAATAATTCAGGATTTATTATATCTAAAAAAGTAAAATTTGTACAAAATTATACTTGAATTGGTCAATAAGCGTCGTTAAGGTGAATTTTACTTTAATAACCCAGATTGCAATCAGAAGAAACAGAGACACCATATGACAAAGATATCAAATATTCATGTCCTTGCTGCAGATATAGGAGGGACAAATACTCGAATGGCAGTTGTAAATGAAAATGGAGATATTCATACGCTCTTAAAAAAATCTACACATTGCAAAGAGGGCAGGGACGAGATGATTAGCTTTATTGTCTCTTTTGCAAGAGAAACAATCGAAAAATCAAGACTGCCAATAGAGGAAATATGTGGTATGGGGATTGGGTTTCCGGGTCCCTTAAATGTGGAGACAGGCACAATCTTCAATCCTCCTAATTTAAACGGCTGGGATAGTGTGCCATTAAGGGATATACTCGAAAAAGAGTTGAGAGTGCCTGTTGCAATTGAGAACGATGCGAACGCAGCAGCGCTCGGAGAATGGTGGAAGGGTGCCGGACCGGGAACAGGCAGCCTGTTTTGTATTACTCTCGGCACAGGTGTTGGGGGTGGTATTGTCCTGGATGGAGAAGTCTGGCATGGCGCATCATCTATAGCAGGAGAAATAGGACACACGACCGTTATAAGAGACGGAATACAATGTGCCTGTGGAAATATTGGGTGCCTCGAGGCATATGCCTGTTCGGGAGGTATTTTAAAGAGAGTAAACGATGCATTATTGGAAGAAGGAGGCAAGGGTGGCTTAGAACCACTTACGAACCTTAAACAGGTGGATCAGATGATAATGCAAGGCAATGAGATTGTACTTAACGTAATCAGAGAAACCGGGCTTATTCTGGGCATTGCAATAGCAAATATTGCAAACTTGATAAACCCGGAAATGATCGTTCTGTTTGGTGGTGTAACTAACCTGGGAGAGCATCTTGTTGAACCGCTGAAGGAAGAAGTTAAAAGGCGGGCATTTAAAAAGGCAACGGAGTCTCTAAGGATAGAATTATCACAACTTGGAGATAATAGCGGCGTACTCGGTGCGGCAAGAAATATCCTCTCAAAATTGTAAAATTAAGCATTTCTTTGGATTATACAGAGCTTTGGGAGTTATGTTTTAAGAATTGTTATACAGAAGGTGCACGGGATATACGTCACCCGGTTGCGCTAAAGACTTTGGATAATCTGGCGCTTCTCTGGATATGACGTTTCAGGTTTGTGTCGGTCTCTTCAAGTCGGTGTGCAAGGGTTTCAATTATTTTTCTCATAAAATTAATGTCATTTGTCAGATTGGATTCAAAAGTTTCTTTGTCCATAGTGTGAAGCTTACACTTTGTCTGAGCCACTGCTGAAGCGCTTCGTTTGCTTCCGGTTATTAAAGACATCTCTCCAAAGAAATCACCTTCGTCAAGCGTGGTCAGAGTGATATCTGTATCTCCTACTTTTTTTACTATGTTTATCCTTCCGGAATCAATGACATACATCTCTTTACAATCCTCTTCGTCTTCTTTAAATATGATATCGCCTTCTTTGAAGAGTATCTTCTTTTTTGTGTATAATAAACCTTTTGTGCCCATTTTCAGAAAAACCTCAGAATGTACTAATAATTGAAATACTATATTCCCTTTGAACAAGTTGCCTTACAACCCATTTTGCAGTTATTCTATTGGTTTTACTATAATGTGTCAACATAGATTTACCGTATTAGTATACTTCTACGGTGTGTGTAATAGAGAGAATATTTTCTTGTTCTGACGAAAACGATAATAATGTATGTAGTTTTTTTAATTGAATTATTTTATTGATATTCTTATCGCTTTTTTTACAATGCCGTTAATGATCTTATTTGTTTAATATATTGAATATCAATGACTTGGGGAACTCCGGATGTTGCTGAAAAAATTATTAGGTGAAATTCTGGCTGATATGGGATTTGTTACAAAACAACACCTTGAAGAGGCTTTAACAAAGCAGAGGGAGATGCACAAAGAGGAAGTGCTACCGGAACGGCTACAGAGAACCAGGTTAATTTCTGAAGCACGATTGGCAACCAATACAACTCCGGCACTGGGTCAAATATTGATTGATATGGGCGTTACCACAAAGGATCAACTTGATCAGGCCATGAGAAAACAGGAGAATCTGGCTGAAGTGTACAAGTCGTTGGAAAGTGAAAAACTGGGAGCAGTTGTAGAGAAATGTTCGATAATTAATTCTACATTAAACATAGCAGAGGTATTAGAAAATATAATGAAGTACGCAAATCTTGTTACAGATTCAGCTGCAAGTACGCTGATGCTGCTGGATGAAGAAACCGGAGAATTGGTATTCAGTGTTCCGACAGGACCAAAGTCTGATAAGTTGACAGATATTCGTATTCCACCTGGGAAAGGAATTGCTGGTTGGGTTGCTGCAAATGAACAACATCTTTTAATTCCTGATGTCAGTAAGGACCCAAGATTTTACGGGAAAGTTGATAAAATAACCGGGTATCAAACAAAATCAATACTTTGTGTTCCGATTAAGACAAAATCAAAAATGATAGGTGTATTGGAGGTTATAAACAAAGCCGGTGGTATTTCTTTTGCCGAAGAGGATGCCATGCTACTTAACTTCTTTGCAAACCAGGTTGCTGTGGCAATTGAGAATGCCAGATACTACGGTGAGTTAAAGCATAAATATGAAGAAGAAAAACAGATGCAGGAAAAATATGCAGAGATAGAAAAGCTTCGGGCTTTGGGTTTAATGACATCTGGCATAGCGCATGATTTCAATAATATGTTGGCTATAATTGCGGGGAACATAGACCTTATCGAAATTGAAGAAGACAAAGATAAGATATTAAAAAAGGTACAAATAATCAAGAAAACAGCATTGGGTAGTGCCAAAACAATTAAAAGGCTACAGAAATATGCAAGGACAAAGAATGACGCATTACAGTCTCAGACGATCAATTTTAATAGTCTGGTGAGAGATGCTATAGAAATATCAACTCCGATGTGGAAAGACAGCCCGCAAGAGAAAGGATTTAGTGTAGAAATTGTAGATACTCTGACAGAAGAAGAACCAATTGTTCTAGGGGATGATACTGATTTGAGAGAGGCTATAATTAATATGATATTCAACTCTGTAGATGCAATGCCACAGGGTGGAAAAATACATATAGCAACGCATACGAAAAATGAAAGTGTATATTTAGAGCTGTCTGATAATGGAACCGGGATGACTGAAGAAACAAAAGACAGAATATTTGATCCGTTTTTTACAACAAAAGGTATAACTCATGGTGGACTGGGGATGAGTATGCTGTACGGAACAATCAGAAGGCATAACGGATCAGTAGATATAAAGACGACGCCAGGACAAGGTACAACGTTTACGATAGTATTGCCAAAGGGAAAAGAAAAAATGGAAAAGAGCGGTGAAAAATCTAATCATGCTTCTAAGACTGAAGAAGCGAACATATTGATAATAGATGATGAACCGCAAATAGGTGCTGTGCTGTCAGAAATACTATCACATCAGGGCCATCAAACCTCTGTTTTCGATAATGGTAAAGATGGAATAGATGCGTTGAAAGATGGTAGTTATGAGATACTGATAACGGATTTAGGAATGCCAGATTTATCAGGGTGGGAAGTAATCAATATTGCCAAACAGATTGAGCCATGTGTGATAGCCGGGGTTATAACAGGGTGGGATATATCAGAAGCAGAAGCAAAGCGGAAAGGGGTAGATTTTTTAATAACTAAACCATTTGAATCAAGTCAAATAGTTCAAGCAGTAGCAAATGCGGTAAAACTTAAAACAGGTAAATAAATAAGTGTTTTTAATTTTAAAAAGAACTCTGTTCATAGCTGTATTATTGTTTTTTGCCGGCTGCTTTTATCGTCCGTATGACTATAGTTTTTCGCTTATAGATCCTTATGTCGAAGATCTCAAATTCGAAGATAAGGATGTTTCATTCCAATTTACACCAACTGCCGAATATATTTGGGTATCCATATATAACAAGACAGAAGGCAGCATTCATTTTGATGTGGACAAGACAGAATACATTGATCCAATGGGAGCATCTCATGGTGTTTTGTATGGATGGAGATTTGCGATTGCAATGAAGGATTTTATATATAACTACAATTATATAGATCCGGTAAGGATTGATCCGAAATCGGAAAGTGAGGGTAATCTATGGATCAATATATGGCCGGGACCCGGAGGGGATATTGGTGAGGGATGGACGACTGTGAAAGATTCGGATATAGATTATTTGGTCCGTGGTATGTTTCCGGGATACTCGTTTCAAGGAAATGGAATAGAGCTTAAAGACTCTACCTTTTTTCTTATCCTGCCTATCCAGTTTGACTCTTATACGAAAAACTACGAATTTATGTTTATGATAACAGATGTAGAAGTGGATGAGCCTAAGAAAGATCGGAAGATTTCAAACCATTAATTAATATTTTACACACGTAAAAAACAATTCCGCAACTGCAAAAGGAGCTTTTGCATATCTTAAGCTGTATCATATGCTTATGTCAGAATTCACTTGACTTACCTTCCGTGGATAGTTATATAGACCTTGAGATAGTTTGACTGAAATGGGCATCCGTTATTGCTATAGGTTATGTTGGGATCATAAATATCTGGTGGAAAATAACAGTTGCTTGTGATGAGTTTCTGTATGCACCAATAAATGAACACTTAAATTGCTGTGTCATAGTATTTTCTTCACAATGAGATGAATAAAATGATTATTAGAAAACTGGTACCTGTCTTTATTTTCTTGGTTTCTCTCTCTCTCGTTCTAACCGGGGATAGCCTTTACAGCCAATCTTTTAAGACTGAGAAACTGACATCAAAACAAGCGAAGCAACTCGAAGATATAAAAAAGAACCTTGGTATTCATCTGCAGGGTATTGCACACCTGAAATCCAATATTAATACCCTCAAAGAGGAATTAAAGATATTAAACGCCACAATTGAGAAATTAATTGAAGACAAGGCAGAGGCAGAGACTTTAGATCTAGTTACAAAGCGAAAGGTTATTGTCGAAAAAAGAATTAATACCCTGAATGAAACCGTAAGGGTTAGAACAGAGATAAAAGACATGGCTGGCTCTTTGGCAAAGGCGCTGGAAGCCGCTTCAACACTGGCTGGAAGAAAAAAGAATGTAAAGGATGAGGCCGCTAATTTGCCAGCATCCCAGTTTGAGGGTATTCAAAAAGAGATGGAACTGCTGAAGGCAGGATTACAGGCAACGCTGTCAGTCGTTAAAGAGAAGGAAACATATCTTTCGACGTCAAAAACATCTTGTGATACGTCAAGATTTAATCTTGAAGAGGAGAAAGAGAAACTTATTGAAGAACTGGAAACAGTTATAAGTCTGAAGCCATCAACACGAGAAGGGCTTTTTAAAATTGATAATGCAAAACGTAGCTTAGAAAACGAGATTAAATTAAAGGATGAAATGGTTAGTCTGTTATTGGCTCAAACCGAACTGGCAAGACGTAATTTGCAGATAGCCCAGATTACAAGGCTAAATAAACAGTTGAAAATAAATGTTCAGGCAGGGATTGCAGGCATCTTGTCAGAAAAGTTTAAAGAGGCGGAACTGCAGAGAGCGGAAAAAGAAGCCGAGAAGGCTAGTAGGGAAGAGGAGGAGAGACGAAAGGTTGCCGAAGAGGAGAAAGCAAGGGCTGACTTAGAAAAAAGGGTAGCGTTAAAGCAAGAGGAGATTGCAGTACAGAAGCAATTAGAGGAGACATCGCCTGACAAGAAAAGGGTTTTAGCTGTTGAGGCAGACGTACATAAACAGCATGGAATAATCGCGACAATAAAAAATGAATTAATCACTACAAGTAATGAGAGGCATAAAGACCATGCAGAATTTAGAAAAATACAAAAAAAGATTGAAGAAATACTTGTTGGCGAGAATACTCCCGATGAGATTACTGTTGAATTAGACTTAATCAGCATAGGTATTCAGAGAATACAGGATAAGACAAAGTCTATTGAAAGTTTGTTGGCGGCTGCAGGAAAACAAAAGTCCATCTTAATTGAGAGTTTAAAGAGCTCACGCTCCGACTTTTTATCAACAGTGCCTGGAGAGAAATCAAACATAGAGAAGGAAGCGGAAGGTTTCTCAGATCCTGCGTTGGGCGTACAGTTGGTAAAACTTGCTGACTTACGTGTTAAACATATTGAGGAGCAAAACGTCCTCATGGAGACAAAAATAAATGCGGTAAATGAGCGGTTGGAGCTGAATAAGATCTTATTAGATGAATTAATAAATGCCAGAGAAACTCTTTCTCAAATACGAGTCGCCAACGTTTGGGCAAGGCGTGAGAGCAGGATATCGGGCAATACGGTGATTGAGGGTGTGGCAGATTTAAAGGACCTTAAGGACTGGCCTTTGGGTTTCTACAAGGAATCAGTCCGAAATCTAAAGAGTCTCAGGCTCTTCCTGTCAAAAACAGAAAATATTCCGGCATTCGTTATAAAAGTAATTATTATTGTTTTCGTTATCTTTTTTGCTTTCTTTGCCAGGCGCTTTCTGGAGAAATGGGCAAAACATGAAATAGATAGATTTATGGCAATGTCACCGCAAACGTTTTTCTCATTCGAGCTTTTGCCAGGTCTACTCCGCATTATGCGGAACACATTAACCATGTTCTTCCTGTTTGTAATAGCACTTACAATCTCACTTACCGTTCCATCTCATGCGCCGATAATTCTGTCTACCGTTTATGGATTCGCAATTATTTCTGTTTATAAATTCTTAAGGGCTACTGTAGTTGAATCATTGAGTCCGTATACAGGAGAGAGACGATGGGTCCCGATTAGCTACTCTTCGGCAAGTCATATCTTCAGAGGTTTAAATATAATTCTACTCTTTTCAGTAATAACAGTAACATTGATATCTGTTTTAAATGCACATGGTTATAAACAGGATGTTATCGAGTTACTATGGTTCATTTACAGGGTAGTTACGATTTCTCTCGCTGTCTGGATAGCTGCCAGGCAACGGTCGGTCTTGTTGAAGATGTTACCTTATTATGAGAGTGCTATTGGCAAGTTCGTCAATAAGGTAATTAACATCCTTTATCCTCTGCTAATTGCATTTGTTATTCTGCTTTTTGCTATACGAAGCCTTGGGTATGCACAATTAACATATACCTTCATGGTAGTACTCATCAAGAGTGTGATTGTTGCAGTCATTGCTTCCGCTATATACCGGTTTTTGCTGAGACGTCTATCATTATCAAAGGAACGTAAGTTAGAGTTGAGAAGGCAGCTTGGTGACAAGGATTTCGAATCAGAGGAAACGTCTTTAAATCTGGCGTTCAGGATTTACAAGGGCTTACTGGATTATGGTATTTTAGTTATAGCGGTAGTCATAATCGTTGGAATGTGGAACAGTACATTTAAAGATGTTGTGAGCTCACCGGCAGCTCCAACGCTGTTTCGAGAAGTTTATGAAAGTGTTTTATATGTGTTTGTTTCGATAAAGAATGGTTTGACATATAAGTTTGTGCTTGCTGAGGGGAGATATACAACACCATTTAAGATGTTAATTGCCATTTTAGTACTAGTAGCTGCCTTTGTATTTACCAGATATTTAAAAAATGTATTACGAACAAAAGTTTATGAAAAGGCCCAGTTAGAGCAAGGTGCCCGTCACGCAATCTCATCCGGGGTAACATATTCTATAATTGCCGTGGCGATACTCATAGGTCTGAACATCGCAGGGATTCCTTTAAGGAGCCTTACCATATTTGCCGGTGCGTTTGGTATTGGTCTGGGTTTTGGGATGCAGAATATAATCAATAATCTTGTAAGCGGTATTATAATTTTCTTTGAAAAACCAATAAAGATAGGTGATGTAATAACTCTGAATAAGGAGATTGCAGGCAAGGTTGAAAAAATCAGTATTAGAAGTACCATGATAAATACCTTTGACAGGAAAACAGTGGTTGTGCCAAACTCAAAGTTTCTGGAGAGTAACGTAGTAAACTGGGTTCATGGTGGTGACATGTTACTAAGGTCTAAAATAGTAGTAGGTGTTGCGTACGGTTCTGATACTGAACTGGTAAAGAATTGTCTCCTTAGTGTGGTGGATTCACATCCGGATGTGAAGAAAGACCCAGCTCCTTTAGTACGTTTTGCGGAATTTGGGGAAAGTTCATTAAATTTTGAGTTGTACTTCTGGGCTCATATACTGGATAGATGGATGGCGATTAGCGACCTGAATTTTGCAATTGATAAAATGTTCAGAGAAAATAACATCGAAATACCATTTCCTCAGAGAGATCTACACATTCGTTCTGAAAAACCTGTCGAAAAAGAATTTCCCACATTAATTGATAAAGATAATAATTTAGACTTGAAAAATAATCAGATAGACGGATAAGTTTGTGCAGGACAACAACCTGCCTTAAGTCGTTTTAGAGCAAATACCGGTTTTCACCGAATTACTAGCCATATAGAATCTTGCCATATCCTTTATACCCTATTTTCTGCCTGAAAGTACTGCCATGAAGCACGTTGGCGTATTACTCTGAAGGCCGTGCAAATTCATAAAGATGTGGACAAAATGCTAATATCAGCCATAAATCATTTCTCTTGACCTTGGAGATTTTATCAATATAATTGAACAGTTTCTTGTATTTACGTTTGTAAAAATTGTTCTATTAGTAGCATTTTAACATATTAACAATAACCTGTTGATCCAGTTAATAGATGACAGTGTGTTGTATAATTTGCAGAATGTATTATTAGTTTATCAGTATTATAAAAGAAAAGGAGGGTAAATATTATGGCATTGGATCCCACTAAACATGCGGATTGGGAAATTGCGGAAGCTGCTGAGGCCGGGATGAAGACCGTTTATCAGCTAGC
>CAYTGO010000006.1:67357-78462 GCA_964437425.1 uncultured Candidatus Scalindua sp.
TCTGCTGCAGGCGGTGGACTTTCTCAGTGCATACCGTTGACTCCTTTCTCTCTGGGATTGACAGGAGATATAAATGCAATAATGAATGCGCACAACCTGGGTATGGTGGCGCTTACATCCAGAATACAGCATGAGTATAACTACAATGACGAACAGCTTGCTAAAAGGAATCTGAAACGTCTCAATATTGATTCCAATAATATTAATTTCAAGTGGGTTATAGATTTTTGTGCGCAGGCGCTTAGGGATATCACTATCGGTATCGGCGGAAAGATGGATGGGTTTATGATGCAGTCAGGATTTGCCATTGCTGTATCTTCCGAGATTATGGCCATACTATCAGTTGCAAAAGATCTCAAAGATATGCGTGAGAGAATGAGTAAAATAGTACTGGCTTACGATAAATCTGGCCAGCCTGTTACAACTGCCGATATAGAGGTTGATGGCGCTATGACTGCGTGGATGGTTGAAGCTCTTAATCCAAACCTGATGCAGACTATTGAAGGGCAGCCGGTATTAGTACATGCTGGGCCATTTGCCAATATTGCTATTGGACAATCTTCGATTGTAGCAGATAGGCTTGGGCTAAAGCTGGGTGACTATAATGTAACTGAATCCGGTTTTGGAGCGGATATAGGATTTGAGAAATTCTGGAATCTGAAATGCCGTTTCTCAGGAAATAAACCTCATGCGGCAGTTTTGGTTGCCACTATCAGGGCACTTAAAAGCCATGGTGGAGCTCCGATTCCTATTCCTGGAAAACCTTTGGACCCAATTTATAAGGAAGAGAACGTTGAATATGCTGTGAAAGGGGCGGAATCGAATCTGCTCCATCTTATTAACGTGGTAAAGAAGGCCGGTATAAATCCTGTAGTCTGTATAAATAATTTCTACACAGATACGGATGAAGAGATAAAAGCGGTACGAAAGGTGGTAGAAGATGCCGGTGCTCGTGTTGCTCTTTCCAAACATTGGGAAAAGGGTGGCGAAGGTGCCCTGGAACTGGCTGATGCCGTAATCGATGCATGTAACGAAGAGAACAATTTCAAGTTCCTCTATGAGTTGGAAATGCCATTGAGTGAGCGTATAAATATGATTGCTACAGAGGTTTACGGTGCTGACGGGGTCGATTATTCTCCGACAGCTCAGGCAAAGATCAAGGCGATGGACGTTGATCCGGAAGTTTCCAAGCTTGGGATATGTATGGCTAAGACGCATCTTTCCCTCACGGATAACCCAATGCTCAAGGGTGCTCCAAAGGGCTGGAGATTGAATATCCAGGAGGTATTAACATTCAAAGGTGCCGGGTTTGTAGTTCCATTTGCAGGAACAGTGAAAGTCATGCCGGGTACCTGCTCAGATCCTGCTTACAGACGTGTGGATGTGGATGTGGAAACTGGTAGAGTAAAGGGACTTTTCTAGGTTAGACTGCTTAGGCATTGTTAATATAAGTAGTATTAGAAAGTTGTTAATAGTGAGAGGGCTATATTTTGTTGTATACAAGATATAGCCCTTCTTGCAAAATAGGCTTTAATGGCCTTAATAAAAAATCGGATATTATTTTAGTAGGAAGGATTTATTTACATCATGGAATTATATAGCAATAGATTTACGAGAAATATTTTGAAGTTATCAATAATTGGTTTAATTTTTATCCTGTCTTGCGGGAAGGTAGAAGAGCAGGTAGTTGAAGATGGAACTGTTCAGTGGTACACTAAACTTGGATTTAAAGAAGATATGAAAAAAATAAAGAGTGATACAACTCTTCTGACACGTAGAATGGGTGAAGGTGATTGGGCTGATGCGGTAGAGTTGTGCGATTCATTAGAGAAGTCCTTTGCCGCACTAAATCTTTCCAGTGATGAAATACCGGAAGAGTATTTTGAGCTTCAACAGATGTTTAATGATAACCTGGCAAAGATTAAGAAAACGTGTCAGGCGGAAGATTTCGACACTTCTGACGATAGATTAAGAGCTTTGAAACAGTCCTGTAGCTACTGTCACCGTATTCTCCGTAAAGAACTTGACAGAATGAATATGGAAACAGATTTTGAAGTGGCAGTGGACAAGATATATAAAGGCAAGCCGCCGGAAACAGTTAAATAGAGGGGAACCATGAAGGTATTGGTAACTGGCGGTGCAGGGTTTATTGCATCTAGTCTTGTAGATAATTTAATTTCTCAGGAACATGAAGTAGTAATAATTGATAATCTGACTACGGGCAAAAAAGAAAATATTAATCCAAAGGCAACTTTCTATAAAGAGGATATTTGTAATACAGAAAGTCTGGAGAAAATATTTGCAGACGAAAAGCCTGATATTGTCAACCACCACGCAGCGCAAGTTGACTTGAGGAAATCTGTAGTGGATCCCTTATATGACGCACAGGTGAATATAATAGGATCCTTAAACCTGATAAACATATCAAGTAAGCATAATGTAAAGAGATTTATATATGCTTCCACCGGCGGTGCTGTGTATGGTGAACCCAGGTATCTGCCGGTAGATGAAAATCACATAGTAGATCCTCAATCTCAATATGGTGTAAGCAAGCATACTGTTGAACATTATCTGTTCGTTTTCAGGGAAACTCATAACCTGTCTTATATCGTTTTGCGGTATCCGAATGTTTACGGCCCCAGACAAGACCCTCATGGCGAAGCCGGTGTTGTTGCTATATTTACAGAACAGATGCTTGATGGTAAGCAATCGACTGTTTTTGGAGATGGGACAAAGACAAGGGACTACGTCTATGTCGGCGACTTGGTAAATGCAAATATGAGTGCCATGTTTAATGAAGCAGACCTGAGTGGAGAAATATATAATCTCGGTTGGGGCAAAGAGATAAAAGATATTGAAGTCTTCGAGACCGTCAGAGATGCTTTAGGCCTCAGCGTGGAGCCGATATTTGATGAGAAACGTCCGGGAGAAATCGACCGGACCTGCTTAACTAATGCTAAAGCTGCGAAAGGGCTGGGTTGGAGCCCTAAAGTGGAATTCCGTGAAGGAATAAAACTGACAACTGATTTTTATAAGGAAAAAAGAAAGCAAACGTCTTGAAGTGATAATTTCCGTGTGAAAATGTAAATTACCTCTTTGTCCACTGGAAGCCTGCCCTTGCACCCTTTCGACCGTATTTCTTCCGCTCTTTCATCCTGCTGTCTCTAGTCAAGAGACTTGCGCCCCTTAAGCTTTCTGTCAGCAATTCATCTGCTTTTAAAAGTGCCTTGGAGATACCCAGCGAAATGGCTCCGGCCTGACCGGTTGCACCTCCGCCACGGACATTTATATAGACGTCATATTGCTTTTCGGTGTTTGTGGTCTTCAGTGGTAGTTGAGCTTCGTTCCTATCGCGATCTCTACCAAAGTATTCACTTAGCTCTCTGCGGTTTACTATAAACTTTCCGGTACCTTTTCTGATTCTGGCCCTTGCGACAGATGTCTTTCGTCTGCCTGTGCCCCATATGAATTTTGTTTCGTCAGTCATTTTGTTTCCTTATAATAATTAAATTTCCAGAGTTTTGGGCTGTTGGGCTTCGTGAGAATGATCCGGGCCAGCATAAACTTTTAATTTCTTTAACATAGCACTACCAAGTTTTGTTTTTGGCAACATCCTTTTCACTGCTAAAGTTACTATTCTGTCCGGATGCTTTTCCATCCACTTTTTTATAGGAATCTCCTTGAATCCTCCGGGATAGCCGGAATGAGAATAATAAACCTTTTCATTTATCTTATTGCCGGTTAATTTTATTTTTTCCGCGTTAGTAACAACAACAAAATCACCTGTGTCAACATGCGGAGTGTATGTGGGTTTGGTTTTTCCCTGAAGAATCATTGCAATGCGACTTGCCATTCTTCCCAGAACCTTGTCGGTGGCATCAATTACATGCCAATCTCTTTCTACGTCTTCTTTCTTAGCTATAAAAGTCTTAGTCATGGTTTCGTGTAAATCTCAATAAAAGTGATTAGCAAAGCAGTTAATACAGTTCCTTTGCCTGTAAGAATTTAAACACTATCATATATCATACAAGCTGAAACCTGTCAATGTTTTTATTTGATTTAATCAAGAAAGTCATTAAAATAGCACTTTTCAAAAGAAAGGGAGTGCGATTTGCAAAAAATAGATATCTTTTTCCCGTCTCTAAAACACCAGATATGGCGATGGACTTATTACTTCTTCAATAAAGAAGAGGTTACACTATCAGTAGAGAAAAGGAAAGGAGAATGTAAGCGGTGTGGCGGTTGTTGCCATACTTCGTTTAGATGCTCCAGCCTTTCGTTTGATGAAGATGGTTATGCAATGTGTAAAGAGCATGATCGTAGACCCCATATGTGTAAACTATACCCATTTAGTGAAAGAGATCATTTTCCACATTTGAGGGGCAAATGCGGGCTCGGGTATGACGAATAATTTATCCTGTTCGCAGTTTCTGCTTTATTATCACCAATTGAAGGGCTACCTAGTAGTTATCACAACTTGACACTGGGAACTTTATCTGTGAAACTATTGTAGCACTATTTAGCTGTCTTGATTAAGATAAAAGAAGTTGGGATTTTACATACTCCTGTTCACTCCGGCAATAAATCAATAGAGAGGAGATTTTTTTGATGAAGAACACCAGAATGAAAATTTTTATAATTTCCGCAGTACTCTTTTTTTGTACAAACTCCTTTGGCCAAAAACTGGCACTGGATGTAAGAGAGCACACACTCGACAACGGTATAAAATTATTGATGTTGGAGAAACATGATGTTCCTATAGTTTCACTTAGAATCGTTTATAAGGTTGGTTCCGTAAATGAGCATCCTGGGATTACAGGTGCGTCTCACCTGTTCGAGCATATGATGTTTAAGGGTACAGAAATCTTTGGAACTAAAGACTACGATAGCGAAAAACCTCTCCTGTCAAAGGAGGATGAACTCATTTCTGGTATTACAGCTGAAAAATCAAAAGGAGATGATACCGACAGTGAAAAGCTGAAAGGGTTGCAAGAGGAATTGGAAGGGGTATGGAAAGCACAAAAGGATCTGATTGTTAAGGATGAAATGTGGTCTATCTATCTCAAGAATGGTGCTACCGGACTTAACGCATCGACAGGAAACGATGCAACGTACTATTATTGTAACTTACCGTCAAACAGACTTGAATTGTGGGCATTTATGGAGTCTGACCGTATGAAAAATCTCGTTTTGAGGGAGTTTTATTCCGAAAGGGACGTTGTGATGGAAGAGAGACGTATGCGTACGGAAAATAGTCCATTCGGTCTGTTAATAGAGCAGTTGAATGCTGCTACCTTTACGGCTCATCCTTATGGCTGGCCTGTTATAGGTTGGATGTCAGATATTAAGAATATGAAAAAGGCGGCTGTTACTGAGTATTTTGAGCAATACTATTCGCCGAATAATGCAGTAATAGTAGTTGTTGGTGATATAAACCCTGATGAAGTTGTTGATCTTATTGAAAAACACTTTGGTGATATCGAACGACAACCTGCTCCGCCAGAGGTTACGACTGTAGAACCGGAACAAATAGGGGAACGTAGGATTTACGTAGAATATGATGCCAATCCCGTGTTATCTATTGCTTACCATAAGCCTGCAATTGGCCACCCGGATCAATATGTATTTGATGTTATCGAAGCAATCCTTTCAACCGGGAGAACTTCGAGGTTGTATAAAAGTTTGATAGAAGAGAAACGTATTGCCGTAATGGCTCATGCATATGGTGGGGCGTCCAAGTATGCCGATACCTTCATCTTCTTCTCTTCGCCTCGACATCCCCATACAGCAGAAGAGGTTGAAGAAGCAATATATGAAGAGTTGGAAAAACTGAAAACAACTCCTGTAACTGACCATGAACTGCAGAAAATTAAGAACCAATTGGAAGCCGGTTTCGTAAGGAGCCTGGAATCTGCATCAGGACTTGCCAGTGAAATATCTTCATACGAAGCAATTGCCGGATGGAGATACATTAATACGCTTGTAGAAAGGACAATAGCTGTGACTCCGGAAGACATTATGCGTGTTGCAAATAAATATTTTAAGAAGACCAACAGAACGGTAGCGATCTTAGTGAATAATAAAAAGAAAGGAAAGGAAGCCGCTCATGAAAACAAAGGAAGTTAATTTTTCACTAAGTCATCTGTTTATTTTGATTCTTATATTGTCAAGTTTCTCTTTTGGGCAGGCAAAAACAGTTTTTGCGTATGACGAGCATAGCGGTCAGGCGATTGAGCCTGTTATGACTGCACCTCAATCTGAGGGGGCAAAGATAGTATCCGCGTTTGAATACGAACCAATTGAGTTTACTCCACCAAAGCCTGAAAGAGTGGTTTTGGACAATGGCATGATCCTTTATCTTCTTGAAGACCATGAGTTGCCTCTATTCAAAATTACTGCCCATTTCAGGACAGGTGCCATCTATGAACCTGAAGAAAAAGCGGGACTTGCGAGTCTGGTTGGAAGCGTAATGAGAAGAGGAGGTACAAAATCAAGAACACCGGAACAGATGAATGAAGAGTTGGAATTTATTGCCGCATCGGTTGAGACGGGGATTAGCAGAGAATCAGGTAGCGCATCCCTATCTACAATGAAGAAGGATATTGACAAAGGTCTGGAGGTTTTTGCGGATGTGCTGATGAATCCTGCTTTCCCTGAGGATATGATCAGGAAGGAGAAAGATGAAATACTGGAAAATATCAGGAGAGAAAATGATACGCCCAGGACGATCATTTTCAGAGAGTTCAGGAAGATAATGTATGAGGCAGATCATCCGTACAGTAGAAAAATAATAGGGTACAAAGATACCGTAGAAAGTATAAGCAGAGATGACATGATTGCTTTCCATAAAAAGTACTTTTGCCCGAACAATGTTATTATGGGTGTATCCGGTGATTTTGATACTAAGGAAATATTAGAAAAGCTAAATAACGTTTTTGCAGATTGGGAAAAAACAGATATAGATTTACCGGAAGTGCCTGCAGTTGAGAAGAAATTCCAGAGATCTATAAATTATATTTACAAAGATGTAAACCAGGCCAGTGTGGTTTTTGGCCACATCGCCATCAACCGGTTAAATAAAGACTATTTTCCAATCAAGATAATGAACTTTATCCTTGGAGGCGGAAGCTTTACTTCCAGAATACCAAGCAAAGTCCGTTCAGACGAAGGACTTGCGTATTCGGCGTACAGTGGATTTCATACGCCAAGGGATCTTGGTTTCTTCTTCGCATCGTGCCAGACTAAGAGCGAGTCGACAGTAAAAGCCATAAACTTTGCCCTGGATGAGGTAAGGAAAATCAGGGAAGAGTACGTTGGTGATGATGAATTAGAGCTGGCAAAGGATACATATATAAACCAGTTTATATTTAAATTTACATCAAGTGCCAGTATAGTTGGTCAAATGGTAGGGATAGAATATGAAGGCCTGCCGTTAGACTATCTTGATACCTATGTAAAAAATATAGAGGTAATTACCAAAGAAGATATAGCTCGTGTTGCGAAAGAGTATTTGCATCCTGATGATATCAAATTGCTCGTTATTGGCGATATGGAGCAATTTGATAAACCGTTAAGTGAGTTTGGGGAAGTAAATACAATTGAGCTGGAAAGTGAACAGGAATAATAGATAGATGCTTTATGATACCGGACACCCGTACCTCGGTTGTCCGGTATCAGCACTCAAGAATCCTCTTTAATATCTAGCATTTACAGGATTAGAGACGTTAAATGCCCCTCCTTAAAAAGAAAAATATTCTTATTACCGCCGGTTCAACTCGTGGCTACCTGGATGCCGTTCGTTACATAACCAATACATCAACAGGGAAGCTCAGCAGTGAAATAGCGTGTGAAGCAATGAGTCGCGGTGCGGTTGTTACATATGTATACGGTACAGATAGTCTGTTTCCTGTGATTCAAGATCATAATGAGATAAAGCCTTCACAGCTTAAGTTAATCGAGATTGAAACGAATGACGATCTGGTTAAGGTTATTCGGGAAAAATTGAAGAAGAAGAGATTTGATGTCGTTGTTCATGCTATGGCGGTGGCAGATTACGTGCCGGCCAGGGCTAAACCTGACAAAACACCTTCAAAAAAGAGAGAATGGTTACTTAAGTTGGTAAAAACTCCAAAGGTTATAGCCATTATCAGGGACATGTGGCCTGATGCATTGCTTGTAGGTTTTAAATTAGAGGTAAATAGAACAAAAGATGATCTGATAAAAACAGCCAAAAGATTCTTGAAAAAGAGCAGGGCCGACATGATCGTGGCAAATGACTACAAAAACATCTCCCGCAAACGTCATATCGCATATATGGTTACAGGTGACAGTAAAATACCTAAACCGTTAAAAGGCAAACCTGAGATAGCAAAAAGCATAGTTTCCTACCTTGAAAATACCCTCAAATAAGATCTGATCCTAGTTTTTGTTTGACTAAGAGCGTGTTTAAAATATAATAAAGTCTTTTATAATTTTCAATATATAGCGGTTAAGGCTTTATTATAGAAAGCTTTCCGGTCTTAGGGAGTTTCGGTTTAATGGAATGGGACGAAGAGGCAAGTTCAAGGCTTGAAAAAATACCCATTTTTGTACGAAGGATGGCTCGCTCAAAGATCGAAAAACGTGCCAGCGAAAAGGGAAAGAGCATTGTAACCCTGGAGGACGTTGAAGATGCTAAGGCAAGTTTTATGGGAACCGGAAGTGTTAAAAGTGATAAAGGCGTTATAAATGCAAATCCGTTTTCTCTGGACTCAAAAGCGGGAGAAGATAAGTATGAAATCCTGAAGAGATCAGATGAGTATGTAGAGGAAGATGGATTCCCGGCGATGTACAATATTGAAATATGCCGAGGAGAGGACGTTGAGTGTCCGTTTCTGATAGCAGGGATCAAAGGGCTTCAGCAGAAAATTAAGGATAGGCTTAGAGAGAATGAATTCAGTAAAAAGCTGATTAGCAGGATAGATGGTAAAATCCTTCCTCATCAGAGGTTGAAGATTGCGATAGCCAGTTGTCCGAATTGCTGTTCGATGCCTCAGATCAGGGATTTTGGTATACACGTTCGGGCGACGGTATCTGTCGATGAGAATTTTGAGTGTAACGGTTGTGGAAATTGTTTGAGAGCATGTAAAGAAGGTGCGATCAGGATTTCTGGAATGTCAAATGAACCGTCTGAAAACGGGAAAAAGGTTGTTACAATCAATTACGATCGTTGCTTACATTGTGGTTTGTGTGCCGAGGTTTGTCCTACAGGTACCATAAAGAGAGATAAAAAATGTTTCCGTGTGATGATTGGAGGCAAGCTGGGCAGGCATCCTCAATTTGCAGATGACCTCATTGAATTTGCGGATGAATCTGAAGTGCTCAATGCCCTGGATGTATGTGTAGATGCAATACTCAATGAGAAGAAAGAGAAGCGTTTTGGAGAGCTGGTTAGAAAAATTGGTATTGAAGAATTTAAAAGAAGGTTAAAAGGAAATAAAGACTCTTCGCCTGAACAGGTGGGTGATAAAGAGACAGTACATTCTGGAATGCATAATTAGGCGTGGCAAAGACAGCTCCGTACATTTTTTCTAAAAGATGGGAAATATAATAAAATGTCATTAAGCGAAACTGATAAAAAAATACTACAAAGGCTTCAAACAAATCTTCCTCTGACACACAGGCCATTTCTTGATCTTGCCAATGAGTTGGGCCTTGATGAAGATCTGGTTATTGAAAGAATTAAAGCTATGGTTGATGGTAAATACGTCCGCCGTCTTGCCCCTATCATAAACACCCAGGCTGTTGGGAACTCTGCAACGCTTGCGGCTATGCAGATACCGGATGATAAAATTGATGAAGTTGCCGAGGTAATAAACGGGTACAGCGGTGTTTCTCATAATTATTTGAGAAAGGGTAAGAACAAAGAACTCCCTCTCAATATCTGGTTTACGATGTCAGCACCAACACAGGAGAAACTTGAAGAGAATATTAAAGAGATAGAGACTCGAACAGGTTTTGATGTTCGCATGCTGCCAACAACAAAGAAGTTTAAGATAGGTGTGAAATTTAAGATATGCTAAATTTGTTGTTTCCGCGGGGATGACAAACTATACAGAAAAGGATATGATTTATGACAGAAGATTTAGACATTAAACTGATTAAATATGCTCAGGATGGTCTGCCCCTGACAAAAACTCCATACAAAGACATAGCTGATGGAGTGGGCATGACTGAGGAAGAAGTTATAGACAGATTAAAAGCTCTATTGGAGAACGGAAAGATAAGACGTCTTGCGGCTTCTATCGCTCACAGGAAAATAGGGATAAACTCCAATGCAATGACCGTATGGAAAGTTTCCCAGGATAAGGTGGAAGAGTGCGGAAAAATCATGGCGGCTTTTGAAGAGGTTACACACTGTTACGAGCGTCCTACATTTCCCGGTTGGGATTATAATGTATTCACCATGATTCATGGTTACACGGATGAGGAGTGTGAAAACGTTATAAACAGCATAAAAGAGCAAACCGGCCTTGACGATTACGTAATGCTGTATAGCGAAAAGGAATTCAAAAAAGTGGGAGTAAGGATTTAAGACTGACTTGCGCAAGTTTTATTTGTAGTTTTCAAACTGCACGGCGAAATCGTAATCCTGGTCTTTGATTGACTGCATTATGGCCTGCAGATCATCTATCTTTTTTCCTGACACCTTGATTTTGTCTTCCTGGATTTGTGACTGTACTTTTATCTTCATGCCTTTAATGAGCTTGACGATTCCCTTCGCTTTATCCATAGGAATGCCTGCCTGAAACGTAATAACCTGCCTTATAGTACTTCCCAGGGCGTTTTCAGTCTTTCCAAAATCCAATGCTTTCGTTGGGATAGCTCTCTTTGCAAGTTTTTCTGTTAATATATCTGTCAAACTTTTAAGCTTATAGTCATCATCGGCAATCAAAGTTATAGTGTCGTCTTTGTTTAAGGTGATTGTCGACTTGCTTCCTTTGAAATCGTATCTTACCGCCAGTTGCTTTTTGGCTTGATCTACAGCGTTCTTAACCTCGTGCATCTCTACTTTGCATACAATGTCCATTGAATGTTTGTCTGCCATATTTAGTATCTCCTAAAAC
>CAYTGO010000007.1:0-15120 GCA_964437425.1 uncultured Candidatus Scalindua sp.
GAACAACGCTTGCCACCTCTGTATTACCGCGGCTGCTGGCACAGAGTTAGCCGTGGCTTCCTTTGGAGCCTTCGTCAAATAAATGCGGTATTAGCACACTTATATTTCTTAACTCCTGACAGAGCTTTACAACCCTAAGGCCTTCCTCACTCACGCGGCGTCGCTTCGTCACCCTTTCGGGCATTGCGAAAGATTCTCGACTGCAGCCTTCCGTAGAAGTCTGGGCAGTGTCTCAGTCCCAGTGTGGCCGACCATCCTCTAAGACCGGCTACCCGTCTTCGCCTTGGTAGGCCATTACCCCACCAACAAGCTGATAGGACATAAACCCCTCTCTAGGCAAAAGGTATTGCTACCCTCCCATTGACAAAAGAAAATTATTTTCTTTTGTATTATTAAGTATTAGCTTCGTTTTCACAAAGTTGTCCTTATCCTAGAGGCAGGTAATCTATGCATTACTCACCCTTGCGCCACTCGGCTTATATCCCGAAGGATATATCCTCGTTCGACTTGCATGCCTAATCCACGCCGCCAGCGTTCGTTCTGAGCCAAGATCAAACCCTTCATAAATTTAATAATGTACTCATTTTACTTTTTTTAACCATTCGCCACTTTTCTTGTGCCGACCTAACGGCAACAAGCAAAGCAACTTATAAGCTATACACCCAACGCTTTTATGTTGTCAATTTCCAAAGAACAAGAAGGGCAAGTATAGACTAAAATAGAATATTGTCAATAGAAAATAAAAAATTTAAAAAAAATTTTTATTTATACACTTTTATAAGTATCGACAACAAAAGGCCATACACTCCTTTTGGACCAACTATATCGCATTTAAAACAGTTATTTATCACCCATAACAACAAAAACCTCTCGGAAAGTCGCAATTATGATAAAAAACGACTTCATTTTTTCTAAAAAATGCAAAAAAACATGCTTCAATGCTCCCTTTATTTAAAATTCAGATAAATCACCTAGTAACACCCAACAATCTTTTTACCACCAAAAATTAAATAAAAAACACTTGACTTCCTGCACAAATGTTGTATATTGCTAATAAATTTCTACAACATATAGTAGGAGGAACCTTATGCGTTTAGTAATACAAGAATTTAGACATGTAGGTATTCAATTCAGCCTGATTGCTCTCTTAACAATGGTTTATTTTCTTCTTGTAAGGCTAGTTACATAATATGGATGACAACTTAAGACGTCTAATGGCACAAATTGAGGCAGAACAGGGCCTGCGACACTTAAACGAGATCCTACCGCAGTGCGTAGATCTTCAAAAAACGCTGGCGATGCTTATGCATAATTTCTATACCTCTCTTTGTAAAGAAGGCTTTACGAAACCACAAGCGCTTGAAATAATCAAAGTGCACGGTACTGGCCTGGACACTAATTTGAATGACGATTTGTAACTCTGGATGGCTAACTCCAGCTTATAATATAAATTTTCAGTTAATATACCTACCCTCAAACACTTTTCAGTTATTCCACATCCAAAAGCAGACAAATTGTAATTATCACCAAAAGCTGTTGATGTAGCACCGTATCTTTATACACAGAATCAAGCTATATGCAATACACGTCGTTTTTTTATTTTCAAAATATGATATCAGTTCTAAAATGCAATTACAAACTGGCGATCCTTGCCACACTCACGCTGCTATTAGCAAATAATGCATTCATAAAAACCAACTACGCTGCAAACACCGATATGAAGAAAATATTTTGTATAATCCCGATAGGAGACATTGACAACAATATCTTACAACACACACGAACGGAACTTGAAAAAAGATTTAATGTTTCAGTAGAAATTGGAAGGCAATTAGATGAGCCTGCTTATGCGTATCACAAACACAAGAAGCAGTATAACTCAACAAAGATACTGAAGAAAATTTATAAATTAAAGCTAACAGGATATGACAGGATATTGGGAATAGTAAATGTTGATTTGTATGTACCTGAACGTACTTTTGTTTTCGGGGGAGCAGACGTAAAAAAGAAAGTATCCGTTATTTCTTTAACAAGGCTCAGGCAGGATTTCTACAATCAACCAGAAGATTCTGTGCTGTTTGAATACAGAACAATTATTGAAGCTGTTCACGAACTTGGACACACATATGGACTCTATCACTGTAAAGACAGTAAGTGTGTCATGTTTTTATCAAACACTATAGGCGATACAGATCACAAAGGAGCAGAGCTTTGCAGTAATTGTGAAAACATCATGGAAGAAAAAAAGGCATTATTAAAATAAGAGCAATGGCATCTTCAAAGAAAACAAAAAAAGAAACGAAAAGCACTGCAAAGTTAACCGCTAAAGATCTTGCAAAAAAACAGAGAGAAATTTCAGTCAGTGAGTTCTTTACCAAGAACAGACACTTACTTGGATTTGACAACCCCAGAAAAGCCTTGCTTACGACGATCAAGGAAGGGATCGACAACTCTCTGGATGCATGCGAAGAAGCGAAAATCCTTCCCGACATAAAGGTGCGCATAAGCCATATTAAAAAATCCGAAGATAGATTTATAGTTACCATTGAAGATAATGGACCCGGTATCTTAAAATCACACATACCAAAGATTTTTGGCAAACTACTTTATGGCTCAAAATTCCACACGCTTAAAATGTCCAGAGGACAGCAGGGAATAGGAATATCTGCGGCAGGCATGTATGGCCAGCTGACAACCGGCAAACCGATACTGATAACTTCAAAAACATCACCCAAGTCACCTGCACATCATTATAGCCTCGTCATTGACACACAAAAGAATGAACCTCGAATTGTAAAAGATGAGGTCGTGGATTACGAAGTCAAACGAGGCACAAAGGTAGTTATTGAATTAGAGGCAAGATACCAGAAGGGGCGGCAATCTGTCGACGGTTACATTGAACAAACATCTATAGCCAACCCACATGCCGACATTATATACATCAACCCTGAAGACAAGGAAATAAAATATCCCAGAGCTTCAAAGGAGTTGCCGATAGAACCGAAAGAGATAAAGCCACATCCCTACGGTATCGAACTGGGAATATTGATAAAGATGTTGCATGATACAAAATCTAAAAACCTCCGCTCCTGCCTTACCAATGATTTCTCCAGGGTAAGCACAAGAGTCGCAAATCAGATTTGTGAAAAAGCTAGCTTACTCGGAAAAGCTCGACCTTCAAGGATTGCTGTCCAGGAGGCAGATGCACTTTTCAAGGCTATCAAGCTAACTAAGATCATGAACCCCCCTACAGATTGCATCTCCCCAATTGGAGAAAATGCCATAATCAAGGGGCTCAGAAAACAGATCAATGCAGATTTCTTCACATCAAATACGCGACCACCATCTGTATATAGAGGCAACCCCTTTCAGATTGAAGTTGGACTTGCATACGGGGGAGACTTGCCGGAAGAAGGCTTGATAAGGCTGATGAGATTTGCCAATAGAGTTCCTTTACTGTATCAACAATCTGCGTGCGTCGTTACCGAATCAGCAGTAAACACTTCATGGAGAAATTATGGGCTGTCACAATCTACCGGTGCACTCCCTACCGGGCCGATACTCCTGATGGTACATCTCGCATCCGTCTGGGTACCTTTTACATCTGAAAGCAAGGAGGCAATCGCACATTATCCTGAAATTGAAAAAGAGATCAAACTTGCCCTGCAGGAATGCGGGCGTCACGTATCTACATTTATCAAGAGGAAGAAGAGGGCGGCCGAAGAGTTCAAAAAGAAATCGTATATCAAGAAATACATTCCTCACATAGGAATAGCATTAAAGGAAATACTAAGCTTAAACGACCAGCAGGAACAAAAAATAATTAATAACCTGACAGATGTCCTTGAAAGGAGTAGATCGTGACAAAAACACTTAAGAAAATAGAAGAATCTGCTTCCACCATTCACAACAAGATCACTAAGAAGAAAAAGCCCAGCATGGAATTTCCTATTCGCTCACTAAGCAACGTTAAATACATCCCAAAGAGAGGTTTCCTGGAACTTATCGGGCAGAAAAAATCACGCACTTTAACGGTAAATACCGTGAAAACATTTGCTCAGACGCTGAGAGTGATGTCCCTATCTAAAGAGCTCATTGAAAAAGATGATATAGCCACAAAAAGGGAAGCTTATTATGTATCCAAAAACTGGGACGATGCACGTTTTGAAGAACAACCAGAATCAGATACCGTAATCGATGATGTTGAGGCAATGTTTGAAGTCAACAGAGAACAATTAGGCTTTATCCCGGAAGAGAAGGGAGGAGATGTTGCGGGAAAACTGGTTGTAATAGACAAGGACCAGGAAACCGGCAAGCAACTAAAAATTGACTGCACTAAGTTCGGTTCAGGTGCATACTCCATTCCTATTTCGACAGAACATCTGAAATTTGAAACCAACGCGAAGTTTGTACTTGTGATAGAAACTGCCGGGATGTTCCAACGGCTTGTCAAACATAATTACTGGAAGAAAGCAAACTGCATATTAATCTCTATGGGAGGTGTTCCAACCAGAGCATGCAGAAGATTCATCAGGCGTTTATCAGAAGGAAAAAAAATTCCTGTTTATGTCTTTGTAGATGGAGACCCTTATGGTATCAGCAACATATACAGGACCCTTAAGGTGGGATCAGGAAATGCGGCACACATTAATCAATACTTCTGTGTGCCAAATGCGAGATACCTTGGCATAACACCACAAGATATCATTGATTATAAACTCCCGACCCATCCACTAAAAGACGTAGATATTAAGAGAGCAAAGGATGCTTTGAAGAACGACCCATTTATAAAGCAGAGTAAGGAGTGGCAGAAAGCAATTAATCAGCTATTAAAAATGGGTGTAAGGGCAGAGCAGCAGGCACTTGCAAAACATGGATTAAACTATGTGATTGAAAAGTACCTTCCTCAAAAGCTGAAGAAGACTAACAGTTTTCTTCCTTAGCAGGAATAACTTTGGACTTGGATAATTATTATCACATATTACACATAAACCTCATGGCAGGCTATTTGATGCCCGCCTAAAACCTTCCTTAGCTCCGGCACCTCCTTACGGCACCTCTCTGTCTTAATTGGACAGCGGGTATGGAAACAACAGCCTGGCGGAGGTGACGAGGGAGAAGGAATATCACCCTGGAGTAACTCCCTGTCTTTACGTTTGCCCGGAGTGATTTCTGGAATAGCTGAGAACAGCGCTTTGGTATACGGATGTTTTGGATCCGTGAAAAGAGTGTCCCTGTCCGTCAGCTCCATGATCTTGCCCAGGTACATTACCGCGATCCTATCCGCGATATGCTCAACAACTGAAAGGTTGTGCGCAATAAAGAGATAGCTCAGATTAAACTCTTTCTTTAGATCTGAAAGCAGATTCAACACCTGGGCCTGAACCGAAACGTCTAAAGCTGACACCGCTTCGTCACAAACAATAAAGTCCGGATTAAGTGCTAAGGCACGGGCAATTCCAATTCTCTGGCGCTGTCCACCAGAGAATTCGTGAGGATGACGTTTAGCATAATCGGCAGACAACCCAACTTTCTCTAATAACTCCGCAGTCTTTTCACGCCTTTGTACAGACGTTCCAACACTATGAATTGTCAAACCTTCCGAAATCAGTTGTCCCACTGTCATGCGTGGGTTTAAAGAAGAAAAAGGATCCTGGAAAATAATCTGCATTTTTTTACGCAGATTAAGAAGCGACTTCCTGTCAGCATTCAGAACATCCGTACCATCAAAATGAACACTTCCCTCAGTGGCCGGTACTAACCGCAAAATTGCACGGCCTATCGTAGTCTTGCCACAACCCGATTCACCTACCAATGCCAGCACTTCCCCCCTGCCAATATCAAAGCTAACCCCATCAACCGCCTTTACATGACTGGTAGTTTTGGAAAACATTCCTTTCTTCGAAGTGAAGTATGTTTTAAGCCCTTTTACTTCCAGGAGATTCATTTCCACTCCTCATATAAAAAGCAGGAAACGTAATGATCTGCACTAGTTTCCGTTATTCCGGGATCCTTCTGACTGCAGACATCCATGACGTGAGGACAACGGTCTGCAAAATGACAACCTTCAGGATAATTCTGAGGCTTCGGAACCTGTCCCGGAATCTCATTCAATCTGTCTACTCGACTTCCTAATTGAGGAATAGCCTTAATGAGCCCCTGTGTGTAAGGATGTTTAGGATTTTGGAATACTTCAACAACTCCCGCTTTTTCTACCACCCTGGATGCGTACATCACCAACACTTCGTCAGCTACTTCCGCAACAACAGCCAGATCATGAGTGATCAACAAAATAGACATTCCTTCGGTTGACTGAAGCTGCTGCAAAAGGTCAAGTATCTGAGCCTGAATAGTCACATCTAGCGCAGTTGTCGGTTCATCCGCAATCAACACTTCCGGATTGCAACTCAAAGCCATTGCTATCATGACGCGCTGTTTCATTCCTCCTGACATCTGGTGAGGATATTCATCAATTCGAATTTCAGCATCAGGGATTCCGACTTTTGTAAGCATTTCAATTGCACGCTGCCTGGCCTCTTTTGGTTTAACCTTTTGATGAAGCGCTATCGCTTCCACGATCTGATTACCGATCGTATAAACTGGATTGAGTGACGTCATCGGCTCCTGAAAAATCATGGCTATTTCGTTGCCGCGGATATCGCGCATTTCGTTTTCCGTTAGCTTGACGAGATTTTTTCCCTTGTAAAGAATCTCTCCGCTTTCAACTTTTCCTGGAGGCATTGGAATCAACCGCATAACGGTATATGCCGTCACGGATTTACCACAACCGGATTCACCGACAACACAAAGTGTTTTTCCCTTCTTAAGGGTAAAATCAACTCCATCAACAGCCGGCACCACCCCTTCATCCGTGTGAAAGTGAGTTTTCAGATTCCTGACTTCAAGGACAATATCGCTCATTTCTGCCCCCTCATTTTCGGATCCAGAGCATCCCGGAGAGTGTCTCCAAACAGGTTCACCGGTAGCACCAATGCCATCATAAATATAAATGCCCCCAACAGGTTCCACCAGACTATCGGTTCGCGGGCCAGTTCCAGATTCGCCTGATTTATCATATTGCCCCAGCTAAAGGTGCTTTGTCCTACTCCAATCTTCAAATAACTCAGGACCGCTTCAGCCAGTACTAAATGGCTGAAACCCAAGACACTCGTTATCAGAACGAGATGAAAGATATTGGGAACAATATGCCTGAAAAGTATTCGTATGCGACTTGCTCCCAACGCGATGGCCCCCTGGACATAATCGAGCTCTCTGGTCTTCAAGGTCTCACCCCTGAGAAGACGACAAAGGGAGGTCCAGCCGGTCACTCCCATAATCAAACAGAGGTTGAAGATACTTGCTCCCTGAATCAAAATATAAGCTGCGGCAATCAATATAAACGGGATAGAGCCAACTGTTGAATAGACAAATTGTATCGACACATCCGGCCATCTCCCGAAATATCCCGCGATAACACCCAGAACCAGGGCAATCGGAATGGAAATCATGGTTGTAAATCCACCAATAATCAAACCTGTCCTGATTCCTTTAAGGCAGATATACAAGACGTCTCTTCCAACAACGTCTGTACCCAAAATATGCCTGCCCGGATAGTTAAGTTCCTCCTGATGCCAGACACTTTCTCCATCTCTGTTTTGTATAAGGTCTTTGGTAAATTGATTATCAGAGAACGGAGCTGAATAGGTCTTTTCATTATTAGTACGAATACCAGTACAGGCACGGTCCAATATTGAAAGTGCGCTATTTTGATATATTATTTCACCTCTCAAATCCATAGAGACCTTTCCTGTATCGTCAAGAAGCGGATCACGCCACTTAAAGCTGTCTGCAATACCAACCAATACAAAAAAGCAGAGTATAAAAAAAGATATGGCTGCCAGCTTTCTTCTAAATATGTAACGCCATATATCCCGCCCTCTCTCATCCTTCACGGAGTTATAAACAAAATAAACGATTGCCAGGAAGACAACGGCAGCAATCACATTTTGCAGAGGGTAGTTATATTGAATGGATTCTGACCATGTTTTAGCTGTTAATAGAAACATATTATTTAAACCTTATCCGAGGATCCACCAGTGTGTAGCTGATGTCTGTTAATATTAAACCGACAATGTAAAGAAGAGATCCCAGAAAAACCATCGATCTGACAATCGCAAAATCCTGCGCGTCAATCGCTTCAATTGTGAAGTTTCCCAATCCCGGAATCCCGAAGAAAATCTCCAGAAGAAAAGAACCCATAAACAGAAACGGAATACTCATCACAATATTTGTCAGAAGCGGGATCATGGCATTTTTCAAACAGTGCTTGAAAAGGATCACACTCTCTGACACTCCCTTTGATCGGGCAGTCCTGATATAGTCCTTGTTTATCTCTTCCAGAAAGATGGTCCGGTAAAAGCGCACACTCGCCCCAATACCGGAAATTACCCCAACGAGAACCGGCAGGAAAACAAATTTCCATGAATAGATGCCTGATTCATATCCGGATATCGGAAACAGTTTCAATAATTTCCCAAAGATAAACTGACCCCCGATAATATAAAAAAGCATTGAGACGGACATCATAAAGACACAGAGAACTAAGGCCCACAAATCTACATATGTTGCCCGGTAAAAGGCAACGATCAAAGCTGTGCTGATACACACAATTAAACTCAAGAACAACATCGGAACAGTAATCATCAGTGAAGGAACCATTCTGTGCCTGATCTCTTTTCCGATATCGAGATTGTTCCGGTCTGATTTGCCAAAATCAAATTTCAGAAGCCTTGCCGATTTCTGAACAAAAATTGTCTGTGTTATCTTCGAGAATCCCGGCTCTTCAGAGTTGAAGACACGGGGCAGATGGTAACTGTGATCTCTCTTCCACTTTTCAATAGCTTCAGGAGTTACGTTTTTGTCCCCGAGAATTTTCTTTGCCATCATATCCGGCGGATTGAGAACAAAAAACAGGAAGAACGTCAGCAGATTTACCAGGAGAATAACCGGCAAAAAATAGAGAACGCGCCTGATTGTAAAGTCAAAAATATTCATGCCGTAGCCTTTCCGCGGCGGCGAATGGTATTAATAGCCGGCACCGTACCTAAACCTAATATAATTACAACTAAAACCACAGGCCAGAACCTGGGCTGGTTCCACTCTTCCCGCTTTTCCTCACGTAGAACGTGATCAACTCTTTTGAACTTCAAGGCGCCCCTGTACATCGCATTGGGTTTTGCATTTGAGTACCACTCATGAAACAGCCCGTAAGCAACAGGATTAAGACCCCCAACCCAAGGGCTGTCATTGTGTAGAATTTTCTTCATTTCCCTGATAATTTCTAGACGCTCCGGCCCACTAGGCATAGTTTCCATTTTCTTGAAAAGTTTATCAAACTCGGAGTTCTCATAGTTAGAAGTGTTCTCACCTTTATATTTCTCTCTGGAATTCGGACCGTAGAGAAGAAAAAGAAAGTTTTCAGGATCCGGATAATCTGCATTCCATCCCCACATAGTAAACTGAAAATTTCCCTGGTCTATTTTTTCACGAAAACGGTTGTAATCGGAAGTCTCATTCTTCATAACGACACCTAACTTTTTAAACTGCTTCTCAAACCAGATTATTCGTGGCCCAAGTGCCGGCGAATACCAGGAATTAACAAACGTGATCTCTAAAGGACGTCCATCCTTGTCCTTTCCATTCGGGTACCCTGCTTCTGCCAGGAGCTTTCTGGCCTCTTCTATTTTTCTGCGCTTGGCACTTTGAGATTTTTCATCCCAATAATAGGCAACCGAGTTCATACCGGCCTTGCCCTTCTCATATCCAAAAATCCCTGGCGGCAATGGGCTTTGAGATGAAGTTCCACGTCCATTAGCAAAGATTTGAATATACTCCTCCATATCAATTGCAATGGAGAAAGCCTGTCGCAGCTTCCTCTGCTCTTCAGTATACCCACCAACAATCGGATCACTCATATTGAACGCCACATACATGGTCGACGGACTGACACTTGTGAGAAGACTAATATTCCGGTCCTTTAAGAACTCCGATGCTTCAACATTTCCATGTGTAGAGATCTGTATCGCCTGTCCAAAGCTGTCCTTGGAGATACCGGAAGTATCGTAATAACCTTGAAGGAATTTGTTCCACAAGGGGATAGATTCCTTTTCCTTCTTGAAGATAATTTTATTCAAAAAAGGAAGCTTTTTACCTTCGTCCACGAGCAACTCTTTCTCTCTATCTCCCTCTTCTCCTGTTGATGGGTAGAACTCATCATGAAAATTTTCATTAGCTACAAAAACATATTCAAGGTTGGGATCGTATTTCTCAATCCGATAAGGCCCTGTTCCCAGAGGATAACGATCAATAGTAATCCCCTTATCACGAAGAATTCCCTGCTCAAAAAAATCTATGGCCTCATGGGGCATAGGCGCAAAAAACGGCATTGCCAACCAGTAGAGAATCTGAGGATATGGTCTTTTCAGGACAATCTGATACGTATAATCATCTATCAATTTAACTCCGGGAAAAGGCTGAGCATTCAGATCCAGATGAATAGGATTCACCCTTTCATCCTGCTCCCGGTTATAAGCGGCCCCCTGCTCCTCACTTCTTCGTTTCCTCTCGGCCTCCAGATCTTTAACTAATGCACCGGCGAACGTATCAAGCCCATCAATGTACTTCGCCATGATGGGTAGTATCGGGCAGGGCAGTCTGGAATCTGCCAGTCGTTTGATCTGGTTGACGTAATCAATTGCCTTCAGCTCACGGGTAGCTACTTCAGAAAAATCAGTAATGTGATCAACATCTTTTAATACCTCTTCAGGCCATTCTGTTTTCACAAAACAGGGATGGTTCTGATATTTAATCCCTTCTTTAATTTTTATTGTATAGACTACTTTTTTAATCTGCTCCATATCAACATCAGCAGATAATAATCTTCCCTCATCGTCATAATACTCTGCCACCGGGATATTTGTCGCAGTTAACGGTTCTAATTCATAAGGCCGTTTCAGGAAGTGATACTGAAAAGGTGGCTCATAAACCAGTTCCAGGAATGCATACTCATCCGAAGAGTAAGAGATCGCCGGATCCAGATGCTTGGGAGGTTCAGTATAAACCGAATAAAATATCGGCTGCGCCCTTTCAGATTTCGGATATGGGTGATTCGGGGTGCAGGAAGTTTGTCCAAATGATAACAATAACAGACCTAACATCAAGAAATGTTTCAATGTACTTTTTAAAACTGAACAATTTGTTCTTTTTCTCATAACTCTTTATGTCTTAGTAATACCCAATCCAAGTTTTATAGATACTTCAGTAAGTTTTTTGTCAAGCGTCCAGATAGGAGTTTGTGCCAATACAGCCGAAGCGAGCAGATGGATGTCAATATATCCTAATTCTTTTCCCATCAATTTATTATTCTCAATAAAAGGTAAAACCTCTTCATGTTCTGCCTGGATCACCATGGGTAGGGTTTGAAGAAGTGAAAGTATCTCAGATCTGTTCCGGAGGAGTCCACAAGCCAGCTCTCCAATAATGAATGGATGACAGACAACATCACCATCATTCAATGAGTTCGTAAGCCCGACATTACCTTCCCGGAGGTGGGATACCCACACTGATGTGTCAACTAGAAGCATTTTATACGTTTCCTGCTTTTCTTCTGGGCACCATCGTCAACTTCTTCTCAGTGCCCCCCAATTTAGCAAGTCTCTTGCTACTCTCCATTGCGATCAGGGTTTCTAGTCCTAATTTTACAAGAGCGGTCTTCTCCTTAACACCAGTCAATTTCGATGCCTTACTAATTAATTTATCCTCAATATTTAACGTTGTTCTCATAATCTACCACCTTGCCATATGTTTTATTATATGTATATATATGTACTAATTATACATATATGTCAAGTATATTTTCCTCAATATAACCTGTATCATTTTCTCCGTAACGCCGCAAAGGAAATCAAACAATTAAAGATACTGTCATTGTAGTACATCTCTATAATGAAAAAGGTTTGCAATTCAGATCACAAATTGTTACTTGTTGCAGTTAATGGCTTACTTAATCTTCTGATTTTTTTAAGGGGACGAAAAGATGACAAGATATGTTTGTAGTATATGCAGTTATGTTTACGATCCTGAGCTAGGAGATCCGGATGCAGGAATTGAGCCCGGAACAAAATTTGAGGATTTGCCTGATGATTGGGTATGTCCGGAATGCGGTGCAATAAAAGAGCAATTTGAGAAAGAAGAATAAGCATAACGTTTAATCATTAGAGACTTTTTTTGTCAATTGATTTAGGGTTTTCTGAATTTCGAAGTGGTATAATACAGTTGTTAACGAAGAGTTTGACAAGAGTGTAATTCTAGCCTTTTTATGAGGAGTGGAAAGATGAATGATACAGACATGGAAAAACTTGAATTTCTTGTAGACGAGTATTATATACCTGAAGTGGTTGCAAGTCTGGGCGCTGTCTGTCGTTTAAAGGCTGACGATATAAGAGGGACAGACAAGGAAGTTGCTAAAAAGTTTGAAACGTATTCAGATATCCTGAACGATGCACGCGCTAAAATAGATGCGGCTTCACAGGGATGACTCCGGGTACAGAATGCCAGATATCGAGTTGTCATTCGTTATCTGGCAATTGTCGTTCGACATTCAATAATTAATTCTTATTACTCCGAACTATTAGAGGTTTTATTCTTTCTTGTAATTACCTGCATGGATAGAATTGAGAATGTGCAGTATCCAAGGAAGAAGTAGAAACCAGATTGAAACCTGGCATCCATATCCAATAATCCTCCCATATTGGAGGCGTTGGCTGCCATGAATGCAACGATGATGGCTATTACGAGTACGTCAGCCATTGACCACTTGCTTATCACACTGCTTATCAGTAATGCTTTCCTGTTATTCTTCGAGTCACGAAAACAGGCAGCTACCAACATCAGCATGATCTTTGTAATTGGAATTACTATACTGAAAAGCATCACCAGAAAACCTACAAAACCGTTACCGGAGCGGAAAAGTTCTTTGACTGTCCCCGCTATACTTCTTGTCTTGCTGTAGGCCTCAATCTCTCCTTCTAGCTTATCAAGCCCTAACATGCCGGTCATTATACCTATCGTCCGTTCGGCCTTGCCTCTTTCGACTTCTTCTGATTTCGCGTTACTTCTCTTCATCGACTTTTCAACTATGGAATCGACAATAATGTCTACCCCTGTTTCAGTCATCTCTTTTTTATCAATCGTCCCGGTCAGAGTAAGCATGGGCAGAGTAACTCCGGGAATCAGCAGCGCAAGGGAGATTATGGTAATAATTAAAACTGTAGTAAGCTTTAGAGTTTTCATACTAAAAAGTGCCTTTCCTATAGCCAGCATCAAACCTAAGCAGGTTGTTCGTCATTTCGACGTTGTATAAAATATTTTCTGTAATCACAAAACATATAACCCAAAAGGGTAATAGCGTCAAGAATTATAATTAGAAGGTGAGGAGAATTGTGATGTATCGGAAACACGCCATCTTACCATTCGACTTTTGGGGCATCACCCCAGAGCAGTTCCAAATCGTAGTAGCTTCGTATCTCTTTCTCAAAGATGTGTACTATGAAATCGCCGTAGTCGATAAGGACCCATTTCGCCTCACGGTATCCTTCCATTCCAAGTTTACTTATTGAAAGCCTCTTCATCTCTTTATCCATGTCATCGGCGATTGCGTGGAGCTGACGCTCGTTAATTGCTGAACAGATTACAAAATAGTCGGTTATAGCCGAAATTTTGTCGACATCAAGTATAACTATATCCTGTGCTTTTTTTTCATCAGCAATTTTTGCACATGTAATTGCGATCTCTTTTGAATCCAACGTATTGAAAGTTCCTATAGAAAAAAATTATAATAAAAAAAATCACCGCTCCCCGGACAAAATACGCCGAGGAGCGGTGAATAAAAGCCAAACATCTATTTAATCATAATATGTAAAAGCTCTCCTATCTTTGGAGAGTACTTTACGATAAGACCAGCAAACACAACTGAAACAATTGACATCAGCTTGATAAGGATGTTCAGTGCCGGACCGGATGTATCCTTGAATGGATCTCCTACAGTATCACCAACAACGGCCGCTTTATGCGCGTCAGAACCCTTACCGCCATGCTGTCCTGTTTCAATATACTTTTTCGCATTGTCCCAGGCACCGCCGGCATTTGCCATAAAGATAGCCAAGAGGAATCCAGTTGACAATCCACCTGCCAGCAGACCCATACTTCCGGGAACACCTAAAATCAGTCCTACAACTATAGGAATAAATATTGCCAGTAAGGACGGAAGCATCATTTCCTTCTGAGCACCCTTTGTACTAATGGCAACACACGACGCATAGTCAGGCTGACCGGTACCATCCAATATGCCAGTTATTTCCCTGAACTGTCGCCTTACTTCAGCTACCATCTGTGCCGCAGCTCTTCCGACTGCCTTCATAGTCAAAGCGCAGAAGACAAATGCGACCATGGATCCAATGAAAAACCCTACAAGGACCTTAGGGTTCATCAGCGTAACTTTGTAATAACTCATCAAGTCAGATATCTGCAGTGCTGTAGTATCTACCATACGGCCGGCTATTTCCACAGCATGGATACCTGTTCTTTCCATACCGATCTTAATTTCTTCAACAAATACAGCCAGCAATGCCATCGCGGTTAAAGCCGCAGAGCCGATTGCAAAACCTTTACCTGTAGCTGCTGTTGTATTTCCAAGCGAGTCAAGGGCATCTGTTCTTTCCCTGACTATTGGTTCCTGCTCACTCATCTCAGCATTACCACCGGCGTTATCAGCGATCGGGCCGTAAGCATCGGTGGCAAGTGTTATTCCGAGTGTTGACAACATACCTACTGCGGCAACAGCAATACCATAGAGCCCCATAGAGGTACTTGAAAATCCACCGGCAAACATAAAGCTCAACATAATAGCAACGGCAATGGTAGTTACAGGAATTATGGTGGACATCATACCTGTAGCAAGACCATCTATAATCAGTGTGGCAGAACCTGTTTCTGCCTGGTCGGCAATGCCTTTTGTCGGGCCATGATCGGCTGAGGTAAAGTATTCTGTTCCTTTACCTATAA
>CAYTGO010000007.1:15220-25563 GCA_964437425.1 uncultured Candidatus Scalindua sp.
CCTTTTGTCGGGCCATGATCGGCTGAGGTAAAGTATTCTGTTCCTTTACCTATAATAATACCGGCAATCAAACCTGTAACAATTGAACCCCAAATCCCAAAATGTCCGGGAAGAAGATACTTAATGATTACCGCAGAAGCTATCACAATCAAAATCGAGCTCAGGTTTACTCCCTTTGACAGAGACTTGAGAAGGTCCTTCTGAGATGCGCCCTCTTTTGTTTTGATAACTTTGATACCAATAATAGAGAGAACAGTTCCAATACCAGCAATACACATAGGTAATACAAGTCCCGCAACTCCAAGTCCACAGGCAACACCCAATGCCGCACTTGCAAGTATTGAAGAGTAGTAAGATTCATACAGATCGGCTCCCATCCCGGCCACATCACCAACGTTGTCACCAACATTGTCTGCTATAGTTGCAGGGTTTCTAGGATCATCTTCAGGAATACCGGCTTCTACCTTTCCTACCAGGTCAGCGCCAACATCGGCAGCCTTTGTAAATATGCCTCCTCCAACCCTTGCGAAGAGTGCCTGAAAGCTTGCTCCCATACCAAAACATGGAAGTATTACAGCCATTTCAGTAAGGGAAACATCTGTATATTTTCGTAGAAAAAAGAACCAGACAGATACATCTAAAAGAGCCAGTCCAACAACGATCAAACCCATCACCGCACCACTTCTGAAAGCTATCTTCAATCCCTGGTCCAGCGATTTCTTTGCCCCTTCAGTTGTCCTCGCACTCGCGTTCGTCGCCATCTTCATTCCCAAGTAACCGGCAAGCCCGGACAGAAATCCACTTGTAAGAAAGGCAAACGGCACAAAACCGGATTGTATCTTTAACCCGAATGATAGTATCGCAAGGGCGATAAACACAAATATGAAAAAGATAGCGACAACTTTGTATTGCTGTTTTAAATACGCGTAAGCGCCCTCCCGAACGTGCCCCGCGATCTCTACCATCTTCTTATCACCTTCGGGGAAGCCCATCACTTCTTTGTAGAATTTACGACAATAGAACAACGCGAAAACCGCACCAAGTGGTGCAAGCCACCAGAGTCTTGGTATTGATTTGTCGTGATAGGATGCTGCTCTCTCGGCTTTTTTAGCTGCTACTGAATCAGCACTGGTTTTTTCAAGCTGAGCCTTACCCGCATGAGCACTCGATGTTGCAAATATTGCTCCCTGCGACAGAAACATTGTAAAAATTAATAATAAGATTACCTTACTCAGTAACCTATGCCGGAAAAATTCTTTTACCATTTAATTCACCTTTCTGAACTTTCTTGTTCAAGTTCTAACATCTTCTCGTTAATCTTCTCTAAAAAACTCCCGGCTATTCCACCGGGATCGTCCGGATGCCTCTCCAGATAGACATTCCATTCTTTAATTGACTCAGTTGCATACTCATAGGCCTCTTTCTGTTTACCATCTTTTTCAGCCTGTAGAGATGCGTGCCACAGAATGTGACAAACAGTTCGCTCAATTACAATTCTTTTACGAAGCAACGAATTGTAATTTAAAGACTTTTTTACCCAGTAAAGCGATTGCCGGTAACTATTCTTGCCTGTCTCCTCTTTAAGATGTTCTCTGTAGTAATCGGCATATCTAAAACTTTTTGAATCGAATTTGTGAAAGTATATATAACCAATCTCAAAGAGTAAATCACCATTTGTCGGATTTCTTAGAGCACCTTTTTCCGCAAAGTCCAATCCGGCCTTTATCCATCTCCATTTATTCTCCGGAGATTCCCATTCAAAAGCTATGTTATAGCACATATTCCATGCCTGGAATATCCATACAGCCGGGAAATGCGGCTGTAATTTTGCTATCATATTATTTATGGCTAACAACTCATAGAACTTTTTCTCTTCATGCCTGGCGATACCACGAATCCACAGCAAATCAACCAGAACACCCCTGAAACTACCAAGAAGTACATTTGGTATAACCTCTAAAGGGTCGAGGTTCGTATAGTTTGAATCAGGCCCTCTCCTTAAATAATCAATTCTGTATTGTAAAAAGAACAGTCCTGAAAGTATAAATATTATTAATGGTATTAGAGCTAATTTTGGCAATGAGTACTTTTTCATACCAAATTCTTCAAGCGATCTCTTTTCTCTTAAAAACTAGAAACGATATTGGCAGGCAAACGAGTGCATACAAAACCGCGTAACCAAAACCCATAAATATTCTTTTACATGGAATATTTATACCATCAACAAAATATTTTCCTACACTGAAATATCTGAAATCAGGCAATATATAGCTTAATAATAGTATAGGCTTCTTTATAATATTATTAAGGTACACCAAGTAAACATTCGACTTCTGCATTACCTCGGATATTCCATGCTCATGTTCGCGCGTCTCGATAACATTGATAACTGTCGACAAATCACGCATAAAGTCGGTTATATTACCACAAAAGAAGATAAATAAACAGAAGAGAATATTAACGGGAAGAGAAAGAAAAGTAGACCCTAACACTGCAATTACCACTATTAAAAGGAATTGAGTAGATATTATTGTCAATCCTTTCAGGTAATTACATCCGAAACCTTTTCCTCCCCAGAAAATCCTTAAGCTATCTGCGCGTATTCCTAAGAAATCACCAGAACTCTCCGGTGATACAACTATCGTCAACTCTTCACTTCCATCCAGGGATTTACCGTTAAGCCCCAATATGAGAGGCTTATTCTGCGATACTTCGATTGATTCGGTCTGCACCCTCGCTGAGTATGGATTAATAATCTTAATTTTTACAGGAATTTTCCCGGTTGACCTTTTTTTGCCTTCTATAAGAAAGTCGGCCTCAATTGTCAGATCATCCTTTCTATCTTTAGACGATAACCCCCTAAATTCCCATATCGAGGTTCCTTTTCCTCCTTCTATCCATGAAACATTCCCAATCTTTTTTGACGAATCCCCCGTTATCTGCAAATTAACAGGATTAAACTGTTTTCTGGCCAGAAGCACGCTACTACCTTGAGCGCTCTGTTTGAGGGCTGAATATCTGATCAACGCATAGCTTACACTGCCCATTATCAGCAGCAATACCCCGATTATGTAGGCAAAACCAATAATTTTCCCGAAAACAATATTGGCTCGCTGAACAGGTTTTGCAGTTATCGTACAAAGAATCTTATTGTCTATGTCAGTCGGAATAGACGAAGCGGAGAGTAGAATCGCTGCCAGTGTACCAAAAAAGGTAATGGAACGGAAGCACATAGACTCAACGATCTTTATTTTTTCTCTTCCATCACCAACAACCGGCATGAAAACGGAACAGCAGATCGTAACTACACCAAGAGTAATAAAAATAAATAATATCTTGTTTCTAACTGCTTCCTTAAACGTCTGTTTTGCTATTACTAATATTTGCTGCATAGATTTTTAAGAACAAGTCTTCAAGCGTTCCGGAAGAATTTTTGATTGATACAACTTCGCCCTGTTTTTCCTGTATAAATCTCTCGACTTCCTTTAGAGTCTCTTTTGAGAGGTTGCGAATCAGCAGTTCAACAATATCTTTATTAGCAAGTAATTCGTCAATTGTACCTGATATCTGGAGTTCACCTTTATCGATTATTGCAACTCTATCACAGATATCCTGTACATCTGACAAAAGATGTGAACACAAAAGAACTGTTTTTCCCTGGGATTTTAACTCAAGGATTAAGTCCTTTGTTTCTCTGGTGCCGATAGGATCAAGCCCGCTGGTTGGTTCATCGAGAATAATTAAGTCAGGATCATTTATCAGTGCCTGTGCAATGCCAATTCTCCTTAACATTCCTTTGGAATATTGTTTAAGATGCCTTTTTCTTGCGGATTCCAGTCCTACTCGCTTTAAGAGCCTGTTTGCCCTTAATTTCCTCTCTTTTCCCGGTATCCTGAATAACTGGCCATAAAAGTCTAGTATTTCATCTGCATTGAGAAACCGGTAAAAGCAGGATTCTTCCGGCAGAAAACCGATTCTGCTCTTTACAGCCACATCATCTGTTGCTTTTCCTAAAACATATGCCCTACCTTCAGTTGGAAAAAGCAATCCTAAGAGAAGTTTTAACGTGGTTGTTTTGCCGGAACCATTTGGGCCAAGCAAGCCAAAGATTTCGCCTTTCCTAATGGCTATATTTAATTTGTTAAGAGCTAATACCTTTTTGCGCCCAAAAAAGCTTCTATACGCCTTTGTCAAATCCTCTGTTTTTATGGCAATATCGTCACTCAATTTCCAGGCCCTTCCTGGTAATAAAACAGTTGTCTACAGCAAATAACATTATTTATACAAAGAACACACTCATTTTTCGCTAAGTCTGCAAAAATACACAATTTAGCACAAAAGTCAAGCGAAATATCACTGTATAATTGAAGGTATCAGACGTATTAACTCAAAACGAATAAAGCAATCATAAATACTTGCTACTTAGGCACTAAGGCACCAATCACAGGGATTTTAACCATGGATGTCTTTGTGACAGACACATCGTTCACACAATTACTAAAATCTGGAAGACGGGAACTGAATTAGCCAAATTGTTGTATATAATGGCAAGGAGGAATTAAATAATGAAGAGTATTTCCAACTACTCAAAACCAAATAAATTAAAAAGCACTAGCAAGGAAGCTGGTACTAACGTGATCAGTTCAAAGCAAAAGAGAGTTTGTTTAAAATGCGGAGAGAAGTTTCCCAGCAAGGGCCCTTTCAACCGTGTGTGCGATAAGTGTAGCTCAATGAATGAAAGAGTTGCTAACAGTACATACGCTGTAAGGGAAAGCTCTCCTTCTGAGTCAAGTACTGTGGAAAAACGATTTTATGGATTTAATTAATCGTTTACTCCTCAAGCGTTTGACAAGTATCATCCCGGCAGGTTGTTCGAGACTAGATGAGCGCAAAAAACTTATGTATATCTATTAACCCCCTTTCTTTTATTAATAGGTTAGTTTAAAATCTACTCTCTCGGGCAACCTGTTTTTTTCTTATCCATGCCTGACTTTTTGTACGCTCTACAGAGAAACATACAAATGTCAAACCACCGAGTTTTTCAGCTTCCATTTGTTAAATAATCTTATTATTTACAACATCCCGGTTTTTCAAACCATCCTTCACGTTGCTGAAGCAAAGCAGGTACGAAACTTCATTGCCTATATTTTCTATAGCATGTGTAACATCTGGAGGAATAACAAACAATAACTTCTCATTACTCTCTAATATTCTTTCCTCTTTCTCCTTTGTATTATTATCTTCAACCAGTGCCCTGCAAGTGCTTCCTATGATAAGAATATTTTCAGTCTTGTTAACATGATAATGGTTTCCCCTTATCGCTCCCGGCTTCATACTCACCATATGAATGTCACTTATTATACCTTTTTCTATGTCATCATCTGAAATCGGTTTTATGCACCAACCACGATCATCCTGATAAAACTCAATTTCCTTAACCTGAATAATTCCCATATACAATCTCCCCCTTTTCGCCAGCCATTAATAATTTACATTCCTGATACCTGCAGGTCTCCATGCGGGAGCGATAACCCCCTTATGTGAATACCTGTCAAGAAGTCTTGCCTGTGTTATACTGAACTCACCGTATCTGTCATTTATCTTATCCATAGCCTTCAAGACAGATATTCTATCCCTGTCCTTCTTGAAAAGGGGTATTTGACAGTAATTCGTTACCAGGTTTGAAACACTTATACCCAGTAATCGTACTGTATATTTAAGCCTTATCATTTTTACTATATCTAGTGCGACAAGGTATATATCAAATCCATCATTTATATATTCTTTGACGGTACACCTTTTTGTAAATGTTTGGAAATTCGAATACCTCAAGGTCATGGCTACTGTCCTGCCGAAATAGTGTCCACGGCGCAATCGCCTCCCCACCATTTCAGAAAGCTGCAACAGGTATCTTTCCATCTCTTCACCGTTACTTATATTTCTCTCAAGGGTCATACTGTGGCCGACCGATTTTGCATCCGGTGTATCCTCAATAGGAACTACAGGACTTTCATCTATTCCCAGACCCATCTTATGAAGTTTGTTACCAATAACACCAAATTTATTTACCAACTCCTTTACCGGAAATCTTCTCAATTCCCCACACGTCTTGATACCCATCGCTTCAAGGTGCATTTCCAGTCGCGACCCAATTCCACAGAGCTCACCCACCGGCAATCTCTCAAGGATTTCAGAAACAGCCCCGGGATGTATTGTAGTAAAACCATCCGGTTTCTGCATATTACCGGCCAGTTTTGCCAGCAACTTGTTAGGGCCGACACCAATAGAGCAAGTAAGCCCGAAACCCTTCAGGATTTTCCTCTTAATCCGCATGGCAATATCTTCCGGTTTACCAAAAAGAGAGAGAGATCCTGTTATATCGAGAAATGCCTCGTCAACTGAATATACCTCCACCAACGGTGTATAGTCCCCGTAGAGTTTGACAAGGTGCGTACATGTATCTGTATACTTTTTATTATTACCTGCAACAAATATTATCTCAGGACAGAGCTTCTTTGCCTCCGGCACTGTCATACCAACCTTAACACCATAAGCCCTGGCCTCATATGAAGAGGTGGTAATGACAGTCCTTTGCTGTGCACCAATAACGGCAACAGGCTTACCCCTGAGTGAAGGTTTAGACTGCTGCTCCACAGAGGCAAAAAAGGCATTCATATCTACGTGCATTATTGTTCTGTTATCCATAATTTTAGTTCACTTTTAACTTAGTTGCAGCTACCCTTCCACCTCCACAGCCATAAGCGTCCATACCATAGTTTCAGCATTGTAGGCAATTTCATACAGATCCTGGCCGTCTGTAACGGAAAAATGATGAACAGACGCACTGCCCTCTTTACCTGTCCATGTATACGTTACCTCCTTGATGCGATACTGTCTCTCTTTCCATATAAACCACACCGGTTTTATCTTCTTCCCGCCAATACAATCAGCGCCAAAAACCACTCCTGCTCTTATAGGTTCGCCTATTTCCGTAATCATATCTATTTAATCTGTCTTAATACTGTAACAACCTTCCCGGCTATCATCATCTCATGAGCCTGATCTTCTCTAATAATTATAGGCTTCATAGTTGAATTAGCCGGTTCCAGATAAATGCTATTACCTCTCCTGAAAAACTTCTTAACTGTCGCCTCGTCATTTATGATGGCAACTACGATATCTCCATTCTCCGCGGTTTGCTGTGATTTAACCAATACGAAGTCACCATCCTGAATGTGAGCATCTATCATACTGTCCCCTTCCACCCTGAGAAAAAAGGTCTCATCCCAACAGGCCATCGATTCGTCTATGGCCAGATGCCCCGTAATATCTTCAACTGCAAGGTGAGGCGCACCAGCCCTGACCCTTCCGACTACAGGTATCAGCTTTGCCTGGCTTTCGGGTGTTTCCGCACACACTTCGATTGCCCTCGGGCTGTTTGGTATTCTCTTTATGTAGCCCTTACGTTCAAGTATATCCAGATACTTCTTTACACTGTTGGTACTCGCCAGTTTAAGGTGATATACCATCTCCCTAATAGTAGGCGGATATCCATTTTCCCGGATATACTTCGTCAAGAATGACAGAAAATTATGTTGTTTCTTTGTAAGTTTAGCTTTCATAATTAGGTAAACACCTGTTCACCTAATATATTATCCAGCTTTATATCTGTCAAGGATTAAGTTTCTGGCACCCTCGAAGATTTTTGCAGAACAGCGGAAAGGCTTTCTTGTTTTATTGAGATGTAGCGCTTTTGATGTGAGAAAGAATTGTTAACAGCTCTTCGTTTTGCGTGGTTAAGCCGGCAATCTCCTTTATGTGCTTGTCTTTCAGTTCCAGCGATAATACCTCACAGCCTGGTTGACTGACACTCCTATCTTTTACTCCATATAACTTATCAGCAACAGCAACTTTAGCCTCAGCAGACAGGTTAGAATTGATAATACCGGCCCTTAAATTGATGTCTTCCCTACTTTCTCTGGCCACTGTTTTCTGGAATGATCTATCTTCTTCGCCCAATCTGCCAACCACTTCACCTATATCTATCGGTACAACATTAGCCGGATATCCTGTAATCTCTGAGACTTTTCGTTCAAATTCCGGAGTATCTTCTTCACTGGCCATATAGGTGATCTTTCCTTTCTGTTTCATTCTTAAAGACAATATCTTATTCTCTTTGAGAAAAGCATGAGCATAACGAGAAAGTTCTCTGGCAGAGTCTATAATGCAGATTTCTTTACCTGTACAACTTTTCCAAATCTCATGTATCACCGTCTCAAATACACCGTAATGAGTACACCCTAGAATAAGAGCATCGATATCATTTTCCATTAGCGGCTTCAGGTTCGCCTCAATAATAGACCTGTTTCGTTGACTAACCACTTGAAATCCGGCTTTGTCAAATTCTCCCCTGTCCACCATAGTAGCAAAAAGAGGTGCGGCTACACTGAATATCCCGGTTTTTTTATTATGTTTTCTAATTTCATTTATGTAAACACCACTTTCTATCGTCGCCTTTGTCGCTACAATTCCAATACTCTTTGGTGCCTTTCCATTGACTTTTTTGAGTCTAAGAACAGCTTCAACAGCGGGTGCAATGGGGCCAAGAATGTGTATTGAAAATTCCTTTTCAAGTTTAGTTCTTGCATTGGCATCCATAGTGTTACAGAGGATGACAACCTTAGCACCCAGGTTGTAAGCAGCTTCCACATAAGTTCGACAAAGATGCACGATTTTTTCAGGAGAGCTTCCTCCGATACGTTTTGAAAATACACTGGCAACAACAACATCTTCACGAGAAAGCACTTCCAACGTTGACAAATGTCTATGTAAAATTACGGGTGCAATTCCTGTATCCATAATCACAATCTGCCCATTAGGCCTATAGTCCCAGAAAGGGGAATGCATTACGGTAAGAAGTCGTTTGACAGCTATAATATCTTTGGCAATGGATGGCATTACATCATATTTTCGTTCAGTCCTGGATACCAGCTGCCTGTATTGCTTACTAACCTTCGACTCTTCAGAGTTTAATTCTTCCATTGCCATTTTCCCACGCCTCGTAGCTCTCCACTCCTTCAGCCATGTAATTGCAGCATCATGATAGGGCGTCTCATGTACCATAGTTGTATTTATCTTGCCATGGGGCTTTTGCACATCTATCTGCTTATAAACTTTGTCTAATGCGTCAATCAGCTCTTTATCCTTATGCCCTAGCAGTTGTTTTTGCCGCAGTGTATTCAACGCCTCATCCTCTATCCAGCTTAGTATTTGCTCATCGGTAGTCTCATTATCCGGTTCCGGCCAGAAACCATCCGGACTCATAATACGATATTTAATAAGTCTGCTCCCGACCTCCCTTGCGAGCCTTATTGTTTCACTTGTTGTCAAGTTCATGGGTACCGCCTTTATTTCCCCCCCCACGTCTTCAATCTCCAAAAGCATTATAGCACTGCTTGCACCACCAAGTTTTATATTATGAAGAGCATGGAACAAACTCTTCTCCACGGCAGATGACTCTACTTCCTCAAGAACAATATTTTCTACGATATCTTTTATTTCTACCAATGAAGCTTTCTCAATTCCTTCCGGGAGATCGACATGCCTTACAAACTTAAGCTCACCCTGCCCGGGACCAAATGCCAGATTATGTTGAACAAGAAACAACTTTACTGTTTTTGAGGAATCATCGTCCATCTTCAGGTTAATCGTATCAATAAACTTTTGCCGGAGCCCTTCCAGCCGCTCAAATAGATGGCAATGTTTATTAAAAAAACCCACGTCTTTATCTTGAATAATGAGCTTGACTTTATCTATCCGGCTATGTATTTTTCCTAAGGTGGTCAGTTCAGGGAGGTTCTCGTTGGTTTGTTGCATTGTATGATCTTTAGACATTCCTACCTCTGTCCAGACAAATGATAATCTGGAATTCTGTAAGTTTTATTTTTATTTCGTACTTTTCTAGGATTAATTATAAGTTTATTAATGTAATAAAAATAGACCAAAATTTCTATAACATATTGTTGAAGCAATGTTTTCTCAAAGTGATAAATGCCTATTACGTTTAAACAATTAAAAACGCTTGAAGATCTAAACCCTTGTGAGGATCTACAGGAAGCAGTATGGAAATTTAATAAGAACGATATAATACCTCCAAGATTTATGCGGGTATTATGCAAACATGGCGGATTTGCAATGGGCGCCTTTGATGACAACACAATGATAGGCTTTGTTTTTGGCGTTCCCGCGATTCATTATGGGCGGCCGTCACAACATTCACACATGCTGGCAGTGTTACCTGAATATCGTAACCACAACGTTGGATATAAACTAAAAACCGCCCA
>CAYTGO010000007.1:25663-70372 GCA_964437425.1 uncultured Candidatus Scalindua sp.
CAGTGTTACCTGAATATCGTAACCACAACGTTGGATATAAACTAAAAACCGCCCAACGGGAAGAAGCCCTGAACCGCAATATAGACCTCATAACATGGGCTTTCGATCCGCTGCAATCCAAGAATGCCCACCTGAATATAAACAAACTGGGAGTCATTGCCTGTAGCTACGATATAAATTTGTACGGAGAAACCTCTTCAAGCAAATTACACAGTGGACTGGGCACAGACCGCCTCCTCGCGGAATGGTGGCTTACGAGTGATAAAGTTAAAACTATTATTGACGGACATACTCGTGATGCAGAGAAAAAATCGCCTGCAAAAGGACTAAACATAAACAGAACGGAGTACGATAAGCAGGGATTACTTATTCCTGTTGAACCGGATTTATCACTGACAGATGACGTGTTGCTACTGGAGATACCGGCTGATATTGACGAAATAAAAATCTCCAATATTGAAGCTGCACACAAGTGGCGTGACCTTGTCCAGAAAGCGTTTCTCCACTATTTTGATTCCGGGTATTTCGTTAATTCTTTGCAAGTAGAACGAGATGGTGACACCCGACGAGTCTCCTATGTTTTGGAACGTCTGACAACGCCATACAAATCTATGACTTATGATTGAAAGAGCTTTTCAAATGATTTAAGTTATGAAAAAGCTACGTACTTTATTAATAATAAATTATTACACTAAAAGCTTATTATTTCTCGTAAAGCGTTAAAATGTTAAGTATATATAAAGATTGAACATATAGAAACGGCATGTATTTTGAGGCAGGAAAAAGTCAATTTTCATGAGACATATGGAAGATATTTTGGTAGAATGCGACCTCAAATTAATTGAAAGAGGGTAAGCAGGATAGAGAATAGATAAAGCAAGAAGAAACTTGATATTTAATTGATCCCCTTAAATCTATTGGTTTTTTGAAATCCAAAATTCCTATAGATTTTTTTCATTTATAGACATCTTCGTTTTTTATGTCATTTTATGTTTCGGAAGTTAGCAAGATTATTTTAACAAGTAAAAATAAGAAAGATTTAAGAGAGACAAATGTACAAATTTAGGAAAGAACCCTGGCAAGAAGAAGGACAGTGGCAGGAACAGATCAAAGACCAGGTAGATACATTAGAGCAGCTAAGTCAATATATAAATATTACTCCCGACGAAGAAGAAGCAATAAAAACGCTAAAAATGAGATGGGGAACAACGCCGTACTATGCAGCGCTTATGGACAAAGACGACCCTGACTGCCCTGTCAGAAAAATGATTATCCCTTCGATGAAGGAAAGTGAAAATACATATGGAATTCCAAATTATTTAGTGATTAAAGAAAATAGAGAGAAAACTGACAGGTTTGGAGAAGACGAAAAAAGACCTGATAGTGTTGCAAGGCAGTATATTGACAGAGTCGCATTTACCATTACAGATGTATGTCCAAGCTATTGCAGGTATTGTTTCAGGAGAGAAGCTGTAATTGACAAGGATCTACGTTTACGATTTGATGTTGACGAAGGATTAGAATGGATTCGAAATCACGAAGAGATCCGTGATGTATTACTGACTGGAGGAGATCCATTTATGTTGTCAGATGAGAACATAAAGTATCTAATTGAAAGTCTTCGAAGTATTCCACATCTTGAAATGATCCGGATACACACAAAGATGCCAATTACCTGCCCACATCGAATAACAGAAGGCCTTCTTGATATATTAGGGCGAGAACATGATATTCCAATCTGGATCAATGTCCACATTTGTCATCCGAAAGAGATTACTGATAAAGTAAAAAAAGTGGTCTGGGACCTACTCCATACTGGTATCAACGTCGGAAATCAGGGTGTAGTGCTGAAGGGCATAAATGATGATGTCGAAACATTCCAGAAGCTTCACCAGAAACTTCTATCCGTTCGAATAAGACCGTATTATATGTTCCACTGTCAGCTGGCACCCGGAGTAGACCATTTCCGAGCCCCTGTGGAAAAAGGTGCGGAGCTGATCAGAGACGGAATCCGTGGCCACACAACCGGATTAGCACAGCCGATGTATGCTGTCTCTACGAAAGTGGGAAAGATACCGTTAATGCCTGATTATTATATACAAAGTAACGGTGGTGAACATTACAAGCTACAGAGTTACAAGGGTGAAACTCTTTACATCCCGTATATCCCTGAGGATTAAACCGCCTGCCCACAACTTCTGTTACCAGATTTGTGATGCAAAATCATCTCACGTTCGCAATTACCACTAAAATCAATCAATGCTGATTCTCTGACGGAATATAATAGGACAACTGCCCATCTCGGTAGATAACAACTCTATCCGGATTTTCATTATATAGTTGTTTTGCCAGATTATGAGGAAAGAAAACGGTATCCACCTCAACAATATCCTCCGCAAAACGATGCAGAAATCTGGCAACTGACAATCCGCATGTTAACCCAATTGCTTTTGTACTGAACCTGCCTTTAGGATGTGAACGCTTGGTACCATAGTGAAGAATATCATAGAGTTCTTCCGCCTCACTATCTGTAATATTAAACTCAAAAATTTCAACAGCATGAGTGTTAATAGCTTTTCGCCAGTCCATGTACTGATAAAGGGTCGGAACCTTTTCGCTCATCACATCATCCGTACGTTTTGAATCCATATAACGCTTAGTTGCAAACTCCCTGTGATGACGTGCTGCCGGACCCAAATAACGAATTTGAGTAGCAAATGCACCTGCCGGATCCCAGAAAAGCGGACCTTTTGACGGACAGAATAATCGTAAAGCGGTATGTTTGCAAGAGGTCTTATGATACATGACCATTACATGAAGTTTTGCCTGTCTTGGTTTATCATCAAGACTTTTCGGATCACATTCGTTGGCATTCCAGCTCATGGGCAGCATTGGAGGATAAGAACGATGAAAACAACAACCGGCATTAATACCAACCCCAAGGAGAAGCAAAACCGTTATGATCTTTTTTGCATTAAAATAAGTTTCCATAAAGTTTATACGAGCAAAACACACTGTACTGTTTAAATGAAGAATATCCTCACCAAGCGATCAAAGCCCGTAACTCAACCAAATTGGCAATACGGTGTTAATATGCATCATGAACTTCCACAGACCAACACTTTCTTCCCGGTTACCAAAGGGATCTATAGTTTGTTTAGGGAAAGCAATACCAAAGCCAAATAAGCCAGGAGCGATAACACCATTATGGATATTATGTTGAAGCGCTCCCATCCCCTCAACTTTTATATCCCTTGGATGAAAACCAACAGCATATATTACACGATCACAACCATCTAAATAAGTTTCAATATTCTGTTTAGTGGCCTGATAACGATATAGATTCTCTGGTATCTTGCCTAGAATATTCTCCCGCGCCCAGTCTGCAGTTGCACCCTTTAATCCTGTATTATCAAACAACGTCCAATCTTCCATACGTAACGCAAATTTTAACGGGCTCTGATAAAAATTCACAATTCGGCTCAGACCTAGCTCCACAAGATAACGTATAATAATTATTGCAGAGTGCGAAGAACCGAATACTGCTACACTATCTACATTATCACAACACTGCTTTAATTGGCTGTAATTTAATGCATTTTCTAATATGATTTTTTTTATATTTTTATGACACAGGCGATCAGGTTCAGCGCCTATAGCAAGTATGACATTAGCAGCTTTAAATATATGCTTATCTACTGTAATTTCCCATCTACGATTATGAACAGACAGGTGGGCAGCCGTACCTTGATAAGTAGTAACCTGCCGAGACAGATGATTGCTGATCCATTGCAAAGGTTCAATGATATTGATTAATTTGCATGTGTGATGAGGGTCAACTTTTTCAATCTGAAAATGCTGCTTATTTTCTTTAAATTGAAAAGCACTACATTCATTTAGAAAGGCAAGAAACAGTTTCACGGTAGTATTACTGGAGACGTCATACCATTTAGACCCTAAATCACCTACCTTGAATTTATCATCTATCCATAAGATCTTCTGAGCAGGTATATCATGGTCCAACAGTTTACCAACTGCAGCAATTCCTGCAGGACCCGCACCAATTACACACCATTCAAAATTTTCCTTATTGTCAGTCATAGTAAATTTGAGGAGAATGAATCCCTGGTATACACCTTAACACTATCAATTCGCACAGGTTCCATAAAACAACAATTCTTTGATAATCAAAGTGAAGATTTCAATATGTGTGAAAAGCGATGTTTTACAATAGATAAGCAGAAGTCACCATTAGTTGCCGTGGAATGTAGATATATCCACAGTTTTCATCTCAATATCCGGAGGGATTGTAAACTTTTCCTCAGGAATAGAAACGCGTTCATCTATTTCAGTCGCAACCGTGGTCGTCCTTGAAAATCCAGAACCGGATATTTTCTTCAGAATAATCCCATTCCATGTACAGGTTTTGATACCGGTATATTGCGTCTCCCAGACTACACATGGTTTTCCAATAACTCTTTCGATTTCTACTTTCCTTCCACCTGCGTCTATATTCTTATTTTCTTCATTTTTTTCTCTTTCTCTTCTCGATTGTCCAATAGAATCTTTATACTTGGGATTCCTCATCCTTATTCCTGTTCTTGCGTTAAGGTCAACGTTGTTTATCCATTGACCATTCTCCTCAAGAAGGACTAAGGTATTTCTTGTCACCGATAACCCTCCTAACTCCATGGTTGTTGTTATGTATTTTGCCTCCCGGCTTCCCCAATCGTCATAATAAAGAACTTCAGTCCCTGCTATGGCAGTACCATAGATTTCATATTTAATGATTCCAGTCTTTGACTTTGGATATCGGTTTGGAGTGTTTGCAGCATAACCGGCATTTACACAGATAACAACTAACATGACAAAGAGAACGCATGAATTCAGTATCTTCATACAATTACACCTATTATTTTTTTACAATCAATTTTACAGGAGTCTAAATCCTTTAAAACTTAACATAAAGCAGAAACAAAATACTGGATTTTTATGCTCACATTTTCATAACAGTGAATACTAAAAAACATAGCAGGTTCTTCTTAAGATTTCCAGTCTCAAATCCAATTAATATTCAACACTGCCTACGTATTAAGCGAAAAATAAATTCTCTGCCCTTTTACTCATTAGAGTTACTCAACATTATTTTCAGATGGTATATAAAAGTCTAAATGTCCATCTCTATAAATAATTACTCTGTCCGGATTTTCTTTATAAAGCTGTTTTGCCAGATTGTGAGGATGCCAGACCGTATCCACCTTAACAATATCATCAGCAAAACGATGAAGGAACTTAGCAACCGAAAACCCACACAACCCCCCCATTGCATTTGTACTAAATCTACCTTTCGGATGTGAGCGCTTGGTACCATACCGAAGAATAGTCCAGATCTCTTCCGCCTGCTCATCTGAAACATTGAACTCAAAAATTTCAACAGCCTGCGTATCAATACGTTTTCGCCAATCCAGATATTGATTAAGACCAGGAACTTTTTCAACAAGCACATCATTCTCACGCACAGGCCCCTCCTTGACAGGGGCATCAAAACGCCTATGCCGCCGCGCCTGACCAGCATAATGGTGCTGAGCAGCAAAACCGCCTGCCGGATCCCAGAAAACCGGACCCTTCGTTTGGCAATACACCCGCAAGGTAGTATGCACACAAGACGTTCCACGGTACATAACCATTACATGAAGTTTAGACTGTACAGGATCATCCTCCAGGCTTTTCACGTTACATTCTTTACCATACCAGGCTTTGGGTAGCATAGGAGGATTTGAACGATGATAACAACAGCCTGCCTGAAGGCCAATTCCGAAAACAAACAAAATAGATATAATATTTTTTTTAAGCACCAAAGAAACCCTCTTAATATGCCTCCTGTAAATAATACACTCTACTATCTGAAAGATAAATTTCTAGAAAAAAATATGCTTGGATAATTAGATGTATCTGGCTTTATTAAGTATTCATTAGGAACACAAAATCCTTCCTTATTTCAATCGGGATTGATATACTGGCGTCAATGTAACAATGTGCTTTGTTTTGAAATCATAATTATTACAGGAGAATAATATTAAGATTGAACGGCTTGAAATACGGGAAATTAATCTGCCTCTTGTTCATTATTTCGAAACCAGCTTCGGAAGAACTGAAAAACGCCGTATACTTTTAACAAAGGTTTTCTGTAACGGTGCTATTGGTTATGGTGAATGTACAACCGGAGAAAAACCATTTTTCTCTCACGAGACTATTGATACTGCCTGGATTATTATAAAAGAGGTACTGGCACCAATCGCAATTGGAAAGGAGTGGACAGCGCCATCGGAGGTCGGTCTATGGTTCAAGCAGATACGTGGTCATCAGATGGCTCGCGCGGCAGTAGAAAATGCTTGTTGGGACATGACTGCCAGAATTAACAATGTGCCACTACATCAATTACTTGGCGGAACACGAAACTACATCCCCTGCGGCGTATCTATCGGCATCCAGGATACTCCTGAACAATTGTTGGAGAAAATCAGGATTGAAATTGAAGCCGGCTATCGGCGCATAAAGATCAAGATCAGGCCAGGCTGGGATTATGATATACTCAGACTTGTCCGCAAAACCTTTCCTGATATCACTCTCTCTGTAGATGCCAATTCAGCATATACTCTCGCAGACATCAACCTGTTAAAGAGTTTAGATGAATTCAATCTCCTGATGATAGAGCAACCACTAAGCCATGATGATATTGTTGATCACGCACATTTACAAAAACAGATCACCACGGATATCTGCCTTGATGAACCGATTACGTCTCTCGATAAAACCCGTAAAGCTATTGAAATGCAAAGCGGCAGGATTATCAACTTAAAGCTGGGACGCGTGGGAGGCTTCAGCGAAGCTATTAAAATCCATAACTACTGCGATGAACATAACATTCCGGTTTGGTGCGGAGGAATGCTGGAAGCCGGTATTGGACGTTCCCATAACATAGCAATGTCAACACTTCCAGGTTTCAGTCTACCTGGTGATGTATCCGCAAGTAAGAGATACTTTGAAGAAGACATCATCGAGCCACCAGTAACCGTCAGCAAAGATGGATTTATCAACGCTCCTCAAATGCCTGGCACAGGATATGAGCCAAGAGAAGAGCATATAGAAAGAATTACCGTAAGAAAAGAAATGCTTCCTGTGTAGAAACGTGATTTATCGTGTCCAATCATTGTAATTGTGACATATAAAAATGAATACTAAATTCCTTCATATTATAATCTTTGTCTCATTCCTGCTTCCGGCATGTCAACATGACAAGGACCACCCTGATTCTATATCAAAAGTGCATCACGTTGTGGTTTGCTGGCTAAATAAACCCGGTAATGAAGAAGCGCGTCAAAAAGCAATTGATGTCTCCAGGGGATTTTCTGCAATACCTGGTGTAATCGGCGTAAGAGCGGGCAGAGTAATTCCCAGTGAAAGAGAGATCGTGGATAGCAGTTTTGATGTTGCAATATATTTGTCTTTTGAAAACGAACAGAAATTATTTGAATATCTCAATCATCCGATACACAAAAAAGCAGTTGAGAAAATACTCGAACCACTTGTTCGTAAGGTTGTTGTTTATGACTTTATTGAATAAACGGCACCTACTCGAATTAAAAATAATCGTTGTAATATATTGGCTCCACAACTATATTATGAATTCAATACAGGGTATTAACAAAATTTTGATAATTATATAATAGTTTTATGCAAAACAGTTCTTTTACAAATCCTAAAATGGTAAAGCTGGCCAGGATCCTGATTATTATAGTAATCGTATGGATAGTTGCAGATTTTTTTGGTATAAAGCCTACAAGTTTTTTCCAACCTAGAATTGGAATGCGTCCGGTAACACAGCCGATTGGGGATTTAGGAGCAGATGAGAGAGCCAATATTGAGGTCTTTGAAAGAATTTCTCCTTCTGTCACATACATAACCAACAAGAGACTTCAGAGAGATTATTTTTCGTTTAACGTTATGGAAGTACCCCAGGGAACCGGCTCAGGTTTCCTGTGGGATAATAAGGGGCACGTAGTAACAAATTTCCATGTTGTCTATGAGGCTGACGAAATTGAGGTCAGATTGCAGGACGGAAAAAGCTACGACGCCGATGTAGTGGGGGCAGACCCTGACCATGACCTGGTAGTATTACAAATCAATTCCACAAACCTTAATATTTCACCTGTGATGATCGGGAGTTCTAACGATTTGCGGGTAGGTCAAAAGGTGCTGGCAATCGGAAACCCATTTGGGCTGGATTCCACCTTGACTACTGGCGTTATCAGTGCACTAGGCAGAACAATCCAGTCAATGACCAAAAGATATATTCACGATGTAATCCAGACAGACGCGGCCATAAACCCTGGCAATTCAGGTGGACCTCTCCTGGATTCTTTCGGCAGATTGATTGGTGTGAACACTGCCATTATAAGCCCCAGTGGTACATATTCTGGAGTTGGATTTGCCGTACCAGTGGATACGGTAAATCGAATTGTCACAAAACTGATCAATCATGGAAAAGTAGGACGTCCGGGATTTGGCATTTCGCTTATACCGGAACATATTATGTCCAGAATAGGGATTGAAGGTGTAGGAATACTAGAAGTATTTAAGGGAAGCTCCGCTGAAGAAGCCGGTCTGAGGGAAGTAAAGCGCCTATCGAATGGGCGAATAGAGATGGGAGATATAATAATCGAAGTTGACGGCTCACATGTAAAAAGCAGCACCGATCTTGTTAGAATTCTGGACAGACATGAAGTTGGGGATGAAGTAGATATTGTCATTATCAGAAAGAACGTTAAAAAACCTGTACGGATAATCATTCAGTCAGTTAATTAGTTTATTCTATAGGAAACATGCTGTGTCTGATGTAAAAGCGAGGACAGAGGATTACCAGAATACATTTAGTGAAAACATAAATATAACTAGTGTAGTCATTTATATTTACCTCAAAGAAATTCCAGCATATTATACAACTTCCATTTCACACTCTTTGTTCTTGACAAACCACTTTAATAATTGTAGATTATTCGTGTCCTTATCAGACTAAAACACATCTTATTGCAATTTACAAACCCACAACTTTGCTAATAATATTGCTATATAGCTGAGTAATATTCAAGATAAAGTGCATCTATCGTACTTTATCCTTGCAGATACTTGGTTGATAGCTTTACTGCAATTGACGATTTTATACTGTCGTAGTTGCTGTGATACGCAATCTTGGAATACATGTTGAATCATTAGGCAAAAAGATAGACGCATTATATAGAAATTAATTTTAGAAAAAGTATCAATAAATATGGAAGAAAAGAGTAACACAGCTCATAAAAAAGGAATCATTAATGAAAAAGATGGTTCCGCCATGGTTCATATTCCCGCAGGAGCTTTTCTGATGGGAAATGAAAAAAATTCTGTAAATGTTGATGCGTTTTACATTGATAAGTATCCAATAACGAATAATCAATACAAAAAGTTTATAGCTGAAACAAATTATGCTGAACCGGCTTTCTGGAAAAACGTAAAATTTAATAACCCGGACCAACCTGTGGTAGGTGTAAACTGGACTGATGCTGTTGCGTATGCGAATTGGGCTGGGAAAAGACTTCCAGAAGAGAAGGAATGGGAAAAAGCTTCCAGAGGTACTGATGGAAGAGAATATCCATGGGGAAATGCAAAACCGGATCAAAGTCTGGCTGTTTTTGATTTAGATATTTCAAAAGGCGCTCCTACAAACGTAGGAACTCACCTTTCAGGAGTTAGCCCTTTTGGTTGTTATGACATGGCAGGAAATATATGGGAATGGTGCCAAGAGTGGTACACTGAAGGAAAGTATCGTGTGGTTCGAGGAGGTTCGTGGATAAATCACCTGAATATTTTGAGCTGTTCTTATAGAAGTTGCAGTGTACAGGCCGGCAAGGATAATAATGTTGGCTTTCGCTGCGTTAAAGGCTCAGCATAGCAATAGTACGGTGGAGAGAACTATGATTAAGAGTTTAGTATTCTGCGGATTATTATAATGCCATTGTCAATTGTTCTCAAAAAGATCCCAGGAATGTGAAAAATCAAAATCGCCCTCAAGTTTAAATTTCTCATCGAATTCTGAATAAAAATCATACAGATCCTTAAAGTCCTCTAATGAATCTGTTTCTGTCTTACCCATTAATCCACTATCAACCAGATTAAAAACTATTTCACCAAAATCTCCACTCTTAGTTATGCCCCACTGCTCTAAAACAATCCTTGTCATATATCCAAACTTCTCCATAGCAAATTGTTTGATGCCTTCAGAGAGTTCCTGCCCGGTAACATGACGCTCTTCCTCTATTGAACTATTGTATTTTTTACCGAGATGAGAAGCAGTATAATCGAGTGCCTCAAAAATGAATTGATATGATTGCATTGAATAACGGCAATCTTTGTTAACTACCTTCTGAAGCTTTTTCCATGTATCATTTACGTTTTTCTTACTCATATATCTTTTTTATACCAGACCTATTAATGAAAACTATTATCAATTCACTGTAGGATGTTCAAACTTAGGGAATATCGGAGACCCTTTACATATTTTGGTACCAGGACTCATTCCACCCCACATAAAATCATTTTCAACAGGCTCTTCTTCTGAAGACAACCCCAGCTGCTTGCGCATCTCCGCTGCCACATTTGGCATAAATGGCAAAATAAATGAAGAAATTATTCTAATAGATTCTGCAAGATTGTATAGAACTTCATTAAGTTTATTTCTCTCACTTAATTCTTTTGCCAATACCCATGGTTTTGAAATCTCCACATATTTATTAACCAATCCTATGTAGTCCCATATTGACTCTAACGCCTTACTAAATTGCAGATTGCTCATTGCACGATCAACTTCATCGTTTAGTTTCCCAGATCTCTCAACTAATTCTTTCCCTTCCGCTGACAACATATTTTCATGTTCCGGCACTATACCATCACAATATTTCTCAATCATAGTTAATGCTCTATGAAGAAGGTTTCCAAGATCATTTCCCAAGTCACAATTTATCCTGTTAACCATAGCTTCATAGGAGAAATTACCGTCTAATCCAAACGGAACTTCTCTCAGCAAGAAATATCTATATGTATCTACACCATAAGTTTCTGTTATCTCAACAGGGTCAATTGCGTTACCTAATGATTTCGATATTTTTTTACCTTCAAGCGTCCACCAGCCATGAGCAAATACTTGATAAGGAACTTCTATTCCCAATGACATCAACATTGCCGGCCATATAACTCCATGAAACCATAATATTTCTTTGCCTATTATATGTACATTGGCAGGCCAGTATTTCTTTAGCTTTGTAGAGTCATTTAGCTCTAAAGCAGTAATATAATTAAAAAGAGCATCAACCCACACATAGATTGTATGCTCGTCATCCATTGGAACATGCACACCCCATTCAACCGCCGCTCTACTCACACTGATATCATCTATACCACCAACTATCCTTCTGTGCAATTCATTTCTTCGCGACTCCGGTTTAATAAAATCAGGATGCTTCTCAAAATATTCTATAAGCAGATCTTGATACTTTGACAATCTAAAGAAATAATTTTTCTCTCTTATTTTTTCAACAGAGCGTTCACACTCCGGGCAGTTGTTTGAAGACAGCTGCATTGAAGTCCAGAAACTCTCACATGGAACACAGTACCAACCTTCATACTCTCCTAAATAGATATCACCACTTTCATACATTTTCGCAAATGCACTTTGTACTTGTTTCACATGACGGTTTTCTGTCGTTCTAATAAAACCATCATTAGAAATATCAAGAACTTGCCATAGATTTTGAAACCGCTCTACCATCCTGTCTGCCAATTCGACAGGATTCTCATTATTAAGCTTGGCAGCTTTCTCTATCTTTTGACCGTGCTCATCAGTTCCAGTTAAGAAGAAGACATCGCAACCCCTTATCCTTTTATATCGTGCTAAAGTGTCAGCGGCTATTGTGGTGTACGAATGACCTATATGAGGAACATCATTCACATAATAAATTGGCGTGGTCAAATAAAATGTTTTTTTATCCACTATGCTTCCCACAACCAGACTCGGGTTCAGAGCCACACCCTTTTCCAGCACCGGCCCTTGCCCCTCTCACTTGCTCTAAAATTTCATTTTTATTTATAACGATCATCTTCTTATCTTTAGACATCATAGTTATTTTTTGTTGCAAGATATCATAATCTACTACTTCACCAACACCTTTAGTTGTCGCTATTAACGTCCCTTTTCTTGGAAGATTGTGCTTCATCTCTTCATAGGCATCATCTTCATATCTCAGGCAACACATTAATCTGCCACATCTACCAGAGATTTTCGACGGATCAAGCGTCGCTTTCTGGTTTTTGGCCATCTTCATGGTAACTGGCTCCAGGTTTTTCAAGAATGTCCTGCAGCAAAGTTCTCTACCACAGTGTTGATATTCAGCTAACAACTTAGCTTCGTCTCGAACACCAATTTGTTTCATCTCAATCCTGGATTTATACTTCTTAGCTAAGTCCTTAACCAATTCTCTAAAATCAACCCGCCCTTTAGCCAGGAAGTAAAATATTATTTTTTTACTTCCCAGAAGATGCTCCACACTAGCAAGTTTCATCGGAAGATCATGTTCCTTTATCTTCTCTTGGCAAAAACTATATTCTGAAGGGATTGTCTTTTCTTCAATTTCTTCTTGTTTTCTCTCTTCCTCTTCCGTTATCCTGTGCAACACCTCACCCATTCCAGAAATATCAGTTTCGCCATTCAACTCTAATGGTTGTGAAATAACTACTCCGAATTCCACGCCACGAGCAGATCGAATAACGACCTTATCACCTTTCCTCAAATCAGCATCTTGAGTAAAAGCATTCTCGACATTTCTTAAAATACCATATCTCACTGTCACTTGATATCGCATAGGCATTTACTAGTATTTTACACAAAAATGAAAGTATAAACTGCTGCCAAAGCTAACATAAAGAAATTAGATTGTCAAGTTCATCCATATGTACACAAAATGAATTTTTGGATGTGGTAGGGCGGCTTGTGTACTACGTTCAAAGCAAGAACCCAGAACACCCTATAGCGCACTTTGTCTCAGCAACAGTGAAATAAGAACCTGACAAAATTTCTATTTTATTTTAAACCATACTTTTCGAGCTTTCTGTAAAGTGTTCTTTCGCCAATTCCCAGTATCTTTGCTGTCTCTCCCCTATTTCCACCAACATACGCCAGTGTATTCTTCATCAGTTCTTTTTCCATCTCCTCCAGTGTTACACCCACTGGGAAAACCGGTCCGGTTAAAGCCGTCCTATTACTCTTATAAATATGCTCAGGTATATCATTTATATCAAGTACTCCAGTCTGATTAAAGACTATCATGCTTTCAATACAATTCTTAAGCTCTCTTATATTTCCCGGCCACTCATACCGAAAAAGAATTTTCCTGGCATCCGGGCTTATATCTTTAATATTTTTATCGTTTTTCTTAGAAAACTCTTTAATAAAATAATCCATCAGCAGGAAAATATCCTCCTGCCTCTCTCTTAAGGGTGGCAACCTAAGGCAAATAACATTAAACCTGAAATACAAATCTTCTCTGAATTTACTCTCTTTTACTAACTCTCCCAAATCCTTGTTGGTAGCAGCTATAATCCTTACATCAATTTTCACCGATTCATTACTACCAATACGTACAATTCTTCCATCTTCAATTAACTTTAAAAGTTTTGCTTGTGTTGTCAGAGGCATGTCACCAACTTCATCCAGAAACAAAGAACCATTGTTTGCGTATTCAAATTTCCCTTTTCTCTGATGCAAGGCTCCAGTAAATGCTCCTTTTTCGTGCCCAAACAATTCACTTTCGAGGAGAGATTCAGAAATTGCAGCGGAGTTTAACTCCACAAAAGGATGATTTTTGCGTGGTCCGTTGTAATGGATTGCCCTGGCTATTAATTCTTTTCCTGTACCACTTTCACCCACGATCAAAACTGTCGCAGTGGTTGACGCAATCTGTTTTAAAATATTGAAAATTCTATGCATCTGCTGGCTATTACCGATAATACCTGCAAAGCCAAATTTCTCTTCAAGCTGCTTATGCAGCTCTATATTACTCCTTACTATGTTTTGCTTCTCAACAACTTTATCCACCACGGCTCTTAAATGGTCAATATTTATCGGCTTTAATAGATATGTCGCTGCTCCCTTTTGCATTGCAGTGACTGAGGTTTCAACACTACCATGGCCAGTTATTAAAATAACTTCTGTTTCCGGTGAATTCTCTTTTGTTTCCCTTAGAATCCTCATCCCATCTATCTCTTGCATAACCAGATCTGTAACCACCACATCGATTTCGTCTCTTCTAATTATTTCAAGAACATTATTACCACTGACAGCAGTTGAGCATGTATATCCAACTTTTCTCAAGCTTTCTGCAATTGCATCAGCCTGCTCTTTTTCATCATCAATTATTAAAATATTTGCATTCATCACAAAATCACTTTTCTTCAGGTTCGCAATTAACCGGTAACTTTATTAGAAAACTGCTCCCTTTACCATCTTCACTGCGTATGTCTATTGTACCTCTGTTCTCTTCGATAATTCTTTTTGCAGTAGGCAACCCGAGACCAGTTCCTGTTTTTTTTGTTGAATAGTAAACTTGGAAGATTTTATCAATTTTGCCTTCCTGGATTCCAACACCGGTATCTGTAATATCAATAAACACATTCTCACCATCTTGATAGGTCCTTACTATGAGTTCTCCACCACTCGACATCGCTTGTTGTGCATTCAGAATTACGTTTAGCAAAGCTTGCTTTATTGCGTTACTGTCTAAATTGCATTTAGGCAAACTTGTATCAAAGCTTTTAAGTATCCTGATAGAGTTCTGCATGGCTTCAGGGCCAATAAAATCCAGTACACTTTCTATAATCTCATTAACATTGCACTCCTCAAGATGAAGCACAGGCCTCTTGGCAAATCTCAAAAAATCACTAAGAACACTATCTAATCTACCGACTTCCTTCTGCAGCAGCTGAACCCTGTTCGACATTTTTGTATCTTTCTCTGAGTTTCGTTCTTGTAAATCTTCATTAAGCAGTTGCAAATTTATGCTTATAGCGTTTAATGGATTCTTAATTTCATGCACTAAACCGGCAGCCAACGTATTAAGGTAATCTAACTCACCGGAATCAAAATCATTCTTTGGCATACTTTCAGGCCTTTAGAATATACTAAAAAAAATAAGCCAGGAAAGCATATAAAATCACTCTCCTGGCTTTAATTTATTAAAAACATAATATTTATGCCTGCGCTTCTTCAACTTTCACAACATTTTGAGCTTGTAACCCCTTATTACCCTCTATAACTTCAAATTCCACATTTTCTCCATCTTCTAATACTTTGAAACCACTCCCGGAGATATTAGAGTAGTGCACAAATATTTCGCCACCATCTTCTTGTTGAATGAAACCAAAGCCTTTTTTCACATCAAACCACTTTACAGTACCCTTCTTTGTCATTTTAACTCCTTATTATACGTAGTACATTCTTTACAAACATATAAAATAATGACCTGCGAAGAAAAACTCTTTAATTTTCTTTCCTACATTTCCTCCAAGAAAATATAAAATGATTTAATAATAGAAATAAATCGGAATATTATTCAACAATTTATGTGCTAGCCGGGGCAGTACTTTCGTCTTTGAGAGCGGCTTTTCTGCTCAACTTCAATCTCTTTTGATCATCAATGCCTATCAGCTTTACTTTAACTTCGTCGCCCATTTTTACCACATCTTCTACTTTCTCAATATAATCATTAGAAAGTTCAGAAATGTGCACCAGGCCTTCTTTACCCGGCATTATTTCAACAAATACGCCATACTCTTTAACGGAAACAATTTTCCCGTTATATATTTTCCCTACTTCAGCATCATCTGTAAGTCCCTTAATATAGGTCTTGGCAAGTTCTACTGATTCAAGATTAGCCGCTGAAATTACTATAGTTCCGTCATCGTCAATTTCCACTCGTGACGATGATTCCTCCTGTATCTTCTTAATGTTCTTACCACCAGGGCCTATAACCAATCCAATCTTATCTGGATTTATTTTAATTTTAACAAGTTTTGGAGCATGAATTGAAATTTCGCCACGAGGTTCCTCAATGGCAGCCGCCATCTCCTTCAAAATATGCATCCTGCCCTCTTTTGCCTGGGCAAGCGCATCTCTCATGATCTGCTCACTTATACCCTTTATCTTCAAGTCCATCTGAAGTGCAGTAATACCAACCTCTGTTCCAGCGACTTTAAAGTCCATGGCACCCAAATGATCCTCATCACCTAAAATATCGGATAGTATTCGAATTTCATCACCCTCTTTTACCATTCCCATTGCTATACCCGCAACAGGTCGTTTCATCGGAATACCAGCATCCATCATGCAAAGTGTTCCACCGCAAACACTAGCCATCGAAGAAGAGCCATTAGATTCGAGAATATCTGATACTATTCGTATTGTATAAGGAAAATCCTCAAAAGCTGGTACCATTGGTTCCAATGCCTTTTCAGCTAAAGTACCATGGCCAATTTCCCGTCTACCCGGCCCACGAATTGGTTTTGCTTCACCGACACAAAATGGTGGGAAATTATAATCCAGCATAAACTTTTTTGTATATCCATCTACCAGACCATCTACACGCTGTTCATCCATTGATGTTCCAAGCGTAGCAACTACGAGTGCCTGAGTTTCCCCTCTGGTAAACAGAGCAGAACCATGGGTTCGTGGCAAGAAACTAACCTTACTCGTAATTGGCCTTATATCAGTGAGACCTCTGCCATCCAGTCTCTTTTTATCATTAATAATCTGTTCCTGCACTGCATGTTCTACAAGCAGTCCAAAAACCTCCTTAACCTTACCCTCTTTATCCGCGTCATCATCCTCAGTACAACACTCTTCAAGCAATTTGCCACGTAACTCTTTCAACGCCTTTTTACGGGCATGCTTACCTTTGACTACAGATTGAACCTTAATCTCGTCAAAGATCCTTGCCTTTATGTCATCATAAAGCGCGGTATCTATCGTTGGCTCTTCGTGTGCCTGTCTTTCCTTCCCACACTTTGCAACCAACTCTTTTTGCATTTGCACAATTTTTTTGATTTCTTCAAAACCGAACATTATTGCATCAACAAACTTATCCTCAGAAACTTCCTTTCCGGAAGACTCTACCATCATTACCGCATCTTCCGTTCCGGAAACAACCAGATTCATACTACTGTTTTCCAGTTCTGAGTTTTTAGGATTAATTACAAATTCATTATTTATCAAACCAACTCTCACTGAGCCTGTAGGACCGTTAAACGGCATACCTGATATCGATACTGCAGCAGAGGCACCTACCATAGAAAGAACATCAGGATCGGTTTCTCTATCTGCAGATAGCACTACAGACATTACTTGTACCTCATTTGTGTATCCTTTTGGGAAAAGGGGACGCATTGGCCTGTCAGTCATTCTCATTGTTAATATTTCCTTGTTTGATGGCCTACTTTCACGCTTAAAAAAACCACCAGGAAATTTTCCGACGGAGTAAGTTTTCTCTCTGTAATCGACCGTCATAGGAAGGAAGTCACCACCCTTAGGATCACCACATACCGCCGTAGACAAAATGACTGTATCTCCATAACGAACTATAACAGAGCCATCCGCTTGCGTTGCAACTTCGCCGGACTCAATGCTCATAACCTCTCCACCAACCGTCTCTTCAACTATATTTTTCACTATAAAATCCTTTCACCAACCTATTAACGACGTATGCCTAACTTCTTTATCAGGCTCTTATAACCTTCTTCATTTTTTCCAGTAAGATATTTCAGTAATCTAGCTCTTTTACCAACCATCATAAGTAATCCACGTCTTGACGTATGATCCTTTTTGTGCTCTTTAAGATGCTCACTCAGATGTTTTATCCGCTCCGTCAACAAGGCAACTTGTACTTCCGGAGAACCCGTATCGGTATCGTGAACTTTATTACCGGCAATAATTTCTGTTTTCAGACCTTTTTCTATTCCCATATTAATCTCCTTAAATATATAGTATCGCATAATATATCACAACGGTTTTTGAATTTCCATCAAAAACTTAGTCCTGAAGGGCTTTAACCTTCGATATTGTTGCTTTAATATGCAATTCTGACTTCTCTCTAGTTTCTACAAAGAACGTGGCAATGATAATATTATCGATACACGTTATGCTGCTGAATTTACCTTTCAAATCTTCAAATGTATGTAATCCATTGGCATTCAAACCCTTTTCCCCCCACGATTCTCTCAATTCAACAAAGTTGTTGAACGATTCCACTGCAGCTTGTTTTTTGGGATATCTAACTAACAGCATTTTGAAAGGTGAGCGGCTTTTAGCTGATTTATAATCAGCAACTACCGCTTCTGTCTGCCCGCTAAGATTAAACACATTTTTATCAATGAATCTGCCTAAAATGTATAGATTATCCAGGATTATCTTTTTATGAAAATACCTTGAACTTCCCTGGACATATGCGTCCTCCGGTAAATATCTCAAAATATCCGGCAAACGTACTTTGCCGGAAGGGATATTGTCTGTGATGGATGTACCGATAAAAGTTACATCATCAGGACTGATATTACCGCTGTATGGTTCAAAGCTTATAAAATACTTATCTTTCCATACCCACAAGTAATTATCAAACAACGAGGCTTCATTCCCGATATTTACACCTTGCCCAGCTCTGTCTTTTGCAAATACGCCGTAGGCATCATCAGAACTACCAAATTCCCAGATATTCACTTTCACAGAACGATCAGTATCCTTTCTAATATACGTAGCCGTTGACACTTGTATAAATGAATAGGAAAGATAAACCTCTGCACCGCCATTGATATATTCAAAGAGTTTGTCTTTACCCGCATATACGCGAGTTCTCTCCACTCTTTTCCACTGTTCAATAGATACGGGAAGTAAATCATTTTCTGGCACACCAATTTCGTTTGTCATTACCTGAGGTTGTATCCCTTCAACAACTATTGCAGAACGCCCATTTACGGGACAGACCTTCTCACAGAAACCACATCCTATGCACGCCTCTTCTCTTACATAAACCCTTCTGATCTCCTTACCGTTACCATGAACATATGTATTGAAATGAATTGCTTTTGTCGGAACGGGGCAGACCTCTTCACACACACCACAACTGACATCCTCCCAATTCTTGTCTAAATCTGGCAATCGCGCATAGCCTGCCCACGGAATACACCTGTTCCTGTCTATTTTCGCTTTTCCTATTGCCAGGCGCTGTTTCTTTTCCTTAGAAAGCCTGGTAATTGCCCCCGAAGGACAAACCTTTGTACACAGTACGCAATCATGTGCACAATATCCAATCCGTGGAATCAGCTGCGGAGTCCACATGCCGCTCAAGCCTGCCTCTAAAATTGCCGGATGCAGACCATTTGTTTTACAAACCCTCATACACTCACCGCACCTTATACACTTGGCCTGAAATTTATCTTCAGGAATAGATCCCGGAGGACGTATAATTCCAAGATCACCCTTATTCTTCTTCTTTTGAAAGTTCAGTGAGAGAAGAGGCGCGACAACTGCGCTTGATACACACGCAGTGACAAAACCTCTCTTTGTCAAGTTAACTGGAACGTCTTGATCCGGAGGCTGGTTAAGAGCAAACCTGACAGCTCCGGTCGGACATATATCCTGGCATTTCATGCATAAAATACACTCACCTGCCTGTGTCTTCTTGCCGGTATCATCAATAGCCCCCATCTTGCAATCCACATTACACATATCACAACTATCACAAACGCTCTCCCCCACAACACGCTTAAAGATCGACCAACCTGATAGTAGAGCAAACATAGCCCCCAACGGGCACAGGTTCCTGCACCAATATCTCTTGTAGAACAGACCCAAAAGAATGATAGCAGACAAGACTATCAGAAAAAAAAGATGGCCTCTGAAAAACGGCGGACGCAAGGCAAACAGCACTTCCTTAGAAAAACCATGGACGGGGTCACTGACAAAACTTATAAAATAGAATTTGTGAAGAAAGCTAAAAAGAGAGTTGACGAGAGAAACTAAATATGGATGGACAACAACCGTGTATGCATTTGTTACAATACTGAGCGGATCAAGCCAACCAACCATCTGGTGGCCTATAAACAGGCTTAAGATGAGAAAAGCTAAAATATAATACTTCAGCCTTTTGCCATCATAAATTTTATACGAAATCCTCTTCCTCTGCTTTTTAAGTAAACCGTCAGTAATATCAAGCGTAGTTCCGAGAGGACATACCCAACCGCAGAAAAAACGTCCTAAAAAGAGAGATGCCGCCAGCACAATGAAAGCCGGCCAATACCTTAAGATGAACTCCTTTGCCGCTACCATTGCACCAATAGCAGAAAGCGGACTCATACGAAGGAAGATATCTACAGTTCCATCCTTTTCCGCAATAGGATCTGCATATAACAACAAACATATGAATGCAGCAAATACAAGTGTTTGAACCGCCAGCCTGATCTTATAATTTATTGAACCTTTTGCAGTCTTAACGTTACTATGCCTTGACATTTTAATATTCTTACCCGCCACTATCTAAATTGTTATTGCTTCAAAACCCATTAGTTTATAGTCAATCTCTCCCAATCCAGCCTCATATGATTCTCTGATATAACCGATGTCTCGGCCTTGATAACCAAACAAGGTAGCACCGTAAGAGTCCACTGACACAGGATCAACACAGAACACTAGTCTTCTGGCATTCTCAAAATTATTATCAACATCCTCTAATCTTCCACCGGTTGGCCCATGTAGCTTTAAGGTTCTGAATGCGTCAAGTATAGTGAGGTCAACCTTAACTACTTTATTCAGGTCTGATATTTTAGGATGTATATCTTTATGAAGAGAACCTCTATTACCGCCGACCATTCCCAATGTGTTTTTAAGGGCCATAGATAAACGGGAAGCACTATGTTGCTTTGCGATAGGAACATTTATTAAAACATCAGTTTCATCCTGATAAATCAACTCTTCATAAAACTGCCATGAATCAAGTACTTTACCGTCCGGTATCTTAATATTTTTAAAAAGATCCTTGTTAACATGTCTAACTACTGCTCCAGCTTCTCTAGCCGCCTTTTCTATTCCACTATTCGTATATGAAGTATCCGGGTTTGACGCGCAAGTATGATCAAACACTTTCACTCTATTTGCACCGGCTTCTATACACATTCCAACCAGTGCGGCAACAACAAATGGATTTGTGTTTACTGCATATTCCGGCTTCCTGTCCCACGCTATGTTTGGCTTGATAACAACATTATCACCTCTGGAAACCAATTTATCCATTCCTCCGATAGCCCTGATCCCACTTCTCACCATTTTCTTTATTACTAAACCTTCATCGTTGTTTTCATCAATATCACCATGAACAACGACCAGGCCCTTCTTTAAACTATTTTCCTTAAAAGTCTTTAGAAGCCTTGGCTTCTCAAATGAGCCCAGATATGATAGACCGTAAAGGCCTGCCCCGACGGCAACACCTGTCTTGAGAAAAGTTCTTCTTGAGATATTATCTTTCATCATGTATGAGGATAAAAATACATTTTTTGGAAATTTCGTTTATTTTTCATGCAAAGGCACAAAGATAGAAATACTGCTTATCGGGAGAATCTAATAAATATTTTTGTGTTTCTTTGTGAATTCTGTTTATTACTTAAGGATGTTTGGAGAGAAGAGATCAATTGTAAAACGGCGTGTATTCTATGCTTTTTCCGAGACCTTAATCAAACAAAGCATCCACAAACTTATCTGCATCAAATTCCTGAATATCATCTACACCTTCGCCAAGACCAACATATTTTACCGGTATATCTATCTCTCTGCGCATTCCCAGAATAGCACCGCCCTTGGCAGTGCCATCAAGTTTTGATAGAAATATTCCCGTGACACCAACTGATTCTTTAAATAATTTTGCCTGCGAAATAGCATTTTGCCCCGTTGTTGAATCCAGAACCATGAGCACTTCATGCGGTGCATCCTCAATTTTTTTCGATATTACCCGCTTTATCTTGGTCAACTCACTCATTAAATTTTCATGAGTGTGCAGACGTCCCGCGGTATCAACTATCAAAACATCAATTCCCCTGCTTAAGCTGGCTTCAAGCGCATCGAACGTAACTGCAGAGGGGTCGGCACCAGCCTGATGCTTTACTATATCAGCACCAATTCTCTTACTCCATATATCCAATTGTTCCGTCGCGGCGGCGCGGAAGGTGTCGCCAGCAGCCAACATCACCTTCTTGCCCTGCTTTATAAACAAATTTGCCAGCTTTGCAATTGACGTTGTCTTCCCAACGCCATTGACACCTGCCACCATAATCACCGTTGGAGGAGCTGGTACAATTTTTATTGAAGAGACCCCTTCCTTAAGGCTTTGCTTGAGATCCTTTTTTATGAAATCATAAACACCAGCCGTGTCTTCAATTTCCTTAGATTTCCAGGCCTCTCTAATATCCTCTATTATATTGGTTACGAGACCGATCCCTATGTCTGACTCAAGTAATACGACTTCTAATTCTTCCAATACGCCTTCGTCAATATTCCTCTTGAATGAGAGTACGTCTTTGAATTTAGTGGCTATTTTACTGCGTGTCTTTGTCAGACTATTTTTAAGCTTTTGAAACGGAGACCAAGATTTGTTTTTTACATCTTCTACTGCTGTTGTTTCTGATTTTTTTTTTGAAAACCAACCCATAATTTTGTACACCAGACATCATCTTATTACAACAAAAGGCGACATCCTTATAACATTCCAAACAACTCTTACTTAGTTTAAGGCAGCAACCATATTGTTGCGTCTTTCCTTAATCTTGCCAACCAGATCGTCACTTATCCTTATACTCCCTAGCCCAATATCCGGCTTTCTATTACCGTGACAGTCCGAGCCACCGGTAACGACAAGATCGTACTTTTTTGCAATCCGCATATACCTCTTTACGGCATCGGGTTGATGTGTTGGATAATAGACCTCTATCCCCTGCAGACCGTATTCCACCATTTTCGGTATTAGTGTATCTCTCTTAGTAACACCCGGATGTGCAAGCACCGGGACGCCATCAGAAGAAATTATAAGCTCTATAGCATCTTTTAATGTTAACGCTTCTTTGGACACATAAGCCGGGCCATTATCAGAAAGATATTTTTGAAAACTCTCTCGAATACCACTACAGTAACCTTTGCGACACAAAACATCAGCTATGTGCATTCGCCCGGGTGACCCATCTTTAGAAACATCAAAAACCTCTTGATGCTCTATATTAACACCCAAGGCTCTGAGCTTCTGTGTTATTTTCTTAACCCGTTCTACTCTTTCAGAACGCAATTCAGCTAATTTCTCTAAAAGGGCACTGTTCTTTATATCAATAAAATAACCTAAAAGATGAACATCTACCGAGCGATAATTAGAAGAGAGCTCTATCGCAGGGATAATATCTATACCCTCCATGCCTCCAGCTATTTGAGCAGTTTCTATAGCATCAACAGTATCATGATCGGTTATTGCTATTGTATGGAGGTTTAGCCTTGATGCTTCTTTAACTACTTGCCCAGGAGACATGGTCCCATCTGAAAAATCAGTATGAATATGCAAATCACCTCCGACCCGTTCTTCCTTTTCTATAGCATCTATACCTTTTATACTTGTTGTAATTTGTTGTGTCTTTTGCCCGTTCTTTATATTTAATGAATATATTTTATCTAGTATACCATTTACGAATACACCAGATTTTTCAGTACTGAATCTTTTAGCTAAATCAATCGCCTCGTTGATAGATACCTTTGGAGGGATATCATCCATATAAAAAAGTTCATAACATGCCAGCCTCAAAATATTTCTGTCCACAACCGGCATCCTCTGTAATTCCCAATTTTCAGAAATAGCAGTTATCTTTCTGTCTATCTCTTTTATTTCCTGAACACACCCTCTTACCAGCTTTATGGCGAAATCACTTACTTCAGCTTCTTTACCCTGTTCAGTGCAGAAGTCATCTATCTCTCCTATTACGTCATTACCACGTATCTCTAATTGATAAAGAACCTGTAATACAATTTCTCGGGATCGCGTTCTTTTCCGCATCCATAAATCTCCGTAAAAAAATACTCTATTTTATTTCATCAAACAGATTAACCATTTCCAGTGCGGTAAGTGCGGACTCCGCACCTTTGTTACCAACCCTGGCTCCAGCCCTATCTATAGCCTGTTCCAATGTCTCTGTTGTAATAACACCATAAATTGTTGGTATGCCTGTTTGAAGCCCTACTTCAGAAATTCCCTTTGCGGATTCACTGGAGACATAATCAAAATGGGGAGTTTCACCACGTATTACCGCCCCGAGGCAAATTATACCGTCATACTTAGCATTTTTGGCTAATCTCATAGCCGTAATAGGAAGCTCACATGCACCCGGAACCCAAAACACATCGATATCATCTTCCTTCGTGCCATGTCTAATCAGGCAGTCCTGAGCACCTTCCAATAATCTATTTGTAATAAAACTATTAAATCTGCTAATTACTATTCCGAAGGTCTTATTCTCACCTGTAAGGTTACCTTCAAATGATTTTCCCATGGGATTGTCTCCTAATTAAGAGAAAGAGTGACAAGGCTTTAGAGCCAATGGTATCAAAAACGAATTACCCTTGCAAGGCTTTTCTGATCTCCCTCTGGAGTGCGATAAACATCTATAATTATATTGAATCTTGTAATTTAAACTTCATCTTAGTATTATAATCACCCGTCTATTAGAGTAACTTTCTACAAATCACGGTGTACAGGACTACTTTTAAAAATGCCAGAACCAACGGAAGAAGAAAAACTTAAAGAAAAAAGATTGCCCATAAGTGAACATCTTGAAGAGCTGAGATCGAGGATCATAAAGTCGATCATCATCGTTATTGGATTATTTTTTATCAACTGGTTCTTTAAGTCAAGAATTCTTGACATCATCAAGAAACCTCATAGCATCACTATGAAAAATCTGGGGCTGTCACAATCGCTTCAGGTGCTGAGTTATCAGGAAGGATTTTATGCTTATATAAAACTGTGCTTAATAACCTCTGTTTTTATGGCGTACCCTGTAATCTTGTTTCAAGTCTGGAGATTTGTAGAAGCAGGTTTATTCAAAAAAGAGCGCAGGTACGTAAAAACTTTTGCTCCTATTTCATACATTGCATTCGTGACAGGCGTATTATTCGGGTATTATTTCTTAATACCCTACGGCCTCCAATTCCTGATAAAAATATTGGGAGGAGGCGTACAGCCAATGATAACAATGAGCCAGTACATCTCATTGGTCACGATGCTGACACTCGCACTCGGAATTGTTTTTCAGCTTCCACTTGTAATGTTGTTTATTTCAAAAATCGGAATGCTTAAGGCAGAAGATTTCATTAAATGGCGTTTGTATGCAATCCTTATTATATTTATCCTCGCTGCAGTAATAACACCACCAGATCCATTTACACAGGTCATGACTGCATTGCCCATGATAATTCTCTACGAAGTAGGAATTCTTGCTATTAGACCTTCAAAGAAAGCTGTTCAGCGATTTGGTATTTTATTAGCCCTCGGCATCTTGCTAGTATATGTTATTTTTCTAGTCTTCACACTTCCGACGAAAGCGAATTTTCTGGAATCTACAGGTAGTGTTAAAATACTACCACATGCCAACATGAATTGGCAGACGTTATCATCAGAAACCAAAATCCACAACGGTGCCACACTGAAGACAGAAAAGGACAGCAAAGCATCCTTCCTCCTCAAAGATGGTACTTATGTCATGATGGATGTTAATACCAAGGTTAGGTTTGTGAAGAGCAGGAATCTCGACCTTATAGAGGGACAAATACTCATAGCTATAAAGGCAAATGACAATCCATTTATGATAGCAGCCAAAGAAAACGTTGTAACTTCAAATAATAGTACTATTAACATTAAGACATCAAAGTACACGGTCTTTGTTACTGTAACAAAAGGAGAAGCTACCGTTCTTGCAAATGGTCTAGAGAAGAAAATATTTGAAGGAAGGCAATTAAGATTTGCGACAGGAGGTAAACCGGCAAATATAAATGATATTTTAGAATGGGCTAAAGAAATGCAAAAGAAGTTGAAGGAACAAAACAAACGAAATATAAGCCTGTAAAAGACCAGAATGATATCTGGTAGAATGGTTTGTGAAATGGACCTAACAGGAAGGTTACTGTTTACATAATCTACAAATATACTACAAGAATAAAAACTAATTATTCTCGTTCTTACTTTCGAACTTAAGCACTACTTCTTCCTGTTCGATTGTCTCTATTGAACCAGGCCTTTTCGTTCTCACTTCTTCTATTGCATCTGCGGCACTGTGCCCTTTACTAACAAGATAACAGGCCAGTATAGTCCCCGTCCTCCCAATACCTGCATCACAGTGAACAACAAGCTTTTTCCCTTCAGAGCGTGCATTCTTTGCAAATGCCACAAAATCTTCAACCTGTTCCATTGTTGGTGGCTGAAAATCTCTAACCGGAATATGCTTTACACTGAAACCAAATTCCTCTATCAATATCTCGCTGAGAGGGTACTCCGTGAGTGAAACTATCGCCTCTAGACCATTTTCTTTAAGAAATTCAAAATCATACACAGAAGATTCTGGTTTGGCCATACCAGCTATTTCATCTTCTATTAACCAGCTAAAGTTCCTAATCACTTTTATAGCAATAAATTAGGTTAAAGGCTATTCCTTCTCTTCCGCCACTGATACCTTAGGCGCTATCTCTTTTTCCTCTTCCACTTCCCCTATTAATTCAAAAATGACCCTGCTGGCATTGTCTCCCAGACGATTTCCTACCAAGCGAAGCTTTCGTTCATAACCTTCCATTTTGTACTCTAGTTCCGGTACATCTCCAACACTGCTACCGGACAAAACACCCAACCTACTCCCTGAAAGCGTAAGTATTCTGGTATAGCCCCCGTTACGCTCCAAATATCTTTCAGCAATTCCACCGGATTCTCTCCAATCGCCCTCGCCGAATAGTTTTCTCACTACTTCCTTATTGTTTAGCTTTGACAGAACCTGCCGATAATAGTGAATATAAGCAAGCTTATCTGTCTCTTTCTTTATAATGCCTTTTTTCGCCGTTGTAATTAACTTCTCCACGAACGGACGAATATATTTAGCCTTCTCCTTAGTCGTAATAATCCTGCCATAAGTGAAAAGGCTATTGGCCATATTGGCTCGCAACGCTTTTCTATGACTGGATGTTCTGCCTAAATGTTTTTCTCTTTTCCTATGCCTCATGCGACAATTCCTTTCCTGCTCGATTTACATCTCCAGGTTCCTTAAATGACAAACCCAACTGGTTAAGCTTTTTCTTAATTTCCACTAGCGTTGTTTTTCCAAAATTTTTCAATTCCAACAACTCATCTTCTTCTTTTGTAATAAGCTCGTTAACAGTCTTTATATTAGCATACTCTAAGCAGTTTGAAGCCCTGACAGACAAATCCAGCTCGGCAACAGACACTACTGCTTTTTTCTTTACTTCATCTTCAGAATCATCCTCTTGCTCATCCACTTGCTCTATCTGCTTTTCACCAGCATTTGGTAGCTCTCTACCCAACTCAAAGTAATGCACAAATGGATTTAAGTGTTTCCTGAAAACCTTTGATGCTTCTGTAAGTGCCATCTCAGGTGAAATAATACCATTTGTCCAGATTTCAATAATCAATTTATCATAATTTGTTCTTCTGCCTACTCGAGTTTCTTCTACTCGTATCTTGGTTTTACGAACGGGAGAAAATATTGCGTCAATAGGAATCACCCCAACTTCAGAACCTCCGACTCCATTCTCCTCTGCTGTTTTATAGCCTCTTCCCTTTTTAACTTCCATTTCAACATTAAAATCTACATTATCTGAAATAGTAGCTATGTGAAGATCTTTATTAATAACATCCACACCATCATCAGTAATGATATCTGCTGCTGTTACTACGCCTTTTTTCTTCGTTTCTATCCTTATTTTCCTAGGCTTATCGGTATGTAATTGTACAACTAGATTCTTAATATTAAGAATAATATCAATTGTATCTTCTACCACATTAGGAATAGTACTGAACTCATGCTCAACACCATCAATTTTGGCCGATGTCACGGCGCTTCCTTCTATCGATGAAAGCAAGATTCTCCTCAAACCATTTCCAATAGTTATTCCAAAACCTCGCTCAAAAGGCTCAGCAATGAACTTTCCATAAAAGTCAGTATATGTTTCCTTTTCTGCACTGACTCTATTTGGCAGCTCAAACTCCCTCCATCTGATACGCATACACGCTCCTCCTTCCTACCATTAAATCCCTCTGAATATAGCCTCCCGCAGAAGACCTTTTATTTTAATTAGATTGAACCATCATGAGTCTAAAAAAGCCTTTGTTTGGGCAATACACTCAAGGTAGGATTTCATAAATTAAATGTCTACTATACAACTTTATTAATATAAAATAACTGTTTAGTTTATTTCGAGCAAAGCTCAATGACAAGCTGTTCCTGTATATCTACTGAAACTTCGTCCCTATTAGGAAGCTGCAGAATACGGCCATCTAAATCACCATCTCCCCGTTCTAGCCAAGATGGCTGCTTGCGATCCTTATTTGATTCTACATTCATTTTTATCATATTTATACCATCTTCCTTGTCTACAGGTTTAATTACGTCCCCCTGTTTAACTAAGAAAGAAGGAATGTCTACCTTTTTACCGTTTACTGTTATGTGGCCGTGATTGATGATCTGCCTAGAGTGGCTTCGGGAATGTCCATATCCAATATGGCACAAAACATTATCAAGCCTTCTTTCCAGCAATATAAGTAAATTTTCCCCTGTATTACCTTCTTTTCTTTCAGCTTTATGATAATATTTAATAAACTGCCTTTCAAAAACACCATAAAATCTCTTCAGTTTCTGTTTTTCCCTGAAATGTATTCCATATGAAGACAATTTCCTCACCCTTTTTGACGTTCTGCCGCCAGGAACACCTCTTCTTTTCGCTATACTGCATTTTGCAGTTTCGCAGCGGTATCCTTTAAGATACAGTTTCACGCCTTCTCTTCTACACAATCTACATTTAGGGTCTACATGTCTTGCCATCTTCTTCCCTTTTCATAAATCAAAATTTATACTAAATTATTATTTCCTACTCTTCTTATTTCAAAAGAAGAAATACAACTAAACTCTTCTCTTTTTTCTTGGACGGCAGCCGTTATGAGGCAAAGGTGTAACATCCTCTATCGCTCTAACAACAAGGCCTGCTTCCTGCAGAGCTGTAATAGCCGATTCTCTTCCTGGACCAGGCCCCTTTACTCTAACTTCAACCTCTCTAACTCCAAATCTTTTTCGAGCTCTCTCTGCAACATTTCTTGCAGCCCTTTGCGCCGCAAAGGGTGTACTCTTCCTTGATCCTTTGAAGCCAACTGTCCCTGCGCTAGCCCAGCATAATGTTTCGCCATAGATATCAGCTACCGTAATATATGTATTATTAAAAGTTGCTTTAACATGCACAACGGCTTTCGCAACACTACGCTTCTCTTTCTTTTTACCCATTTAAATTATCCTATCTTTTTCAAAAGTGAAGTCTGTTTTTCCTAATAAAGCTAACAAGCACAGGCCTGATCATCATTTAATGGCTGTTCACAGAAATAGTCTTGTAAGCTGAAGTCAGTATTAAATGTATTGTTTAGTTGGTGATATCCCTCTAAACTCCTTTTACTCGTATTCTTAGTCTTCCTTGCTGATATCAAAATATTCTTTGGAGTCAATTTCGGAGGTACTATTTCTAAAAGCTCAACATAATATCCATTTCCCAAAAGAAATTGTGATCTCAATGCGTCTGTCAATATATCCGCAAGTTTACTTCTTAGTAAACCAAATTGAGTTACTGTCGTCAGAGGGTGTTGATCTTTAATCTGAGAGCGCAATTGCCCCTGACAACACGGAACCACCATAATATACCTGGCCCCTATCTGAATACCCTTTGCGATCGCTTCATCAGTGGCCGTATTACATGCATGTAGTGCAATAACCACGTCTATTTTTTTATCTGTATCGAAATCTATAGTTCTTCCATGTTTAAAGACCATATTTTCATAACGCAAGTCGTCCCTGATCTTCTCACATCTACTTATTAGTTCGTCGTTGGTATCTACACCGAAGAAAAATGGCTTTGTATTAAACTCTTTTTCAAAAATGTAACTTAAGACAAATGAAAGATATGATTTGCCACATGAACATTCAAGAAAAACAATTTCTTCTTTTTTATTATATTTATTTAGAACCTTTAATATTTGTTCGCAAAAGCCGGCAATCTCATTAATCTTCTTGTTCATATCTTTCTTTAACAACCCATTGCTGTGTCTAAATCCAAGTGGGTTTGATATGCCATCCTCTTCCTCTAGTAGATTAATTATTTCAGCTTTATTGATAATTTTCATTGCCTTTGATGAAGGTTAGATCATTACCCTTTCATTTCCTTTATACCCTTCTTCACAGATACCGTTCTCTTCTTCCCCTTACGTGTACGTGCATTGGTTTTAGTTCTCTGCCCCCTCGCCGGCAGTCCCAATCTATGACGCAATCCCCTGTAACACCCTATATTCTTTAGTCTTGTTATGTTCTGTGATTCCTGTCTTCTCAGATTACCTTCAATAACAAAGTTTTTATCCAAGTACACACCCAGAGCACTCATATCATCTTCTGAAACGTCCTTTGCTCGAACATTTTCGTCCATTCCAAGAGCTTTTAATGCTTTTTGTGATAGGTGCTTGCTTATCCCATAAATGTAAGTTAATGAAATAACAATCCTTTTTTCTCCAGGAATATCAACTCCTGCAATTCTTGGCATTTAATGTAATCCTTTCAAAATATAATAAATCTTCTTTAGACCATGTAAGGAATTCAGTGTTGTAGCTTATTTTCCTTGTCTCTGCTTATGTCTTGGGTTAGTACAAATTACACGCACAACTCTTTTACGCCTTATCACCTTACAATTTTCACATATCCTTTTTACAGATGTCCTAACTTTCATGATTTTTCCTTTTTAGCCCTGACGGTAAATAATTCTTCCTTTACTAAGATCATATGGTGACATTTCTATAGTAACTTTATCACCTGGAAGAATGCGAATAAAATGCATTCTCATTTTCCCTGACACATGTGCAAGTACTTCATGACCATTTTCCAATCCAACACGAAACTTGGCATTAGGCAATGCCTCCTTTACAACTGCTTCAACTCTTATAGGTTCTTCTTTGGCCATAAGTTAACTTTAGCATGCACTTTTTGTAAAAGCAAGATACTCTTCCACTAAATAGTAAGTATTTCAGCTCCGTTTTCAGCAACCACAACTGTATGCTCGAAATGCGCTGAAAGTTTTCTGTCTTTTGTTACAACAGTCCACTTATTTTTCAGAACTTCAGTATCATATTTACCGACACAGATCATTGGCTCTATTGCTAATGCCATTCCCTGTAATAAAATTTCGTCTGCCTTTAATAATTCTTTGCTGACAAAGTTAGGAATCTGTGGATCCTCGTGCATCTGCCTACCAATGCCATGACCCGTGTAATCCCGTATTACAGAAAACCCTTTACCTTCAACATACTCTTGTATCGATCTTGAAACGTCTGACAACTTGTTATTCGCACATGCTTTTTCGATAGCCTTATTTAGTGATTCATCACATACTTGCAATAAGGACTCTGCTTCTTCCGAAATCTCTCCAATAGGAATAGTTATCGCAGCGTCGGCGACATATTTATTAAATTCTACTCCTATGTCAACACTCAATATATCTCCATTACAGAGTTTTCTCTGATCCGGAATCCCATGAACTATTTCTTCGTTAATAGACGCACAAATACTTTTTGGATAGCCCCTGTAACCTTTGAATACCGGTATGCCACCCTTCTGTAATACATATTCCTCTAATTTCGTATTTAAATCTTCTGTTGAAACACCTTCATTTGCAATTTCTTTCGCCATCGCAAGTGCATCCGCAACAATTCTCCCTGCCTTACGCATTATTTCTATTTCACGCTCAGACTTACGCACTATCACAACGCACTACTCCACATCCCTTTTTTCACCAGACATGGATTGTAATCCAGCCAGAATATTTTTCTGGATTTCTTTTTTGTCTCCATTGCAGTCTACTTCTACCAATATACCTTTTTTATTATAGTAATCAATTAGCGTTTCTGTCTGTTCTCTATATACTTTTAATCGTACTTTTATTGTTTCAGGATAGTCATCTTTACGCTGAAATAGTTTAGAACCACATTTGTCACACACATTCTCCTTTAGAGGAGAGCTAAATATCTCATGATAGTGCGCCCCACATGATTTGCAAAGTCGCCTACCCGAAATACGTGTAACTATAACTTCTTCAGATGCTGTAAAACTAAAAACTCTGTCTAGCTTTTTTCCTACCCTTTCCAGAGTACTATCAAGTACTTTTGCCTGGGATAGGTTTCTTGGAAATCCATCTAAAATAAATCCCTTTTCACACTCTACTGAATTTATCTTATCCGCGACAATATTGACTATTAACTCATCCGGAACAAGTAAGCCGTTCTCAATATATTCCCTTGCTTTCAGTCCTATCTCTGTTTTAGCATCGACAGCAGCCCTCAAAAGATCACCAGATGAAATATGGCTTATATTTTCCTCTAAACCAATTCCTTCTGCCTGAGTACCTTTACCCACACCAGGAGGGCCATGGAATACAAGTCTCAACCCCTTCTGCCTCTTACTTTATTGCTGCCACCCAGAAATCCGCCATAATGTCTCATAATCAAATGGGATTCTACTTTTTGTACTAAGTCCAAGGCTACACCAACTACAATTAAAAGACCGGTGCCACCATAAAAACTGGCAACGGCTCTGTTTAACTCAAACCCTCCGGCTATAATCATTGGCAAGACTGCGATTAATGACAAAAATGCAGCACCTGCAAGTGTGATTCTACTCATAACCCCTTCAAGATAATCGGCCGTTCTATGTCCCGGTCTTATACCAGGAATAAAACTGCCATAATCTCTCATATTATTTGACATTTCTTTCGGGTTAAACTGTATAGCTGTCCAAAAATAACAAAAGAAAGCAATTAATACAACATACATAACTACATATACAAATCCGCCTGAAAAGGCTTCTGACACTCGAGATGTAATCCAGTACCAAACCGTTCCAGGTTCAAACCTGACTTGCAGACCTTTAGTTATAGCAGCGGGAAATATCAGTAGTGACTGTGCAAAAATGATTGGCATAACTCCCGCTTGATTGACTTTTAGAGGCAGGAAATGCTTCTGCCCACCGTAAACTTTTCTACCTCTTGTATGCTTCGCCTGCTGCACCGGAATGCGCCTTTGCCCTTGAGTAATATATACTACACCTGCGATTATTCCAAAGAACATAGCTATCAACAGCAGCAATTTTGCTATTCCTATCTCGTGTTCAGCAGGTGCTACAGAGAAAGTAAAGTTTTGCAAAATCTGACTAAAGGCCCACGGCAGCCTGTCGATAATCCCTATCATAATAATTAGTGAAATACCGCTACCGATACCGTGCGCATCAATCTGCTCTCCTATCCACATTAACAACACAGTTCCTGTTGTCAAAAGGACTGCCGCCATAAGCTGAAACTGGATACCCTGAATATGTATAGGAACAACAGACACGCCGTTAATTTCTATCGCGTACAGAGTACGTATCATTATGAAAGCCTGGAAAAGACACAAGCCGACAGTAGTCAACCTTGTGTATTGATTTATTTTCTTCCTACCAGCATCACCCTCCTTTTGTAATCTCTCAAGAAAAGGAACAACACCAACAAGAAGTTGAAAAATAATGGATGCACTGATATACGGCATAATCCCCAAACCGAAGATTGCACCAGAACTCATAGCCCCACCCGCAAACAAATCCACCAAGCCTAGCAACTGACCTACACCAGATTGAGTAAACTGCTGAAAGTACGTCTTAAGTACTGCTGTATCGATACCAGGCATAGGAATAAAAACACCCAACCTGCAGACAGCAAGCAATCCCAGAGTTATCAGTAATTTATTCCTTAACTCAGGAATTTTAAACATATTTGTAAACTTCTCTATCATGACAGTACTTCTGTTTCTCCTCCCGCGTCTTTTATCTTGGCAATCGCTGTTCCACTAAATTTGTGCGCAGCAATTGTAAGCGATTTAGTCAGTGCCCCTTCTCCCAAAACCTTTAAATCATATTTTGTGTTCTTTACTAGTCCAGAATCTTTTAATTCCTGCAAACCAACACGAGTTCCAGAATCAAAGCATTCAAAATCCTCGATATTCAATATTGTGTACTTCTTTTTAAAAGGGTTGATAAAACCTCTCTTAGGAATCCTACGGAACAAAGGCATCTGCCCACCTTCAAATATTGTTCTTAATTTATTACCTGAACGTGATTTTTGACCTTTAAATCCCTTACAACTTGTTTTACCGTGACCAGACCCCGCTCCACGTCCTACACGTTTTCTCTTCTTTACTTTTTGGAATGTTTTTTTAGCATCTATCAAATTCATCCTATCTTAACACCTCTCAATAATTCGATTTCCTGCTTGGTTTTTAACGACTTAAGCCCCTCAGTTGTAGCCTTCACAACATTCAGAGGATTTCTCGTTCCATAACACTTAGTTAAAATATCGGTAATACCTACAGATTCCAGAACAGATCTTGCTGAAGTCCCCGCTTTGATCCCTGTACCTGGCGCCGCTGGTTTCATAAATACCCTTGCCGTTTTATAACATCCCCATACTTCGTGCGGTATAGTTCCATTAACAATTGGTATTGAATAAGTATATCTATTAGCATCTTTTACTGCCTTGCCAACTGCATTTGGTACTTCTCTTGCTTTACCAAACCCATACCCAACAGTTCCTTTTTTATCACCAACAACCACTAATGCACTAAAGCTCATACTCTTTCCACCCTTTGTCACATTAGTACATCTATTGATTTTTACAACAGTTTCTTCTAATTGATCAGTTTCTTTTTTGTACGCCAAAAGAGCCTCCTATTATTTACAATATTTCTTTAGTAAGTTCCTTAGCAAACAAGATTATTCTTTCTTGCACTGTCGGCTAAAGCCTTAACTCTCCCGTGATATTTGTATCCACCTCTATCAAAAACTATTTTGGTAATCCCCAGTTTCGATGCTTCCTCTGCTATTTTCTGGCCTACCAACTCCGCTGCCTTTATATTTCCGCCATAGGGCATTTTATCTTTAATATCTTTTGCCAATGACGAAGCACTCGCCAGTGTCACACCATCAGTATCGTTTATTATCTGACAATATATATTCTTAGAGCTTCTGAACACACTCAATCTCGGCATTTCTTTAATACCAGAGATTTTTTTTCTTATTCCCTTACGGCGCCTAAGCCGCTTTTTATTTTTCTTCTTGATAATATCCATAGATTTATTTAAGTAAAAAGAGATGCAAAAACTACTATTTAGAAGCCACCGCCTTACCCGCCTTTCTGCGGATAACCTCATCAGAATACTTCACACCCTTCCCCTTGTATGGTTCAGGAGGACGCAAACGTCTAATATTCGCAGCAAACTGACCGACTTTTTGTTTATCAATACCCGAAACTGTAAATTTTCCAGGATTCGTCTGGTTTTGAATTTCAATTTTTATATCTTTCGGAATTTTTACATTTATAGGATGCGAAAACCCTAATTGTAATATCAATCCTTCACCCTGCATTTTTATATTGTACCCTAGTCCAATAATCTCCAGATCCTTAGAAAATCCGTTTACAACGCCATGAACATTGTTTGCCAAAAGAGTACGCGTCAGACCATGAAGCTCTCTACACTGCCGCTCTTCGGAAGGACGTATCACGCTAAACTGTTTTGCGGCTTCATCAACCTCAACCTTCATCAGCGTATGAATTGGCTGTACTATTGTTCCTTTAGAACCTTCGATTGTCACGGTATCTTTATCACATTTCACTTTGACACCGTCTGGTATTGGTATTGGTTTTTTTCCTATTCGCGACATAACTTTTTCTGTATTGCTGTAAAATAAAAAATTTATAAAACAGTATTATCCTGCTTGAATAAACAAGCCAACATATACCCTATTTACCACACTGTACAAATATGCTCTCCACCTATATTATGCGCCCGACACTCTTTATTACTCAAAATACCTTTAGAAGTCGAAAATATTGATATACCGATACCGTTAAGCACCCTACCTATATCCTCTACTCCCTTATATATTCTCCTGCCAGGCTTACTTTCTCTCTTTATATGGCTAATTACTTTCTGGTTTAATGGTCCGTATTTCAGATACACCCTCAATACGCCTTGTTTTTCATCAGGAATTTCCTTAAATTCCTTTATAAAACCTTCTTTTTTCAAAACCTCTGCGATGCCAATCTTAATACGTGACGAAGGAATATTCACAGTCTCTCTTTCTACCATGATTCCATTACGTATTCTCGTCAACATGTCCGCAATCGGATCAGTCATACTCATTTTAGTAAACCCCTCTGCACTTTATAAAAAATTCTTGTTTTTGTACTCTACCAACTTGCCTTTTTTACTCCAGGTATTTCGCCCTTGGAGGCAAGACTCCTGAAGCACAATCTACATATTTGAAATTTTCTGTAATACGACCTAGGCCTTCCACAAAGCTGACACCTATTATACCTTCTGGTCTTGTATTTTGGCTCGTTCTTAGATTTGACTATTAATGCTTTTCTTGCCATATATACTCCGCGTGTTTAGAAATCCGTTATTAATTTAAAATTCTCAAAATACAAATTATGTTCTAAAAGGCATTCCAAATAGCCTCAGCATCTCACGTGACTGTTCATCAGATTTCACAGACACCACAAACGTGATATCCATACCCTGAACATACTCTATATCGTCAATATCTATTTCAGGAAAAACTGCCAATTCGCTTATACCCAAAGTATAGCAACCACGACCATCAAACGATTTAGCTGAAAGGCCACGAAAATCTTTTATTCTAGGCAAAACAATGCTTATCAAACGATCCATAAATTCGTAAGCCATCCTATCACGAAGTGTCACCTTACAACCGACTGGATCTCCTTTTCTCAACTTGAATCCAGCTATATCCTTACGAGCTCTCGTCATACTTGGTTTTTGGCAAGAAAGCGTTGCTAAGTGCTTCATCGCATCTTCAAGGAGTTTTTTATTCTCCTTAGCTCTACCAACACCCATATTTATAACAATCTTCTCCAGTTTAGGAACTTCCATCTTGTTCTTAAAGTTGAACTTTTCCATCAACTGGGGTACAATTTCCTCTTTATATTTTTCTATTAAACGCACCATACTTTATCTTACATCCTAATCTTCAATTTTACTCAGAAGCAATTATTTCGCTTCCACATTTATAACACACTCTAACCTTGTCACCATTCTCAAGAATTTTGCGCCCTGTCCTTACACCCATACCATTCTTCTCACAATTTTTATTTTGGCATATTACCAACACATTAGATACAGACACGGGTGCCTCCTTCTGTACGCGGCCGCCCTGCGGGTTCTTCTCACTACGCTTTATATGCTTCTGAATGTAATTAATTCCTTCTACAATGACACGATTCTGCTTTGTCATCACATTCAATATTTTACCCGTTTTGCCGGCATCATCACCAGCAGTAACTTGTACAAAGTCATTTTTTCTTACATGCATACCTTTTACCGACTTCCCTTTAAAATATTACATTCAAACTACTTCAGGAGCTAATGAAATTATTCTCATGAAATTCTTTTGCCTTAATTCTCTTGCAACTGCACCAAAAATCCTAGTCCCCTTTGGACTCCCATCATCTTCTACAATTACAATTGCATTTCTATCAAATTTCAAATAAGAACCATCTTCACGCCTTATATTTTTCTTTGTCCTTACAATCACACCCTTAGCAACATCACCTTTTTTCACGACTCCGTTTGGAATTGCTTTTTTCACTGCAACCACCACGATATCACCAACAGACGCATACACACGCCTGGATCCCCCAAGCACCTTTATGCACTTTGCCATCTTTGCGCCCGAGTTATCGGCCACATCCAACATCGTTTGTTCCATTATCATTTTATCAACATCCTTTTGTTATTTCACAATACGAACTAATCTCCAGCGCTTATCCTTACTTATTGGCCTTGATTCTACAATCTCTACCTTATCACCCTGCTCAGCCTTGTTTCCTTCATCATGTGCCTTATAAACGGTTGATCTTCTAACAAACTTTCCATATCTGGGATGCTTTACTCGTCTTTCCGCTTTCACCGTAATCGTATTTGTCATTTTATTACTTGTAACTACACCAATTACAGCTTTTATATGTTTTTTGTTTTTTTCAGTTTCCATTGTTTATTCTTCTAATCCTTTTTCTTCTCGGTAAGATCAGTGTTAATTCCCAATTCCACTTCCCTCAGAACAGTCTTTAGCCGTGCAACATCTTTTCTTATTTGTTTGTATTGTGCTGAATTACGTATTTCCCCAGCCTGCCATTGAAACCTATAGTTCAACAGCTCTCTTTTGCATGCCTCCAACTCTTCAAGTATGTCCTGATGGGATTTTTCTCTAATTTCACTTGCCTTCAAATTGCCACTCTCCTCTTAACAAATACAACACGCACAGGCATTTTGTATGCTATCCTGTTAAATGCCGACTTTGCCATCTCCTCTGAAACACCTCCCAACTCAAACAGGATAGTACCAGGCTTGACAACAGCAACCCATTTATCAGGCTCACCCTTACCCTTGCCCATTCTAGTTTCAATCGGCTTTGCTGTAATCGGCTTGTGCGGAAAGACCCTTATAAACAACTTACCTTCCCTTGAAATATATTGAGTAGCAGCCACCCTACCAGCTTCTAAATGCTGTGCTGTTATCCACCCCTGTTCTGTAGCCTGCAAACCATAATCGCCAAAGCATACAGTATTTCCCCTTGTCGCATTGCCTTTAATTTTTCCTCTGTGAGTTTTTCTAAACTTAACTCTTTTTGGCATCAACCGCATAATCAACCCCTTTATCTATATCAACCAACCCTTTATATATCCATACTTTCACACCAATTGTACCATAAGTTGTCATAGACTCAGCAAACCCATAATCAATATTTGCCCTTAGCGTATGCAGAGGAATGCTCCCTTTAGTAGCACCTTCTGATCTTGCGATCTCTGCCCCACCTAAACGACCGGACACCTGCACCTTGACTCCTTTAGCACCCAACCCCATTGTACTCTCAACCGACTTCTTTATCGTTCTTCTATAGGCTGCCCTTTTTTGTAATTGCTCAGCTATACTCTCAGCAACCAACTGTGCCTCTAACTCTGGCCTGTCAACCTCTTGAATCTTTATATCTACACCTTTTTCCACTATTTTTTCAATTCCACTTTTAAGCTTTTCAATTTCAGAACCCTTACGGCCAATTATCAATCCTGGCCTAGCAGAATAAATAATAATCTTTGCCCCCTCATCACGCGTTCTTTCAATTTCTACTTTTGGAATTCCTGTGAAACGATAATTATTTTTAATAAATTTTCTTATTTTCTGATCTTCCACAAGCAATTTGCCAAAATTTTTCTTATCAGCATACCACCGCGAACGCCAGCTTTCTGTTATTCCTAATCTGAACCCTATTGGACAAACTTTTTGACCCATACTTGCCTTTCTAATTATAATGCATTAATTAATACTACTCTAAAACGTCAGTACTCTTTCAAAAAAGAGAATATATCTTTATTTTTTTCCGTCAGACAACACTAGAGATATATGGCTTGTACGCTTCTTAATCATCGAAGAAACACCCCTTGCCCTTGGCCTGAACCATTTACGCGCCGGACCACCGTCCACATATATTTCTTTAATAAATAAAGAGTCTATATCTACACTTTGATTCTCACTGGCACCAGCAATTGCCGCTCTTAGCGTTTTATCCACAAAGAAAGAGGCCCTCTTATTTGTCAGTCTCAAAGCCTCCAAAGCGTGATTTACAGTCTTTCCCCTTATTAGATCAACAACGTACCTTGCTTTTCTCGGAGACATCTTAACGTATCTACAACTTGCTTTAAAATCCATTTTATATTAGTCAATTATTATCAATAATTCAATTTATACAACACACTACCACTACTTCTTTTTCGTTCCACCGTGACCTCTATAAGTTCTCGTAGGTGCAAATTCTCCAAGCTTATGCCCGACCATATCTTCCATAATAAAAAGCTTATGGAACATCTTACCATTATGAACCATAAATGTATGTGACACAAATTCCGGAATAATTATACAACTTCTTGCCCACGTACGTATAGGGTCTTTAACACCAGTATCCCTTTGCTTTATTACTTTCTTAAGCAATTTGGCATCGACATAAGGGCCTTTTTTAACTGAACGTCCCATAATTTTAACTCTTTTTTATAAATTTATTGCTAACTAGAATTAATATGGCCTAGGCCTGCTTCATATTATTGTGAAGCGGCTACTTATTACGCCTAGACTTTCTTCTTCTTATTATGAATTTGTTACTTGTAGACTTCCTTTTTCTTGTCTTACCGCCCTTTGCCAATACACCGGTCGGAGAACAAGGATGCCTTCCACCATGGCTTCTCCCTTCTCCTCCACCCAAAGGATGCGCAACTGGATTCATTGCAGTACCTCTTACATGTGGCCTGCGGCCCTTCCATCTTTTCCGACCAGCCTTTCCAAGCCTAACACCCATATGGTCTGTATTGCCAACCCGACCCACTGTTGCCCTACATTCGTGGAAAATCTTGCGAACTTCACCAGAAGGGAGCACTATCTGCACATACTTATCCTCTTTTGCTAAAACGCGCGCAACACTGCCGGCAGATTTAACAATTTTACCACCCTCTCCCGGTCTTAATTCAATATTATGAACTTCCATCCCCAGGTGTATGTTTTTAAGAGGCATACTATTACCTGTTTGAGGCTCAACCTTATCACCAGACAATACTTGATTTCCCACAACCAGACCAACAGGAGCTAATATGTAACGTTTTTCCCCGTCTAGATAATGTAGCAAAGCAATGTTAGCTGAACGATTTGGATCGTACTCTATTGTTGCAACCTTAGCCGGAACTCCATGTTTATCCCTCTTAAAGTCGATAATTCTATATTTTCTCCTACTCCCGCCACCTCTATGCCTAACAGTAATTTTACCCTCATTGTTTCTCCCACCCTTCTTATTCAATGGCAGCAACAATCTCTTTTCCGGAGTAACTGACGTTATCTCTGCAAAATCAGAAACTGATCCCAAACGTCTTCCGTTAGTTGTCGGTTTGTATCGTTTTATTCCCATATATTTATGCTTTCATATTTACAAAATATCCTAGTAGCCAAGATCAATACGATCACCCTCTTTCAGAGTTACTATTGCCTTTTTCCATCCACCAGTCTTGAACACTCTATTCCTATATTTCCTTGTTTTTCCGGTTCTATTTAATGTTCGTACCGTCAAAACTGTCACTTCAAACAACTTCTCTATTGCCTCTTTTACCTGAATTTTATTTACTCTCTTGTCTACCTCAAAGTGATATGCATTTGACGTTTCTCTATCACCCACGCTTTTCTCTGAAGACAACGGTTTTTTTATAATTTGATAATAATCCATAATATTCTATTAGATTGAAAAAATTTCTTTCTTCAATCAATCTTTAGTCAGTTTATTCGAATTTAAGATTCTCTAATACATCCTTAACTATTAATAACTTTTTGTATTTAACCACATCATACGCATTCAAGTCTGAAGCAACACGAAGCTTCACATTATAAATATTTCTACATGATTTCCAAATCGTCTCATCAAACTCTTGCACCACAATCAAGCAACTTTCCCTGATCTCTAGACATTTCAACAGGCCTGCCAGCTTTTTTGTACTAGGCGAATCCATCTCAAGCTTATCAACAAGGATCACTTCATTATCTATCAATCTGGACAGAATTGCAGACTGCAAAGCGACCTTTTTAGCCTTACGATGCATTGAAAAGGAATAATCTCTAGGCCGTGGCCCAAAAATCACCCCCCCACCTTTCCATATCGGAGAACGAATATCACCCACCCTCGCCCTTCCGGTATGCTTCTGCTTCCACGGCTTTTTCCCGCCACCTTTAACCTCACCACGAGTTTTGGTTGACGCCGTTCCTCTCCTGTGATTTGCCTCATGCATAATTATAGTATCTCTCAAGAGTTCCCTACGCACTTTACCACCAAATCTCTCTTCAGGCACTGACACGCTCTCTAAAGACTTACCGCTATTATCAAACACTGGTACTTTTATCATGATTCGTTTCTACTCTTTCGTATAATTACATAACCACCATTTGGACCGGGAACCGCCCCTTTAACAATTAACATGTCCCTGTCTTTGTCTACCTTAACTACATCCAGATTCTTCACCGTAATCCTTTTGCCACCCATTCTCCCTGCCATTTTTTTACCCTTAACCACATGCCCAGGACTTGTACCTGCACCAACTGAACCAGCACTCCTTGGTGTTGTACAACCGTGCGTAGCAGGCCCTCCACTAAAGCCCCATCTCTTCATAACACCAGCAAAACCTTTACCTTTACTGGTACCAATCACATCTATCGACTTCACATCATCAAAAATTGAAACAGTCAAGGTTTGCCCTGGTTCATATTCTGTATCTAAAGCGTCGGTACGAAACTCTCTTATTATCCTTTTTACACCTGCCTCCACTTTAGAACAATGCCCAATCTCAGCCTGAGACGCCCTTTTCTTTTTCTTCTCATCAAAGCCAATCTGCAGGGCAGAGTATCCATCATTTTCTTTGCTCTTAATCTGCAAAAGATCACACGGGCCTGCCTGCAACAACGTCACAGGAATCAAGCCACCCTCTTTACTGAAAATCTGGGTCATACCTAATTTTTTACCAAGCAATCCTGCTATCATGTGTAATACCTATATAATTCAATTAAAAATACTTTATATTAAAGAAACCCAATAAGCCTCTACGCTTTTATTTTAATCTCTATCCCAGCAGGCATATTAAGCTTGTTCAGTGCATCAACTGTCTTCGGAGTCGGCTCAATGATATCTATCAGCCGCTTATGTGTTCTTATCTCAAATTGCTCCCTGGACTTCTTATCGACATGCGGAGAGCGAAGAACTGTATACCTCTCCATACGAGTCGGCAATGGTATCGGACCTGACACTCTTGCTCCTGTACGCTTAGCAGTATCCATTATATCTACAGCAGACTGATCGAGTATTCTATGATCATAAGCTTCCATCCGAATTCTAATTTTGTAATCTATTTTGTTTCCCATGGCTTATCAATTCTATTATTCAATAATTTTAGTAACAACACCTGCGCCTACAGTCTTACCGCCTTCTCTAATAGCAAATCTCAACTCTTTATCCATCGCTATCGGCGTTATCAACTCTATCAGCAAGTTAGCATTATCTCCCGGCATCACCATCTCCGCACCACCCAGCAACGTCGCAACCCCTGTCACATCCGTTGTCCTGAAATAAAACTGAGGCCTGTATCCGTTAAAAAACGGTGTATGCCTACCACCCTCTTCCTTCGTCAATATATATACCTCCGCTTCAAACTTGGTATGCGGTGTTATACTACCCGGCTTCGCCAACACCTGACCTCGCTCCAAATCATCCTTCTCTACACCCCTTAACAACACGCCTACATTATCTCCTGCCATCCCCTCCTCAAGCGTCTTGTTAAACATCTCTACCCCAGTACAAGTCGTCTTCCTGATCTCTTTTACCATACCAACGATATCTACCTCGTCTCCAACCTTCAGCACTCCACGCTCCATTCGACCAGTACCAACCGTACCCCTGCCCTTTATACTGAATACATCCTCTATGGACATCAAAAACGGCTTGTCTGTCTCACGCACAGGATCAGGTATATATGTATCAAGCGAATCCATCAGCTCATGTATAGGACCGCAATGCTCACACTCTTTTTTACCGCAACCACACTCAGCAGCCTTTATCGCCGAACCCTTGGTCACAGGTATATCATCACCAGGAAACTCATACTTGCTCAATAGTTCACGAATTTCCATCTCTACCAACTCTACCAACTCCGGATCTTCCAGCTGGTCCATCTTATTCATAAATACAACAATTTTAGGCACACCTACCTGCCTCGCCAGCAATATGTGCTCTCGTGTCTGAGGCATCGGACCATCCGGCGCACTCACCACCAATATCGCACCATCCATCTGCGCAGCACCGGTTATCATATTCTTTACGTAATCAGCATGACCAGGACAGTCAACATGAGCATAATGCCTCTTCTCTGTCTCGTATTCAACATGCGCTATCGCTATCGTGATGCCCCTCTCTCTCTCCTCTGGCGCATTGTCTATCGAATCAAAGGCCCTTGCCTTGGCTTGTCCGCTCACCGCCATTGTATTCGTTATCACTGACGTCAACGTAGTCTTACCATGATCCACATGCCCTATCGTTCCTACATTCACATGTGGCTTTGTCCTCTGAAACACTTCCTTAGCCATA
>CAYTGO010000008.1:0-5556 GCA_964437425.1 uncultured Candidatus Scalindua sp.
TTACTTACGGATGTTGTAATCAATTCGCTCTTTTCTGAATCCGGTAGTTTATAACGGATCTTCAAAAATGCATACTCACTGTCACTCAAATCACTCTCAGTACCTTCTTTTTCTTTACTGCCATATCGAATATCGTCAACCTGTCTGCCTTTGCTGCCGACAGGTATAATTTCATAAATAGCCGTAACAGTGTGTCCGGAACCGATGTCACCAGCGTCAACCTTGTCGTTGTTAAAGTCTTCACGTTTTAACATCCGGGATTCGTATCCTATCAGACGGTACTCCGCTATCAGTTTCGGATTAAACTCAATCTGCAGTTTTACATCCCTGGCAATAGTAAACAATGTGGAGCCGGCTTCATCTACCAGTACCTTTCTTGCCTCATTAAGATTGTCTATATAAGAAGCGTTTCCATTACCGTTTTGTGCAAGTTTCTGCATCAGGGCATCATTGTAATTTCCCTGACCAAATCCGAGGACCGACAAAAATATACCGCTTTTTCTCTTTCTATCTATATAACTTTTTAATTCCTCGTCATCATATATTCCTACATTGAAATCTCCGTCTGTAGCTAATATGATGCGATTCACACCATCTTCTTTGAAATTAGCCTCTGCAAGGTCATATGCTTTCCGGATTCCTTCTCCACCAGCAGTCGAACCACCTGCCTGCATTTGATCAATTGCGGCCAGTATCTTGCCTTTCTCTTTTACGCTTGTAGGCTCAAGAACGGTACCGGCAGCTCCGGCATAGACAACTATCGCAACCGTGTCCTCTTCGTCCAATGAATTTACAAGCAGACGGAATGAATTCTTTAAAAGAGGCAGCTTGTCCTGATCATCCATAGAACCTGATACGTCTATTAAGAATACCAGATTAGATCCGGGTTTCTCTTCAGGAACAATATCGTACCCTTTGATCCCGATGTGAAGAAGTTTTGAGTCCGGGTTCCATGGGGTGGGATATACGGCAATCGTGGGTTGGAATGGTCTTGTCCTCTCCTCCGGAACAACATAGTCATAATCGAAGTAATTGATCATCTCCTCGATCCTTACCGCATTTTCCTGTGGAAGTACTCCATAATTTATCTGTCGACGGACAAACGCGTATGACGCGGTATCAACATCAATAGAGAAGGTGGAAACAGGATCCTCTTTCACCTGCTTTACCGGATTTGTATCAATAGTATCAAATTGATCACGTCCGGTTTCCTGGTTTGCATCTAAACGTAAACCCTCTTCAGTATACCCTTCAGAACTATATGATGAGCCTCCATGATTCATTGGCACCTCTGCAATCATACTATGAATTGAGGAACCCATTCCCGAGGAGCCCATTCCTACGGAAGGTGATGGTTGTAGAGATGATTTGTAGTAGGAAATACCCCCACCACCTGGAGGATCCGAATATGAATAATCATACGCCTCCTGGTGCATGCCAGCAGCCCCACCTGCCGATGAATACTGTCTGGCTCTTTCCTGATTTACCTGATACCGGGATCCTGACCCTGACATTGGTTTTCCAGCAATCCCGGAATCTACTACTGCAACTTTCTGTTCCACAGGTACATTTATGGGTTGTGGAACTCGATTCAGATCTACAGATAAATATGTCAGACTAACTACTAAAATTGCAACAAAAGCTGTCGCACCACCCGCTATAACATATGACTTTCTCATGGCAAAACCTCCTAAAAAATTAAGAAACAGGTTGATTCTGCCAATTAGACGCCCTTCGGTATCAATTCCTTTGATATTTTTTTGTAATGATTCTTTTTGCCGGTTAAATTCACTTACAGAGGCTTTAATCGTAGCCCTTTTGACAACTTCATCCGGTTCAGGAACCTTTATTTCCTGTAGAATTTTATCTATATCTTTCTCTTTCACAATTTAACCCCGTCTGATTCTAAATGCTTTTTTAGTTTCTTCTTAACCTGAAACACTCTCCACGAAACAGTCTTCTCTGCACAATCCAACACTACCGCAGCTTCCTTGTGGCTCATACCTTCACTAAATACAAGCAGTGCCGTCTCTTTCAATTTGTGAGGAAGCTTAGTTATCATATACTGGATTAATTCTGCAATCGAATTCTCTTCAGATGTTGATCCTTCCTTCATATTCTGCTGATCCGACAGTGCCATCTCTTTTTTACGTATCCTGGCATTTTTTTTCGAAAAGTCCTTAGCGCTGTTTATTGTGATCCTGTATAACCAGGTTTGAAATGACGAAGACTCTTTAAACGTTTGTATGCTCCCGGCGAGTTTCATAAATACATTCTGGGTAATATCTTCCGCATCCTCTTTTATCCCGGTCCATTTATATGATACCTTATATACAAACATGTAATTTCGTTCAACCAGTTCTTCAAACGCAACTGAGTCCCCTTCCCTGGCCAACCTTATCAACTCTGTATCATCTTGATTTTCCATATTTCGGATACTTTTCCCGTCTGCTTATACTGCTCTGAATATTAGACGATACTAAACTATAAATCCTTTGAAAATAGTTTAGCAGCTCCAGATACATCCCTGGTATTTAGCAACTATATATGATAACCAGCCAATTTATTTCTGTGAAGGACAAAAAACACTAGACACGAATTGCTTTCCCGAAAGGCTTGTCAGGCGGGCATAAATTGGCACTTAAAGAGCAATTAATAGATTAATCACTGCTCCCCGTGCAAATGGTGCAAGGGAAACTGGAAATATATGCTATTTAAAGTCCGAAATGATAGTTTGAATAGTTTGCCATCTTGAAAGATTAAACTCTGACATCTTATTCAGCGACATCCAGGCCGAACTCTTTCTTGATAGTTATTTTGGCATTAATAAAATCTTTATGTGCGATATGAAACAGACCTGATATTTTCCTAATTGTTTCAATCTCATTATGATCTAACTCGTCATCGCAACACGCTACACGAAAAAGAGTCTCTATAACTGATTTCCTGACATCATAAGAGAGATTTTTGCCTACCTCACGAGTAAAACGATGTAGATCGATTCTTTCCCTCGCAGCCTCCTTAATTGAAGCCATAACTGTTGCCATCTCATCTTCCGGTATTTTACTATATAAAGTGAGAATCTCCTTGATCTTCTCGTCTTCTTTCGCCAGAAACTTATCATCCGCCTCAGCAACAACCCATAACAGTGCCCCCAATGCGATCTTGTCATCTATATCTTTGACCGCAGGTATATCATCTTTGTCTTTCCATACTGAAGTGATCACATTACTTCTAAATTTATCCAGGAATCCAGCCATATACACTTTCCTCTGATTTTGTCAAAGTGTTAAAATAAAAATTATTCTCGCATATTCGGGAAGAAAACAGTAGCCTTATTTCCGGCTTATTCACTGTTCCCAGCCGCTTTCTACCCAAATCCTCTGCTTCTATTCTCTACTATTATCCGCATTTTCAATTGACAGGAGTATGATATTGAGTAGGATGTATTAATTATTAAAGCATTACCAAATTTATTAAAAGGATACTCATGAATACACGTTATAAAGATTACGATTTGGATTCTTTACCGGCAAAATCATATGGTAAAGAGGAATGGATGACTTCTGTTCATATCAACAAACTTAGTTCCGATGGCTATAAAACAAAGGCGTTTTATTGTAAAGAGATTTTTGACACCAAGGAAGAGGCAGATGAACATTCATTAAATTTAGGCAAACAGATAGTTGATGGCACACATCCTGATCTCAAAATAGATTTTTAGATACAGCCTGATCTTGGTAGACGGCACGACTATTTGAAACCTTTGTTTTATTTTTTGATTTTTCTCTTAAAATAATAATTACTAAATTGCACTGTTACAAGCTCCCATCCTTGCTTACCAAGTGCATTTAGGGCCGGCTGGTCTTGTTTGACTTGTTGTTTCATTGTTCCTTTTGTCTTTGCATTTACTATCTTATACTCCCATTGTATTTCAGCAACATTCTCTTCTGCACATACGAATACGCTTGAGAACATTAAACCGACCACAAATACGGTTGTAAGCATTAACCGGCAATAATTCTCCTTCATTTCAATCCTCCTAATAAGTAAATAGATTTTTAACGCGAAGGCGCAGGGAACGCACCCGCCAAGAAGCACGTCGGGCAGGAAGGAAAGATATTGCAATTGACTAATGACGAATTTGATCTCACCCGCCCATCCGTCATTAAAACTTAAGTAGATATTTGATTATTCCGAATGTGGATATCGCTCCCAGCGTTATCAGGATATACTTGAATCTGTCATCTTTACGATGATGCCTTCTGGAATTGATAATAAGACCAATGACACTTATGCAAAGCCCGAAGATCAATAGACAGAAAAGGTAATGAATCAGCTTCGGGTCCCATGTTGACCGCACGTTAACGTCTGCAGTCTTGGTGAACATATTCTCCTCTTCCGGTTTTGCCAGGTCGAGAATATACAGAGCAACGATCATTACAAACCAGCCGAAAATACCAAGCCATCTAAGTATCTTAATCAGAAGATCCGGCCCCCTTCGTCTATCTGGTTGCATATTTACACTGACTTCTACCAATTGTATCTCCCTATTATTTGATCAATGTACCAGCCATTGTTTGTCATTATAAACGAGCAGGGATATTTTGCAATATAAAAGATTGCTCACCGCTCCCCGGACAAAATGCGCCCCCTCCCTGCCCGAACGGTACGTTCGGGCAGGGAGGACAGGAAGACACTGAGAACACAAAGAAAAGAGTAGAAATAAGATACCAGACACAAGAATTGAAATAAGGGAATTTCAAATACTCAATTAAATTTTCTATTGACTTCACAATGTATTATCGTATATTTGCGATATAGGATATATAAATATTATGGCTATAACAAAAGTCGGTGAATTTAGCTCAAAAGAGAGGAAGATTGCAATGCTCTGCAAGGCATTAGCCCATCCGGCGCGGATTGCAATCATCAACTTTCTGATTAAAAAGAGAGAGTGTATCTGCGGCGATGTTGTCAATGAACTCCCCCTGTCTCAATCCACTGTATCGCAACACCTGAAGGAGTTGAAGAACGCGGGATTGATAGTTGGTGACATAGACGGCCCCAGGGTCTGTTACTGTATTGATCAGCAGACGTGGAACGAGGCTGGCGCACTAATAAATCTATTTTTGTCGCAGAAGTCAAAACAGGCTGTAAAGCCATGCTGAATAAACGTTCCCACGCTGGAGCATGGGAACGAAATGTTACCAACAAACTGTAGCGGAATGGCTTTAGCCTTCCATTTATCCGCTTAGACATGACAATGGAAACCTGAAGGTTTCCGCTACGTCCCAATTTAACAACAATTGTAAAACAAAATGACTGAAGTTAAAAAATTATCTTTTTTCGAAAAATACCTGACCCTCTGGGTAGTGATCTGTATAGGAGCAGGAATCGGTCTGGGAGAAGCGATGCCGGATCTTGCATTTAGACTGGACTCGCTTTCATTATACCGGGTATCCATACCTATTGCCGTATGCCTGTTCTTTATGATGTACCCAATCATGGTCAAGATAGATTTCGCGGAGGTGTTAAAAGTAGCAAAGACCCCCA
>CAYTGO010000008.1:5656-12653 GCA_964437425.1 uncultured Candidatus Scalindua sp.
CCAATCATGGTCAAGATAGATTTCGCGGAGGTGTTAAAAGTAGCAAAGACCCCCAAAGCGGTCGGGCTTACTCTCTTTATCAACTGGGCAATAAAACCGTTTACTATGTTTCTCATTGCCTGGTTTTTCCTGGGCTATCTCTTTAAAGATTTTCTGCCGGGAACAGAGATTCTCAAAGACGGCAGTGAAGTAGAATTGTGGAGAAGCTACATCGCTGGAACAATCCTCCTGGGGATAGCCCCATGTACGGCAATGGTATTGATGTGGGGCTATCTGGCGAAGGGCAATGATGGTCTCACCCTGGTAATGGTAGCCATCAATTCACTGACTATGCTTGTGCTTTATGCACCTCTTGGCGGTTTTCTGCTAGGTGTGAATGCCATGCCCATACCGTGGCAAACTATACTATTCTCTGTTGCGGTTTACGTCGCCCTGCCGCTGGTTACCGGATACTTTACGCGTAAGGCGATTATTGGTTGCAAGGGAAAGGAGTGGTTTAATGATAAATTCGTTCATTGGCTTACTCCGGTCAGCATAATAGCACTCTTAACAACATTGGTACTTCTCTTCTCTTTTAAGGGCCAGATTATTGTTAATAATCCACTAACAATACTATGGATCTCAATTCCACTGTTCCTCCAGACAATATTCATTTTCAGTCTAGGTTACTTCCTTCTGGCAAGGCTATTAAAGCTCTCTTATCAGGACGCTGCTCCGTCGGCTTTGATTGGCGCTTCAAACCATTTTGAAGTGGCAATTGCAACATCAGCAATGCTGTTTGGGCTCTCATCCGGCGCCTCGCTGGCTACAGTAGTTGGAGTCTTGATTGAAGTTCCCTTAATGCTTATGCTTGTCTCTATCTGCAAAAGAACACCCTATCTATTTAAAGAATCTACACAATAACTACAAAAATGCAGGAAATCCAACAGGAGTAAAAGGTACATTTCAGAGGTTTCGAGAGCTAATTTATATATAGACTTTAAATTTATAGTGTAGTACTATAAGTGCAGAGTGTGTGTCCTTATAAATTAATTGCGCAAATAGGAGATTGAGATGTTTAAAACGATACTTGTACCGATTGATTCTTCAGACACGAGTCTGGTTGCCGTTGACTACGCAATTGATCTATCGAAATCTTTCGACTCAGAGATAGTAGGTATCTCAATAATTGATATAAAAAAATTAGCCGGGCCATTCATGAGAGACCTGGGAACAAGCATTGGTGGCATGGTACCTTATGCCGATTTCCAACAGAATGTACGACAGTTCCTGGAAGATACTGCCAAAGCTGCCCTGGATGAATTAGAAGGAAAATGCAGTTCTGCCGGAATTTCTTTTACACGTACAACAAAGGAAGGTGTAGTTGGCAAGGAAATAGTCGAATCTGCAAAAAGGTGCGATATGATTTCTATGGGAATGGCAGGTGAACATGCATTCTGGCGTGATGCTTTTCTGGGTTCAAACCTGGAATCTGTCGTCAGGCAGACACACAAACCTGTATTGGTAACCCCGGAAAAATATAAGAAGATTACGAAAATACTGGTTGCGTACGATGCCAGCTCTTTTTCTACAAAGGCCTTGGCTGCCGGTGCAGATATTGCAGAGCAGATGAAACTTCCCCTTACTGTAGTTACCGTATCTGATGACAAGAAGGCGGGTGAAGATATTCTCTCTCAAGCAGATGACAATCTGAAGGATTACAAAATTACGTATGACAAGGTCCTTAAAGGTGGAGAAACCGTGAGTGCAATTCTGGAGCTCTGCAATGAAGGTTCTTATGACTTGCTCGCAATGGGTGCCTACGGTCACTCGAAAATAAGGGAATTAATCCTTGGAAATACAACGGTGCAGATAATGAGAAAAGTAGACTGCGCAGTGTTACTATGCAGATAAGATAGTTAGTTGCGTTCGCAATTGAAAGGAACAAGGTTCAAAATGATATCCTTAAATAAAATATTATGCCCTATTGATCATTCAGATTGCTCAAAAGAGGCGCTGAAATATGCTGTTACATTTGCGATGAAAGACGAAGCAAAATTGTTACTGCTGCATGTAATCGATATACGTTCTTTTAACGAGGGGCTGGATGCAATGTCGACACAGATTCCGAATGAAGAGACAATTGAGCAGTTAAGAGTAAAGCTTCTTGATTGTATACCGGAGGAAATCAGGGACGACATGGATGTAGAGGCCATCGTAACACAGGGTATCCCTTTCGCAGAGATCATAAGCACTGCAAAGGAGAAAGAGATTGATATGATAGTAATCGGTTCGCATGGAAGAACCGGTATTTCACATATGATGCTGGGCAGTGTGTCTGAGAAAGTTGTAAGAAAGGCTCCCTGTCCCGTACTAATAGTCAGGCAGTCGGATCACGAATTTGTCATGCCTTAAGTACTTTGCTTGAACTGGAAACTCCGTTATACAACATAATCTCACATGATAAACCAGTGCGAGTGCACTTATCGCTTAGAGGGACGTATACTCCCTACGATTCTATTCAACGTGTTATGTAAGAAGGAGAATTCAGATGATAAAATTAAAAGAAATACTATGTCCTTTTGATTTTTCAGAAAACGCTCGGGAAGCATTAAAATATGCAATTCATTTGATGTTAAAAGACGATGATGCCTCCCTGTATCTGGTTCACGTAGTGGATAGCAGAGTTTTTGATTATGGTGGCCCTATTTATGAACAAGAACTGTCTGTATCGATGACAGTACTCGACCAATCCACCAGAGAACAATTGGAGAAGAAGTTATTAACTGAGATTCCGGAAGAGATTCAAAACAGAGTAGAGACAATTATTTTGTTCGGAGTACCATTTCTTGAGATTATAATAACCGCAAAGGACAAGAATATAGATTTAATAGTGATTGGTACACATGGAAGGACAGGTATAGCACATATGCTGATTGGCAGTGTTGCCGAGAAGGTAGTAAGAAAAGCTCCATGCCCGGTCTTATCTGTTAAAAGCAAAAAGTAAATTACATAGGAGACAATTATGAAAAAGAAGCCTTCCTTAGTTGTTGATTTTGACGGTGTTATTTGTGAACATCGTTTTCCTGATGTAGGAGATCCGACTGAAGGTGTGCAGGAAGCATTAGAGACGCTGCAAAAAGCCGGTTACCGTATTGTTATCCATTCCTGTAGGACTTCATTTAAGTTTAAAAATTTACTCATTGGTGATCAGTTCGACAGAATAAAAGAATATATGAAATACTATAAACTGCCTTTCGATGATGTCTGGGTACCTGACAAACCGATTGGGGTTGCCTATATTGATGATAAGGCTATGAATTTCAAAAACAATTGGGGTGAAATAACCGAAAATCTAATTTCAAAATCCAGGAAATTTAAATAATAAACTGTATGATATTAAACCATGATTTCAGTTCAAGACGTAAGCAAGCACTATCTCGAACAAGTTATATTTGACAACATCTCTTTTAACCTGAACCCACGTGAACGCACCGCCCTGGTTGGCAGAAATGGACACGGAAAGACCACTCTATTCCGAATGCTGACAGGACAGGAGCAGTGTGATAAAGGAACCATTGCCGTTCCGAAGAACTATCGCATAGGATATTTGAGCCAGCACATTAGTTTTACAAAACCAACTGTTCTGGAAGAAGGATGCTGCAGTCTGCCCGCCGATCAGGAGGGTGATGATTGGAGAGTCAAGAGTGTGCTTTCCGGCCTTGGTTTCTCTGAGGATGATTTTGATCGTGATCCATCTGAATTTTCCGGTGGTTACCAAATCAGATTGAATCTTGCAAAGGTTTTAGTTTCAGACCCTAATCTCCTTCTACTTGACGAACCGACAAATTTTCTGGATATTGTCTCCATTCGCTGGTTGACCGGTTTCCTGATTAACTGGAAAAATGAGGTTGTCATCATAAGCCATGACAGGGGATTTACGGACAGTGTTGCTACACACACATTGGGTATTCATCGACACAAAATTGTAAAGATCAAGGGAACCACTCAGGAATATTATGACAGGATATTAAAGTCAGAGGTAATCCATGAAAAACAGCGTCTCAATGAAGACAAAAAACGTAAGCAGGCAGAAAGTTTCATAAACAGTTTCAGGGCAAAAGCAAGCCATGCCAGCCTGGTACAGTCACGCGTCAAAGCTCTTGAAAAGCAGGAAGTACTGAAAAAACTTGAAAAAATATCTACACTATCATTTTCATTTAATGCCGCCCCATTCCCTGCTAAATCCATAATGGAGGCGCAGGGCCTGACTTTTTCGTATAATGGTAACGATTCACCTCTCATAGACCATATTAACTTTAATGTCGAAAGTAATGATAAGATATGCATAATCGGAAAGAATGGTAAAGGCAAGACAACGTTGTTGAAATTACTGGCCGGCATATTACCTCCCAGTGAAGGAAAAGTCAGAAACCATCCACAGACTAAGATTGGTTACTATGAACAGGCAAATACTGCGACCCTGAACAACCAACTGACAGTTGAAGAAGAGATTGCATCAACCGTCTCAGGTATTGAGAGAGGAAGAGTCAGAAGTATCTGCGGTGCAATGATGTTTTCAGGAGATAGTGCTCTTAAAAAAATAAAAATATTGTCAGGAGGAGAAAAGTGCAGAACACTACTTGGAAAGCTGCTCGTTCTGCCAACTAATATCCTCTTGCTTGACGAACCAACTCACCACCTTGACATGCAATCATGTGAAGCCATGATGGATGCCATTGATAACTTTAGTGGTGCAGTACTCATGGTCACCCACAACGAACACATCCTCCACAGGGTTGCGAATAAGCTGATAGTATTCCACCATGATAGAATATTCTTCTTCCACGGAACATATTCTCAATTTCTTGAACAAATCGGATGGGACGATCAGGACAGTATCAAACCAACGAAAAAGTCATCTAAGCAGGAGGACACAAAAGGTCTGAGTAAGAAAGAGCAAAGAAAAGTTCGTGCTGAGTTTAATGCAAGGCGCTCAAAGGTATTGGCCCCTATTGAAAAGAAAATCAAAGGAATAGAAAAGGATATCGAGAAAGCGGAGCAGCAACTTCAAATAGACACGGAGGCCTTGATTCAAGCGTCACACGACCAGGATGGAACCGCAATATCAAGACTATCAAAATCAAGTAAACAGACACAAAACCACATTGACACCCTCTACAAAGATCTTGAGGATACAAGTGAAAAATACGATCAGGGCAAAATAGAATTTGAAGAAGAAGCACAACAAAAAGCACTCACGTAAATATCCACTTGAAAAAGAATTTATGCATTGCCAGTTATAATGTCAATTCACATATTACAAATGATAAGATTAAACTTCAATCAGATACCTATAGCACCTTGACATTGTTATAACAGTTTGTTACTTTAACTCTTTTATAGGAGAGAGATAAATGCCTTTATATGAATATAAATGCAAAAAGTGTGATAAAATTTCTGAGATACTTCAAAGGAATGATGAGAAACCAGTTTGCCCTGAATGTGGTGGTAAATCGTTAGAAAAACAGTTCTCTGTTTTTGCAAGCGGTTCAGTATCTGAATCCTCAGGTGGAGGAGGCATGCCCCCATCATCACCAGGTTCGTGCAGCGGTACAGGCTGTTGTGGAATGCAGTAACACTATTTTAACCTTGACCCTGATTTATGCGGAAATTTAAATCTAAATGAAAGGAGACAAATATGGCTGTTAAGAAAAAACCTGCAAAAAAAGTGTACACCTGTAAGACGTGTGGAAAAGTCGCTCCAAAGAGAGGTCACTTATGTAAACCGGCCCCAATGGAGAAAACACTTGTCTGTGAATATTGCGGAGTAGTAGAAACCGACACGAGACATGTCTGTGTACCAAAAGTTCTTAAATTCAAATACTATTGTGGAGGTTGTGGTAGGGTTGCGGTAAGCAGAAACAGCTTATGTTCACCAAAAGCGATACCAAAGGCTAAGGCAAAAGCCAAGACCAAAGCAAAGCCAAAAGCGAAGACGAAAGCAAAAGCAAAAACCACCACCAGGAAAACGACGGCAAGAAAGAAGAAGTAACAGTCATAATTAATGACTATAAAACTATGAAAACAGACACTCTGTCTGTTTTCATAGTTCGTACTTCGGCTGCATTCAAATCAAGCAAACCCCTGCCTTGAGTGTAAAAATCACTAAATAATTTCCAGTGGTAAACGTATTTGATCTTCTCCGTCTTCATTTCCTTTTACCCTACGGAGATCTTGCGAAGTTCTCAGTCTGTTATTCTCCCCCACCCCCTCCTCTATACTGAGATAAATAGACCTGGATTTCCACAACAAATAACATAAAATATATCCATCTGTTGTTGCAGATATTTTTCGCAGAAAATATTAAAAACTACTAAATTTAAACGAAAGTGAGACTGTGAGTTAAATGAAAAATCTATGTTCGTTAATACTATTCTGCTTTGTGGTGACATTATCTGTTTTTGAGCAGGAAGCTCAAGCAGACTCCAGGACCATGTATGCAAATGAGGTCAAAATAATGCAGGAGAAGCTGGAGAAGGCCAGGCAGGAACTAAAACGTGAGATAAAGATAGAAGTTAAAGTCAAAAATGGTGGAACCATTACGGGCAATGTAAAATGCAAAAGGATGAAATATCCTGAAAACATAGTAGTGTTCATTGAAGGGATCGGCGGCAATGATTACCCGACACCAGAGGAGCATGGAACAATAGGTCAGTTTGACAGGACCTTCGTTCCTCACGTTATCGCCGTACAGAAAGGCACTATTATTGATTTCCCGAACAGCGATATTGTAAAACACAATGTATTCTCTCCACGGGACAGTTGTAAACAGTTTAATCTCGGAACTTACGACGTAGGTGTTGTAAAACAGGTAATATTTGACAAGCTATGTGTTGTGCCTATTCAGTGTAACGTACATGCGGAAATGTCTGCATTTGTGGCGGTGTTTGATAATCCATATTTTGCTGTCACTTTGAAGGACGGTAATTTCAAGATAGATAATATTCCACCCGGA
>CAYTGO010000008.1:12753-26786 GCA_964437425.1 uncultured Candidatus Scalindua sp.
TTTTGCTGTCACTTTGAAGGACGGTAATTTCAAGATAGATAATATTCCACCCGGAAACTACACATTAAAGACATGGCATGAGAGATTCGAATCAGTTACGCAGGAGGTAAGAGTAGAAACGGGAAAGATAACAGATGTGAACTTTGTCTTAAAAAAGAAAAGAAAATAGCAAACAGGAAATTACACTTAGTCTGGTAGATTGTTAGCTATTTCGAATGAGGATACAGGGCACCACTTTGTCAATCTTTATCCATCTTGACATTAAGTTTTTCTGTGAATTGAACAGCCACGCATAACCGGTTGCCGTCAGCAGATTCTTCCTTAACATCCTCTCTGATAATTAACCCTTCTCCACTAAGATTAAGAGCTCTTTCATTAGTGTCAACGGCTGATATCTCAAGCGGAATTACTGACCCGGGGGCAAATGCATCGATGTCATCTGTTATTACTTCGAAATAAACACCAGTCGCACTGATATTTATCGTCTTACCCTTTTGTTCTGGTAACGAAATATCAAAAGAGAGGTTCAGCCTCTGGTTAAGCCTACTCTCAGAATCAGATTCTATACTCACCATACTTCGTATTCTCCTTAATCAATTTATAACATTTCTTCTGATCACGTAGAAGCCAATCTTGCTAAACAATTTGAAGCAGTTTGATTCTGCAAACATTATACATATTGTAGATTCGATGCAAAATAAAAAAAATAATTTTTTATATTTTTGATAAAAACGATCATAATTTGGACTATAATGAACTAAAGAGACGATTAAAAGGGTTAAAAAAATGAAGAAAATAACAATCAACAAAAACGACTTAAGTTCATTCTACAAAAGGCTTAAGAAAGAATTTACCGTTTATGGTGTGAAAGAGAAAGAAAAAGGCTTCTATGTATTTGACGAGGCAGATGAATTCTCTGATCCACTGGATGACTATATACCTACCATTCTTCCACCTAAAAAATATTTATTCCCTCAACAGGAGACTCTCCTTCGTTTTGATACTCAGCCACATCCGGACATACAGCCCGTTATAGAGTCTAAAAAACAGATACTTTTTGGCGTCAGGCCCTGCGATATTCATGGAATCAATCTACTGGACAAGATATTCTCCTCTGACCACGAAGATATAAATTACACCCGTAAACGCGAAGAAACAGTAATCATTGGCATGGACTGCCTCAAACCATGCTATGAACACGCTCACTGTGCGAGTGTTGACTGCCTTGATGTAGACAGAGGATACGATATTATGATAACTGATATTGGTAATATTTTTTACCTCTCGATAAGCACACCCATGGGAGAGGAGATAGTAGAAAAGTACACAAATTCAGTTGAAGCTGGCAGTGAGGATATAAACAAGTTTGAGAAATTAATGAAAGAGCGTAAAGGCAAATTCGAGATGAAACTCGATACAGATGTATCTAATCTGCCTTTGCTGTTTAAAAATGCTGATAATGATCCGATATGGGATGAATTAAACGATAGATGCCTTGGATGTGGCCGCTGTAATATAGTATGCCCCACCTGTTACTGTTTCGACGTCTATGATTGCATGGAATTAAATATGTCATCCGGTGAGAGATGTCGCCAGTGGGATGCGTGTACATTAAATGATTTCGCAGTAGTAGCCACGGGAGAAAATTTCAGGTCTACCAGAGGTCAAAGATTGAGGCACAGGTTTAACAGAAAATTCAACTACCTAATGACTAAACACAATACGTCTTTCTGTACCGGATGTGGAAGATGTTCAAAATCGTGTCCTGTCAATATCGACCTTGTGGAAACCGTTAATGCGGTAGTCAAGAACAACAAAGCAGAGGCTAAGTAATTTCCAGCTAATCTATAATTAATCTCAATTTATGCTATGTTTGATTTAACTGAATTTTCATTACAAGACATGTCTGAGGTTGGGGACGCCTTACAGCAATTGGAGCTCAAAGCAAAAAACATTGATGAGTTGAGCAATATGATGGTTCAGTACCTTTATGATAACCTTGGCGATACGCAGACCGGAGAAAAATCTTCTGTAATGGTACGGTTCTTCATGACACATCCATATTCAAGCCTTGACGCTGAACTACAACAATCGGTCGATAGAATGCTATGTGGCAAGCCTGATGATCAAGAAATTAAATGCCTGAAGTTATTAGCAACTGCCGGAGTACAACCGGAATGGAACTCAACTATACATTCAAAAGATCACCGCATTATTCCTCTACAAAATGAAGAGATGCTGAAAAAAATTTTTATGATTTATGAATTTATTAACCAAATGGAAGTTGGCATTTCAAACGTTCTTAATCCTGACCCAAAACTATCGTCAGAATTGGAGGAGAAAATTTTCAATGTTTATCATGTGCCTGAAGCGCTCGGAAACCCTCACATCCCTGCACAGAAGGAATTCGTAATTCCTTTTAGGGTTCGATCGCTTATAGGATTTGGAGGTATGTTACCGACAGGAAACCTGTTTACCCTACTCATATTCTCTAAAACCAGGATTCCACATAATACAGCAAATTTATTTAAAAATATCGCATTGCATGTAAGGATAGCAACCCTGCCTTTTGTTAAAGAGAAAATATTTGTAATTGATAAAGATGAAATTACGGAGGAAGAGAGGCTCAGGTCTTTAATAGCAACTCAGAAAAATTTATTGGAAGTGTACAAAACGACTACCGAGAATACCAAACACGCTGAAAGTGTCTCTTTTAATATCGCAAATGTAATTGGAAAATTCACAAAGAAAGTCTGGCTGTATGCCTGTTTAATATTCATATCAGTTTTCTTTCTATTTGTTCACTGGTTGACACACAATGAGTTCACGTTGCATCTGGCTGCCATTCCTATTGAGATCCTGTTCGGTGCGTTATTGATTGAGAAAATTCTGGAGAGGAAGAGAAAGGCTGAACAGTCAAAAAGATTAATGCACTTCAGGTGTTATCTGTTTCGTTCACGTTTGCGTAACATCTTTCTTGCAAATCTTAATGCACTGAAATTCCCTATTATATCAATATCGAAGATTAAAAATGCAAGCCTGGCAGAGTTGAAACAAATGCGCAAAGATGCTGACCATATTGAATATGCATCTTTAGACGCTATGGAGACAATCATAACAGAGTATGTCCCCGCATATCATGCATTTTACAGTTTTATGGAGTGGACAATTATTCATGACATAGATTCTGGCTTTAAGGATATGATTTATATTCTGCACTTTATTGAAGAAGTTAAGCAATTTAAATGCAACAACCCAGATACACCTTACGTTTACGAGGCACAAAAGAAGCGATCGCTAATGAAGAAAGTAAAAAAGGTACTAGCAGAAGGCTTGTTTAATTTTCTGGAATTTTTAATAGAATTGAAGAAGAAGGAGCCTGCCCTGTTTTATGAGCTTCTGGCTGACTACGAGGAGTCTCCACAGATGGAGAAAAAACAAGTAGGATCTCAGTAAAAGTGACCAGGCCAGGACACTATCAAGATGCGGGTCACTCCCGCATCCTGTTATTCACCTAACGTATTCAAAAACCGCAGCATTTCATGAAATTTACCAAATTCATGCCGATTAAAGTCCATTACCAGTCTCGGTAAATCTAAGAATTCTTCACCTTTCTGCTCTGCAGGCAGAGAATCAGTAGGCTCTATTTTTCCAGAACGAAGGATACAGCTATATTTTTCATTAAGACTATTAATCTCTTCACTACTTAAAGGCTTATTTAATCTGAGAACAGTCTTGCCTCCAACATATCTAATTGAATGGTAGACTCGGTAAAATTGAAGGATTTCATCAGCTGCCTGTTCGATTGAATTAACACGTATAAGCAGACTTAAATCGTTATTCGAAATAAACCCCCGTTCCGGCAATTTTTCTGTTATAAAACTAATCAGGCGTTTCCAATACTCCGAATCAGGAGAGTCTATTAATATGATTGGACGTGGTTTAGTCTTGCCGGTCTGAATCAATGTGAGAGACTCAAAGCATTCGTCTAAAGTGCCAAAACCACCGGGGAAAATTACTGTTGCATCAGACTCTTTGAGAAAAAAGAGCTTCCTGTTGAAAAAGTACTTAAAACTGACAGCTTTTTCATCACCGGCTGTGTATGGGTTATACTGCTGCTCGAAAGGGAGCTTAATATTCAAACTGAAACTCTCTTTTCGGCCAGCCCCCTTATTACCGGCTTCCATAATTCCAGGCCCTCCACCTGTGATTACCTTAAACCCTTTTTTCACAATCAGCTCTGAAAGCTCTACTGTCATCTTATATTCATCTGAATCCTTCCGGGCTCTCGCAGAGCCAAAGATCACAACTTTTCTCTGATCTCTGTATGGGATAAATATCTTTGATGCGTAACGCAGCTCTTTCAACGCCATATTTATTAATTTCAGATCACCACGTTCATCATTTTCCAGTCCCAGTTTAACGACTGTTGTCAGCATCTCTTCAATTAAATCTGCATTATTGGTAGAGAGAGATAACCTTGCTAAATCAGCAATAATTTTATCTAAATCTTCTCTGCCTGTTTTATATTCCTTCTTACTTTTCATAATTTATTATCTTCTTCACTATATACTCATGTTTTTAACAAATGGTATTGACAACCTAATGCTTTGAATTATTATATAGTATTAGGCGCTTCAGTAAAACCTTTTAAACACTATATACTTTGAAATAGCTCTGGGTTCAGACAGAAATATTTCTTAAATATAAAACCTAACTATCTATTTGCTCATGTTGAAAAACAAAGAAAGAAGTAGTTCTGTCTATCTTCCTGAAGTAGCCGAGGTAGTAAGCACGCAACAGCTCACTGCCATGGAGAAATATATTGAGCTTGAGTTAAAGAAACCAGGTAATTTTGATTTCAACCCCGGACAATTTATTCAGATCTCAATCTTTGGTATTGGAGAAGCTCCAATATCAATATCATCATCTCCCTTTAACAAAACCAGAATTGGAGTCTGCGTCAGAAAGGCCGGAGATGTAACAGCTGCTATTCACAAATTGGAGAAAGGCTCATGTCTGGGCATAAGAGGCCCACTGGGAAACGGATTCCCTGTAGAGGAGATGAAGGGGAAGGATCTTCTGTTTATAGCCGGTGGCCTGGGATTAGCACCTCTGCGCTCGCTGATTAACTATGTCCTTGAGAAAAGAGACGATTTTGCAAAGATAACTATTCTTTACGGTGCAAAGAGCCCCGGAGAGATGCTGTTTAGAGAGGAGCTTAAACTCTGGAAAACAAGAGAAGATATTGAATTAGACATTACGGTTGATAAGCCGGACGATAACTGGCCTGGTAAATCAGGAGTTATTACGAGGCTTATTCCACCTTTAAAGATTGAACCTTCTAATACCTATGCATTGGTAGTCGGACCTCCGATAATGTATAAATACGTCCTTCTTGAGCTGCAGTCAAAGCAGATACCTGAAGATCATATTATCATGTCATTGGAGAGACGTATGAAATGTGGTATTGGAAAATGCGGTCATTGTCAGATCAACGGAGTATATGTCTGCCTTGAAGGCCCTGAGTTCAGCTACCATACATTGAAATTTCTTCCGGAGGCTATATGACAAAGCCAAGAGTCGCTTTTTTCTCATTCTCAAGCTGTGAAGGCTGCCAGTTAGTCGTACTCACCATTGAGGAGCAGCTTCTTGAACTAGCCAATTTAATAGATATTGTCTCCTTCAGAGAGGCTATGAGTGAGAAAAGTGAGGACTACGATATCGCATTCATTGAAGGCAGTATCACAAGAACTTCGGAAATTGAACGGATTAAAAAAATACGGGACACTGCCAAGGTCATAATAGCAATAGGTGCATGTGCTACCATTGGTGGTATTAACAGCCTGAAAAACCAGTTCAAAATGGATAAGGTCAAGGGAATAGTATATGGTAAAATGGCAGACAATTACGAAACAATCCCTACAAGGCCGATTGAGGCCGTAATTAAGGTCGATTACTGGATACAAGGGTGTCCCATTGACAAAGATGAATTTATTGAGGTAACCAAGTCGATATTGCTGGGGAAAAAGCCACGTATACCTGATTATCCGGTGTGTGTAGAGTGTCAGATGAGAGAGAATGTCTGTCTGTTCGAAAAAGGTATTGTCTGCATGGGGCCGGTAACGAAGGCCGGATGTAAGGCTATCTGCCCGACTTATAATGATGGATGTGTTGGCTGTCGCGGCCTGATCGATGATCCAAATTTGTCTTCGCACAAGAATCTCTTAAGCGAGCACGGATTGACCGTTGATGAAGCCATTTCACAATACATGCTGTTTGGGGGAAATAGTAAAGAGAAGTATGAATGACTTAGAGGCAAGAAGCTAAACACAAGATATCAGAGTTAAAAATCAATCTTATTAATATTTCAGGAAAAATTAAATGCACGATTTTCACGTAGGTATTGAACATATAACACGAGTCGAGGGACATGGGAACATAATAATCGACGTAAAGGAGGGAAAGATTCGTGAACTGCGGATGGATATAGTAGAATCCCCGCGTTTTTTTGAGGCGATGGCACTTGGCAGATCATATAAAGAGGTTGCGCATATAACCTCACGTATATGCGGTATATGCGCTGTTACGCATACCACAACATCAATAAAAGCCATTGAAGCCGCACTCGGATTTGAACCTTCAGCACAGACAATAAAATTAAGAAAACTATTACTTAACGCCGAATTTATTCAGAGTCACATTCTCCATGTCTATTTCCTGACAGCACCGGACTTCTTCAGAGTGGGCAGTGTGTTTGGTATGGTAAAAGACAATAAAGAGATCGTCTTAAGAGGTATGAGAATTAAAACACTCGCTAACGAATTATGCGCATTGGTGGGAGGCAGACACATTCACCCCATTACATTAAAAGTAGGGTGTTTTTCTAAAAACCCGGAATCAAAAGACCTGGAGGCATTTAAGAAGAAGATTGAGGATTTGTGGCCGGATATTGAAGAGACAGTGAAATTCTTCAAGAGTCTGAAAACTCCTGAGTTTGAGAGAGAGACTGAATATATCTCCCTTACTAACCCGGATGAATACGCTCTATATGACGGCAATATCAAATCGAGTGACAATGGTGAAGTTGAACCCTCCGACTACCTGGATAAGGTAAAGGAATTTATGGTCCCTAGCTCAACATCAAAACATGCGAGATCAAATAGAGATTCTTATATGGTAGGAGCACTGGCAAGGTTTAACAACAATTACGATCAATTGCACCCGAAAGCAAAAGAGGTTGCCGAGGAACTTGGATTAAAACACCCCTGTTACAATACGTACATGAATAATGTTGCCCAGGTAGTAGAAACGGTTCACTGCTTTGAAGACAGTATCATGCTGATGGATGACCTGATTTCAGATGGAATGACGGAAGAAGAAATAGAACTGATTCCTAAAGCCGGACATGGTGTAGGAGCTACAGAAGCACCAAGGGGAACATTATATCATGAGCACAAACTAGATGATAACGGTAAGATCAACTATGCTAATTATATTATTCCAACAGGACAGAACCTGGCTAACATTGAAAATGACCTGAGAGAACTTGTGCCAAACATACTTGATCAACCAAGGGATGACATAATCCTTAACATTGAAATGCTTGTAAGGGCTTATGATCCATGCATTTCATGTGCAACACATTTGATGAAGGTAAAATTTATAAATGAATAGCAAGATAGTAGTTATTGGAATTGGCAATCTATTGCTCATGGATGAAGGAATTGGCGTCCACACAATCAATGAGCTGGAGAAGCATGATCTTCCGGAAAGTATAGAGATATACGATGGTGGTACGGGCGGGTTTAAACTAATAGATCTTATGCATGGAGCTGCAAGAGTAATTTTTATAGATGCAGTTGAAACCGGCAAAACACCGGGCAGTGTTACAATATTTAGTGCTGAAGAGGTCCGTTCAATCTACAACAAGAAGAAGTATTCATTACATGACACCGATCTCATGGAAATAATTAAAATGACGGAAATGCTTGGTAATCCGCCCATGATAGAGATTGTGGGTGTCCAGCCAAAGACAATTAGTTACGGCACTACTCTTTCTAAAGAGTTAGCAGGCTCAATGTCAAATATAGTAAATACCGTACTCAGGAAAATTGAAGAAGTTTGCAGCACTCCGTCTGCCTGACAATTACACTCTCTTTTGAGAGGAAGGAGCTGATTTATTTGGCAAACCAGAAAATACTAATCATTGACGATGACCCCGATATAGTTGAAGCGATGAGGATGCCCCTTGAGGCAAACAGCTATAACATAATTACTGCAAGTAATGGTAAAGATGGACTGCAAAGAGCAAAAGAAGAAACCCCTGATTTAATAATACTTGACGTAATGATGGAGACAGATACTGAGGGATTTCATGTGGCCTATGCGCTCAGAAGTGAAGAACCGGATTCCGAGTACAAGCATTGCAGAAAAACCCCAATACTGATGATTACTGCCATATCTCAGAAAAAGAGTATGAATTTTTCACCGGAGAGCGATGACGCTTTTCTACCGGTTGACGGTTTTATCGAAAAACCAGTCCAGCCGAAGGACCTGTTAGCAAAAGTGTCAGAGCTTCTGGCAAACAAAGAGTAATACTATCACAGATCACCATGTCATATAAAACCCATACACATGAAAAATCATCACTGGAAAAAGAACTCATTGAAAGTCTTTCAAGGTTTATAAATCTTCGCTGGATTATTGTAATTGGCATATTCATCACTTCTAAATTTGCTAAATTTGCCTTGGGAATAGATCTGCCTATCGTACCCATATTGATTGTTACTCTTTGCATACTGATTTTCAACCTCATCTGTCTATATCTACAGAAACACGTGAAGTCATATGAGCATTTTGCCAATCTGCAGATTTCTGTAGACTGGATAGCCCTGGTCTTTCTAGTACATTACACGGGAGGAATTGAAAGTCCTGTCATCATCTACTTTATATTTCATGTAATTATATCTGCAATTCTTTTATCTGAGAGGGAATGCTATCTGCAAACTGGATTCGCATTAATATTAATAATCAGCCTTTCAATCCTGGAATATTTCCATGTTATCCCTCATGTTCATATTAAAGAACTTTTTCCTGATCCTGTTTATGACAATGGCCTTTATCTCCTGTCAATAATCTTCTTCAGCGTTACGTCTTTGTACATCTCCGCATACCTTGCAACATCTGTTAATAACCGTCTTAGAAAGAGAGAGAATGAAATTGTAACCCTTAAGAACGAGATCACTGATGCGTATAACAAGCTTGAAGCAATAGACAGGGAAAAAAGCGAATTCACATACAAGGTTACCCACGAGCTCAGGTCCCCGCTAAGTGCAATACAAAGCCTTTTAAAATCAATTGAAGAGGGTTATGCAGGTGAAATTTCTGAGAAGGCAAGAGATTTGGTTATCAGGTCTGAAAAAAGAACGAGCTTCCTTATAACACTTGTTAACGGCCTTCTTGATCTTATTGCAGGTAAAATAGGAAAACCCAAAGAAGGTGATATAAAATTAATTGACATAAATATTGCAGTTAAAAACACTCTGCACCTAATGCAGGAAAAAACAAAATCAAAGAATCTAAAAATTATAATTAAGACCACACCAGAACCTTCTTACCTGAATATAGTCCCGGATGATCTTGATATTATATTGACAAATCTAATAGATAACTCAGTAAAGTATACGGAACAAGAAGGAACAATAAGTATAAACAGTACAATAACGGATAAAGAAGTTAAGTTAGAGATATCTGATACGGGAATCGGTATCACTACAGATGACCTTAATAAAATCTTTAACGAATTTTACAGATCTAAAAATGCAAAGGCAGCTGAACTGCGAGGCACAGGATTAGGAATGTCTATAGTTAAGAATCTGATCAAACAATACGGCGGTAGCATAGACGTCCGGAGTGAAATAGGAAAAGGAACAACAATCACTATTTCATTTCCTGTTGAAAAGCGATGATATTCTCAGCTCACCACAAAGAAATAGTGGTTTCATCGTAATATTTAATTTACGCTCAATATAATTTAGTGTATGTTTTTTCTACATCAAACAACATCAATTAAGAAAGGCAAGGCTATGAAGCAGGATAGAATTCTAACAGTTTATACTCCGGTAATTTTATCACTGTTCCTGCTTTTTGGTAGCTTACGCCCAAGCGAGGCTGGAACCGACAAGTATCATGCCACCTTCGGCGAGCAGATTGCCGGTACATATCTACTGACCGAGGAGGATCAAGGTGGATCCAGAATTGTAACTATCACTGCAGATGGCAATTGGTTTGGTACTCATTCGTCTCAGTTAGACAACAAATTCAGCAACCAGCAGGGAGTATGGAAAAAGACAGGAGGGAGAAAAATTACCGTCAGAGTACTTAATTTCTCTTCCCTGGAAGATGGCGTCGGATCATCACTATTTAGCTTCACCGTAAATTTTGATAAAACATATCAGCAGGTGAACGGAAAACTCTCTGGCAAGCTGTTTTCACCCGGAGCAGACCCTCTCGATCCTGTCGCTGCCCCGATCAGAACATTCAGTAATACTTTCACAGGAAAACGTCTTATTGTTAACGAGAAATAGAGAAAGTTTCAGGTTAAACTGCCATTTGATTAAGAGACGCTAAATCCCTGCATTTTCCCCCATAACACCGATAAAATAATATTGACACAGATCTGGGGTTTTGTTAACTTACGCAAACGTTCTGACTGGTAGGGTCAATTTGTGCAAGAACGGCATGGATGCCATAATAGTAAACAAAAATGTTGTTTTACTGTATAGAAGTCTATTATGGAAAAAATATCCTATCAAAACATATTTAATGGACAGTTAATAAGCTCTTGTATCGCTCACTTTAAGTGAACGGCAAGGGCTTTTTTTATTTATACAAACAATCATTTTACAATGTAAATATAAAAGAATTACAGGGATAATTATATTTAGAAGGAGGAGAGTATCAGTGTATAAAAACAAAGCTGGAAAAATTGTTGGGTTATTACTGCTTGTAGCGGTCTTTGTCACTGCCGGAGTTGTAGTGGTTAAGACACGGAACGGGAAGGCAACTACCGAAGTATCAGAGGAGGCAAAAAGTAAGATTGTAGAGGAATATGGAAAGCTTCCACTCTCTATTATAAGGAATGATGGGCAGATAGATGAGGATGTAATATTTTATGAAAGGGGCAGCGGACACAGCACATATTTTACCCGTGAAGGAGTTTATTTAGAGCTTATAAGTGGCCAGGAAAATGATAACACACCTCCTCATGTAGAGAATGGCTCTCCCTCAATACCTGAAACCCGAGATATCAGGTCAGAGACAATAAAACTTACCCTGCTCGGGGCTAAAAAAGATCCGGAGATTATCTCCGAAGGGTTACAGGAGGGAAGGATCAATTATTTGATCGGCAGTGACCCTGAAAAGTGGCGGACTGATATCTCAACATATAGTGCTGTACTGTACGAAGAGGTCTATAGCGACATAGATATAAAGTTCTATGGCAATAACCGACAGATGGAGTATGACATCATAGTTAAACCCGGTGCAGATCCGTCTGTTGTGAAATTGTCATATGAGGGTATCGAGGGCTTGAACATTGCAGAAGATGGATCCCTGGAGATAGATCTTAAGAATGGCAAGGTCCTGCAGAATAAACCATACTGCTATCAGGATATAGATGGAAAGAAAGTAGAAGTTGAGGGCAAATTCAAACTCCTAAACTCTCAAGTCCACAACTCAGAACTTTCAACTCCTGACTCTCAACTGTATGCATATGCATTTGAAGTGCCTTCTTATGACAAAGGCTATCCGCTGATTATAGATCCTCTTCTCTCCTACTCAACATATCTGGGTGGAGGTGGTTGGGACAAGGGCTATGGGATAGCGGTAGACAGTTCTGGCAGCGCTTATGTAACAGGGTACGCCGGTTCGGGCTATCCTACAACGCTGGGCGAGCTCTATAAGGGAGGCGATGATGTTTTTGTGACAAAGCTAGACTCTAACGGTGCCCTCTCCTACTCTACGTATCTGGGTGGGAGTGGTGCTGATTATGGCCAGGGAATAGCGGTTGACAGCTCAGGCAATGCATATGTAACCGGGTATACCAATTCTCTGAACTATCCTACTACGGTAAACGCATATCAAGGTGGTAATAAGGATCAGCGTTACACCACTAATGACGTTTTTGTGACGAAGCTGAATTCTAACGGTGCCATCTCCTACTCTACATATCTGGGAGGGGTATCTCATGATTATGGCAAAGGAATAGCAGTAGACAGTTCAGGCAGCGCATATATAACAGGGTATACGCAATCTGGTGGCAATCCTAACGGCTCGCCTAACGATTACCCCACAAAAGACTCGTACCAGGGTGTTAAACAAGGGGGGCAATATGATGCTTTTGTAACGAAGTTAGCCTCTGACGGCAGCGCCCTCGTTTACTCTACGTATCTGGGTGGGAGTGGTTCGGATATTGGTCGAGGAATAGCGATAGACAGTGCAGGCAGTGCGTATGTAACCGGGTATACTGATTCTAACAATTACTCCACGAAGGACGCGTACCAAGGTGATCAGGGAGGCATGGATGCTTTTGTAACAAAACTGATACCTGCAGGCAGCGCCCTCGTTTACTCTACGTATCTGGGTGGGAGTAGTAATGATTATGGCATAGGGATAGCAGTAGACAGTTCCAACAGTGCATATATTACCGGCTATACCAGTTCCAGCAACTATCCTACAAAGGATGCATACCAGAATGACCAGGGAGGCTGGGATGCTTTTGTTACGAAGCTGGCCCCTTCAGGCAGTACACTGTCCTACTCTACATATCTGAGTGGGAGTGGTTCTGATTTTGGCAAAGGGATAGCAGTTGACAGCTCTGGCAGTGCATATGTAACCGGGGAGACTGATTCTAACTACTTTCCCGGCAGGACCGAGTACCAGGGTATATGGAATGATAAGGATGTTTTTGTGACAAAGTTAACCCCTACAGGCAATTCTCTTACCTACTCTACCTATCTGTATGGAGGGCCTAATAATCGTGGGGAGAAAGGTGAAGATTATGTTGCTGGGATAGCGATAGACAGTTCCGGCAATGCATATGTAACCGGGTATACTCGTTCTTCCACCTTTCTCACGAAGAATGCGTACCAGGGGATTAAAGGGGGGGGGACTTTTGACGCTTTTGTTGCGAAGTTCGTAGGAGAACTTGCTGACGTGGACTTTGATGGCTACACAGTCCCGGACGATTGTGATGATGAGAATCGTAACATCAATCCAGGTGCCCTTGAGATCTGTGACGGAATAGATAACAACTGTGATGGAAACATAGATGAGGGTGCAGGAAGCATGTACTACGGTGATTCTGATGGTGACAATAAGGGTGATCCCTATGATGTTACTCAGGCTTGTGAACAACCTGCGGGTTATGTAACTGATAAAACTGACAACTGTCCGGATACTGCTAATGCAGACCAAACAGATACAGATAATGATGGCCTAGGCGACGCTTGTGATCCCGATGACGATAATGATGGAGTTATTGACAGTAACGATCTCGATCCGCTTGATCCGAATATTTGCCAGGATGCTGACGCTGACGGCTGTGACGATTGTGCTGTAGGCACAGACGGATTTGGCCCTCTGCCTGACAACGATTCATCAAATGACGGTACAGATACTGACGGTGATGGTACCTGTGATACCAGTGATCCTGATGACGATAATGATGGAGTTATTGACAGTAACGATCTCGATCCGCTTGATCCGAATATTTGCCAGGATGCTGACGCTGACGGCTGTGACGATTGTGCTGTAGGCACAGACGGATTTGGCCCTCTGCCTGACAACGATTCATCAAATGACGGTACAGATACTGACGGTGATGGTACCTGTGATACCAGTGATCCTGATGACGATAATGATGGAGTTATTGACAGTAACGATCTCGATCCGCTTGATCCGAATATTTGCCAGGATGCTGACGCTGACGGCTGTGACGATTGTGCTGTAGGCACAGACGGATTTGGCCC
>CAYTGO010000008.1:26886-67670 GCA_964437425.1 uncultured Candidatus Scalindua sp.
ATGCTGACGCTGACGGCTGTGACGATTGTGCTGTAGGCACAGACGGATTTGGCCCATTGCCTGACAATGATCCTTCAAATGACGGCACAGATACTGATGGTGATGGACTCTGCGATATTGGCGATTCGTGCCCAACAGATCCATTTAATGATGCAGACGGAGATGGTGTCTGCGGTGATGTAGACAACTGTCCTGATACACCGAATGCAGATCAGACAGATGGTGATGGTGACGGTTGGGGTGATGCGTGTGACGCATGTCCGGACCTGCCTGCTGGTAACGATCCTGATCCTGACAGACTGGGTTGTCCAAATAATCTGCCGCCGGTTGCTCTGTGTAAGGACGTAACAGTTTCAGCAGATACTGTCTGTTCAGCCAGTGCTTCCATAGATAATGGTTCATTCGATCCTGATGCAGGTGATACACTCATCATTACTCAGGATCCTGCCGGACCATACTTGTTGGGAGTTACTGAAGTAGAGCTTACAGTGTCTGATGGCCAGCTAGAAGCCAAGTGTACAGCAACTGTAACTGTAGTGGATGATAATGCTCCAACTGTGACTGCGGAGCTGGTACCGGTTGCAGGAACGTTCAAGAAAACAAAAGGTTGTTTTACTGTAGAGTTTGCGGCAACTGACAACTGTGATATAAGCCCTGGACTTACCGCAGATTTAAATGGATATCAGGTAACTAACGGACAGATTGTCGAGCTTAAGAAGAAAAAGAAGTTTAAAGTAAAAACAAAGAGAGAAGGCCGCAGTGATGATGACAGTCGTGGTGGTCGCCGTTGCGATGCCGATGTAAAGTTCGAAGGTCCTAACTTTACTTTAACTGTAACAGCTACAGATGAGAGTGGTAACGAAGGCACTGGTACAGATGTGCATATATTCAAACGTAGCCGCAGCGGTGATGATAGCAGTAGTGGTCACAAGAATAGAAAGAGAAAGAAGAAGCGCCATGGCAGTGATGATGACAGTAGAAGTGGCCATCGGAAGAAGTAGTAGTCATTTCTTATATTGATGAGTAATGGGTGTCGCCTTTTTATTCAGGCGATACCCATGCTCTTATTTTCAGTTTGCCTCTCCTTCATGCATCAGGCTCTTCAGGATTTCCTTACCATCAGAGTTCAATTCAAACTGTTCCTTCTCAACATGACATTTCAAACATTTTCTATTGCCCTTTTTAGTCCATTTTTGCAGCAACATAGCAGTTTTTGCAGTACTCCCCTCTGGCGTAAGAGTATCTTTCCCATTGTGGCAAAAGTCACATTTTACATCCATCATCTCTGATAGTTCGAACATCTTTCCTGCAATTTTATATTTGCTTGTAAACCGTTTATTCCCTGTATGGCAGTAATCACACTTTACGCCAATAGCAATTGAGGCCTGCATGTCTCTCTTCGCCCTGTTTCCTTTTTCCGTAAATTCTGTCACATCGTTATCATGGCAGGTAGAACACTCCTCCCCTAACAATGCTGCAACTTCATTGGCACATTGACGGCCTTTTTCCTCTCTAGTTCCCTTTAAGTAAGTTTCCTGTAATGCATCAGGTTCCGGAAGATCTGATTGCCCTGCCCATAAAAGACCAGAAGTGACAACCATTAAAAAAGCGATACTCAAAATTTTAGTTTTTTTCATTTGTAACAACCCTCATTGTTAAATTTGAAAAAAGTCTCTGTTTATAAATATTTATAAATCAAACGTAACCAAATGATAAATCTGTGTTCTCAACATCCTTTTCTACTACTAGATAACTCGTAGATTATATAAAAGATTGGTCAAATTATAAAGATGTTTGTTTCTGTATCAAATGTTCTGGAAAAAAGTTAGACAATTATAGTTTTAAGTGATAGTTTGAGTGAGTATGATAGAAGTGTCTATTGTACTCAAAAATCTAGAGACAAAACTGAAACTTAAATTATGTGTTATGCAATCCCGGGAAACGTAAAGAGCATTGACGGTAATCTGATTACAGTAGATTATTTTGGTGAGAAGAGGAAGGCCAGGAATGATTTCTATGATCTCAAGGTGGGTGATTATGTCTATGCACAGGGTGGTTTTGTAGTAGAGAAAATAGAAGAGAATGATGCTGAAGAGATTCTGGACACATGGAAAGAGCTGTTCTTTGAGCTGAAAAAGACGGATGCAAAACTTTCCAAATTGTATAACGACAAGCCCAATCTGGATAAGGCCTTCCTGAAGATCATCGATAGAGCAACATATGGCAAGTCAATATCTCATGAGGAAGCGTTGAGATTACTCTTAAGTAGGGATCCGGATGAAATTGAGATGCTACACAAATCAGCCAATTTCATACGTCAAAAATTTTTAGATAATAGCTGCTGTGTTCACGGAATAATTGAGTTTTCAAACAAGTGTGTTTGTCAATGTGAATATTGTGGAATTAATTCAGAGAACTCCAAACTCAAACGTTTCAGCCTTAACACCGGAGAAATTCTAGAAGTTGTTTATGATGCGGTAAAGCGCTTCGGGTTTAAGGGAATCGTCCTTCAATCTGGTGAAGATCCATCTTACAAGCCAGAAGAGATTTTGGACCTGATTAAAAAGATACGGGAAAGCTATCCTGTATTTATCTTCCTGAGTGTTGGGGAAAGGGATGATGTGTTTTATCGAAAAGCATTTGATGCGGGTGCCAAGGCTGTCTTGTTTAGATTTGAAACTTCTGATAGTAATATGTATTCAAAGCTGCATCCTCATTCATCTTTGAAGGAGCGAATCAAGTATCTTAAGCTGTTTAAGAATATCGGATACATTATTGCCACTGGAAGCCTCATTGGCCTGCCCGGACAGAAGCCTGAAGGTGTTATTGACGACTTTATGTTTGCTAAAGAGCTGGGTTGTGATATGTACTCATTCGGCCCATTTATTCCACATCCGGACACTCTGCTTCGCGGCCACAGTGCACCTGATGCTGAATATGTACTTAAGGCCATCTCTGTCTTACGACTGATAGATCCCTACGGAAAGATTCTTGTAACTACGGCTCTGGAATCTATAAACCAACAGGCAAGGCGACAAGCCCTTATGGGAGGGGCAAATTCAATAATGCTGAACCTTACACCTAAGAATTACGTTGGATTCTACGATATCTACCCCAACAGGGCAACGGTAGACGTATCTGTTGAGAAACAGATTGCGGATGCGTTGCAACTGCTTAAGAGTATAGGAAGGGCTCCTACAGATTTAGGAATATGAAAAACTTTATTAACGAAGACAAAATATCTGATATTCTGGAAGAAACACAGGAACCATCACGTCAACGTGTCGAAACTATAATCAATAAATCTTTAGCACTAAAAGGCCTTAGTCCTGAAGAGGCAGCCGTCCTTTTGAATTGTGATGAAAAGTCCGCCTTGAGCAGAATATTCGAAACGGCTAAACAGATAAAAGAGAAAATCTACGGCAATCGCCTTGTTCTGTTTGCACCACTTTATCTATCTAACAGATGCATTAACAACTGTCTTTATTGTGGATTCCGTAAAGAAAGCTTTAACACTGAAACACAACTTTTAGATACAGATGAAATACGCGAGGAGACCAGAGCTCTGATCTCACAGGGACACAAAAGGCTCCTCATTGTCTCTGCAGAGGACCCTGCAGTCAATATAGATTATATAGAAAATGCAATAAAAACCGTTTACAACACAAAGGTAGGCAACGGAGACATAAGGAGAGTAAACATTAATGTGGCCCCAATGGAAGTGGGAGATTTCAAAAGGCTTAAGCAGACCGGTATAGGAACATATCAACTATTCCAGGAAACATATCACAGAGACACATATAGTAAACTGCATACATCGGGGCCAAAATCTGATTATTTAAAACGGCTTTACGCATGTGACCTTGCTCAAAGTGCCGGCATAGATGATGTGGGCATAGGTGCACTGTTTGGCCTTTATGATTACAAATTTGAAGTACTGGCACTGATGTTTCATACTATGCATCTTGAAGAAGTGTTCGGGGTAGGTCCTCATACTATTTCTGTTCCAAGGCTTGAACAGGCACAAGGCTCCAGCATTGCTTCCACCCCCCCCTACCCGGTATCAGATACTGATCTTAAGAAGATAATTGCAGTTCTCCGTCTTGCTGTCCCGTATACCGGCATAATACTTTCCACAAGAGAGAATGCGGTTCTGAGAAGCGAACTTATTTATCTGGGAGTGTCACAGATATCGGCGGGTTCAAAAACACTACCCGGCAGCTACAGCAACAATAAAAATGGACAAGAACAATTCAATATATCGGATGAGCGTTCCCTTTCGGAAGTTATTGAAGACATGACCAACAGGGGATTTGTTCCAAGTTTCTGCACCTCATGTTATCGTACCGGAAGGACAGGTGAGGATTTTATGGATCTGGCCAAGCCCGGCGACATTAAGAACTTTTGCCAGCCAAACGCACTTCTTACATTTGAAGAGTATCTGCTGGACTATAATCCGGAACTTGCCGGGAAGACAAAGTCCCTTATATCCTCAGAGATTAGTAAGATTCCTGATCCGGAAGTCAGGAAGATGACATCTGGCAAAATAGAGTCTCTATCCCGTGGTAAAAGAGATCTCTATTTTTAGTGGTTTTCACAATCTGGAAATGACGTTAATTCTTTCAACTTCCAATTGAACATTCAGCCTCTTCTGACATACCTTCAGATGATATTTCCTTCAAAAATTGTGTAGCAATTTCAGCGGGCAAGGGACGACAGAAATAAAAACCCTGCAAACAATCACACCTATGCTCATGCAGAAAAGTAATCTGCTCTTTTGTTTCCACACCCTCGGCTACTGACTGTAACCCCAGGCTTCTGGCCAGAGTGATTATAACCTTAATAATTTCTTCATCATCACGGTCCTTACCGATACCTTGCACAAAGGACATGTCAATCTTTATGGCATCAATCGGTAAACGCTTAAGGTAATTCAAGGAAGAGTAAGATGTGCCAAAATCATCTACCGCAATACGTGCACCTAACTGATGTATTTTCCCAAGCAATGCAATCGTTTCTTCAGGATGATCCATAATAGCACTCTCTGTCAATTCCAGTTCTAAATAACGTGGATCTAACTCTGTTATAGATAGGATTCTTTGTAACGTATCCCAGAAAGTTTTCTGTTTCAACTGCTTGACAGAAACGTTAACGGCAAGTGTTACATCCTTTGACAAGTAATTATTTTTCTCCCACTCACGAATTTGCAGGCATGCAGTATGTAATACCCATTCACTGATAGGGTTAATCAACCCTGTTTTCTCTGCCATAGGAATAAACCTGCCCGGACTTATCATCCCTAGTTTGCTGTGCTGCCAGCGAATCAAGGCTTCCATACCAATAACTCTGCCACTCATATCTACCTTTGGCTGATAATAAAGAGTAAATTCGTCCTGATCAAGAGCACGTCGAAGATCATTTTCAAGATGTATACGTTTTACTGTCTGTTCGTGCAATTCCTGAGAATAAAATTGATAGTTGTTCCTGCCAGTTGTCTTTGCAAGATACATTGCAGTATCAGCAGACTTACAGATACTTTCAGGATCCTCCCCTGCATCTGGACACATTGCAACACCAACACTACAACTTACAAAGACTTCGTTACTACCCAACTTATGAAATGGAGCGAGAACATCAAGTATACCTTGTGCGACATGTGCAGCAGCATCGGGATCGCAATCATCAATAAAAACAGCGAACTCATCACCCCCCATGCGTGCTACAAGATCAACCCCACGTACACGATCCTTTAATCTACCAGCAACACTTTTCAATAACATATCACCGGCATCATGCCCCAGAGTATCATTGATATCCTTGAAATGGTCCAGATCCAGAAACATCAAAGCAAATGTATTGTGATTACGACGTGTCTTAGACAGGCCCCTTATTAAAACCTCTCTCAAAAGAGTACGATTAGCCAGCCCGGTTACGTTGTCATAGCGCGCGACCTGTACTAATTGCTCCTCTACTTTCTTTCGCTCTTCTATCTCCTCTGTAAGCTGCTTAAGTGCATGCTTATTACTTTCAAGAACGCTCGTGAGGCTTGTCTCATCCTGTATTGCAAAAAGGGCATATAATTCCCCCTCTTCCTGCGCAGGAATACTGGTAATAAACGTACTTTGGGTACGAAATCCCCCTCCGGGCAGAGGCGATGGTATAACATACTTATGAAGCTGAGAAGAGAAAACTATAGGAGGGCTGGATTTGAATATATCCTTGATGCGGTCAATATACCTATTATCTCCCAGATGCAGAAAATGAGTCATCAGGTTTGTGCCAACAATCTTGTCCCTTGAAATGCCCGTCCAGGCTTCCATGCATCTGTTCCAATAGATGACAATAAAATCCTTCCTGAGAACAAATTGACCTATTGGAGCGTGATCGAGTATTTCAAATTTATCGGCTGCTATCTTTATTTCATCCATAGTTATTTACTATATAGTTTATCAATCTCCAACAATATATTTCTAAAAGTATCAAACTCAAAAACAATAAAGATACTTCCCTCTATCTGAAGATTTTGCACCTTAAAAGTAGTCTCTGCTAATATAACAAACACATTATCTGATAAATCCTCTAGCCTCAAAAGATCTGACAACTCCCCTTCCATATAACTCGGTAATGAATAATCTACTCGATCAGTCAAATAATTACTTATAGACCCCATAACACCATTGATAACAATATTTCCTACCTCACTCAGAGTCCCTGCCATAACACTATTCATACCTGTAGAACCATGCTCTTCATTTGTAAGAGCGGCTACCAGCTTTACGGCACTTTCTTCAGGAAAGACAAGCGTGGAATTTCCATTAAATGATCCCTGGAAGCCAAGCGATACGGAAGCGAGTTTATCTCCACTCAATTCCGTACAAATATTACCGTTAATAAATTCACTTGATTCAATTATAGAAAGAGACGGTACTTTAAGTTCTATATGAGATTCCAACATTTCATTTAACATGTCAGCTGCTTTTCCCATTCCAACACCTATCATCTCTTTCAGAGCATCCAACTGTTCAGCAGACATTGTAGACATCACTCCGCACCTCCTTTCGCAAAAAACTCTTCCAGATATTTCTGAATTTCATCTTTATTTGGAGGTTTATTGAAGAATTCTGTAGCACCTAGCCCAAAACATTGCTGGCGGACACTATCCTGTACATTAGCAGACATTACGATAACAGGTGTCTTTATGTTCTTGTCCTTTACGCCAGAAAGCAATTCAATACCATCCATCTCAGGCATAAGCAGGTCCGTTATTACAAGATCGGGGTTTTCATTAATAATCCCATCCAGACCCTCCCGGCCATTTGATGCTTCTATGACCTCATGACCTATCCCTGTCACAATCTTCCTTAGCATAGACCGTGTAAACATAGAATCGTCTACAAGCAGGACTTTTGCCATACTCTGTCTCCTTTCTGTGCTATCCTCAGTTTCAATAATAGAGCAACACCTTGGATAGTGCTATTTATGTGCCAAATTACGATTTCAACCCAACAAATAAATATTTTCTTAATAAAACTATTAACCATTGTGTATCAAGTAGTTAGGTAATTCGCAGAAGGAATTTTGTACAGTATTTGTCTCCACTTTCAACGCGCAAACCGTTTATGTTTAATTTTTATACACTCTCGTAATTGAAGGACCAAACTTATGCATGGCGGCAATTACTGCACACGCCCATGCGGCAGTAAGGAGAGATGGAATATGCACCCACTTCGTATCCTGTTGACACCTCATAGTATTTTTACAATATGAAAAACATTATAAATGCCACAATTGTCAAAATAGCCACAATGATATACAAAAACTTACTTTGAAGCATGGATGTCTTTGCCTCTGTATCTGAGTCATCAAGTGCAGGGAGATCCAGTCCGTCATACATAGTATCCTCTGACCATCCTGTATTCTCATCTGAACCACAATCAGGACATGATTTCGCTTTTATCGGTACCTCTGCCCCACAATTGGGACAATCAAAATAGTCTGACATAATATTATCTCCTAATCATCTTAAATCGTAAGGGATATTGTAAACTTTCAACTTATTATATAGCGTTTTTATAGATATACCAAGAGTATCAGCCACATGCGTTTTGTTTCCATTCATCTTTGAGAGAGTATTAATTATATGCTGCTTCTCAAGGTCAGAAAGGGAGACATCAGCATCAAGAACATAACCATCAGTCACATATCCTCTGATCTCTTCGGGCAGATCACAAACACCTATTTTTTCATCATCAGAAACAATAATTATGTTTTCTATAAAATTTTCAAGCTCTCTTATGTTACCGGGCCATGAGTATCTCTTCATACACTCAAGCGCGTCATGACAAAACTTCTTTACCGTTGTATCAATTTTATGTGTTTTAAGGAAGTGTTGTACAAGTAACGGAATATCATCATGCCTGTCTCTCAAAGGTGGCAGGGATATGCGAACTATATTAATTCTGAAAAACAGGTCTTCTCGAAAAGAACCTCTCTTTACCATAGACTTAAGATTCTGGTTTGTAGCCGTTATAATCCTGGTGTCAACATAGATTACCTTACTGTCTCCCAACCGGCGAATTTCCCCGGATTCCAGCACTCTCAGTAATTTTGCCTGAATATTTGTTGGCAGTTCACCAAGCTCATCAAGAAACAGAGTCCCTTTGTCCGTAACCTCAAACAGTCCCTGGCGTGTCTCATGAGCTCCAGTGAATGCGCCCTTGACATGACCGAAAAGCTCGCTCTCAAGAAGTGTATCATGAAGGGCTGCACAGTTGACAGCAACAAATGGATATTTGTTGCGTTTGCTTTTCTGATGAATATCCCTGGCAACAAGCTCCTTTCCCGTACCACTCTCGCCCTGAATAAGTACAGTAGAGTCCGTTACGGCAACTTTGTCTATAAGGTTGAAGACCGGCTTCATTTTGTCACTCTGGCTTATCATGACTTTATCCCGTTCCTTACTGGTCACCAACCTCTTCAATGAGATGTTTTCTTTAGAAATCTGCCTCTTCTCGTGAGCCTTCTTCAAAAGCATATCTAATTCGCTAAGCCTGCAGGGCTTTGTAATGTAATCATACGCACCCATCTTCATTGACTCAACAGCGCTCTCAATGGTAGCCCTACCTGTAAGCATTATTACCTCTACTTCCGGATCAATCTCTTTCACACCCTTCAAGGTATTAAGACCGCCAATACCAGGCATCTTAATGTCGAGTATTATTAACTCAAAGTTTCGCTTCTTTAATATATCAATGGCCTTCTCACCACAATTGGCACAAACGACAGAATACCCCATGCGGGTCAATTCCTTCTTCATAACCTTACCGAAAGTCTTGTCATCATCTACAAATAGAAGCTTGATTTTATTCTTCATATTACTGTTTCACAGTCTGGAATTGGGTAGAAAACAAATCTTTTTCTTTAAACTTTAGGCACTTCAAACTTTCTACTATATTACTGCAATCCGAGCATTATATATCACTATCTTCTGTCTCTTCAACGATTTTATACGCGTTATTCAAGTATTGCTCACCAATGCATTTAAACTATCGTCATTCCAACGGTAATAAAATATATTTTTCTAAAGAATACATCCAATATACCGATAATAACAGGACAGAGAAATCCATTATATTTTATACGAGGAAACTGATGATTGACGAAAAAGAAGTTCTTCACCTGTTTATTCAATCGATTCTTCAACATATAGAATCGATAGAGGATACCGACGTGGATATTGAAACCATTAAAGAGCTTAAACTGCTCCTGTCAGATAACTTAGCTGAAAATGGTATGGTTCAGGTCAGAAAATCTTTGATGAATAAAACATTCCATCTCTCTTTCTCAAACTACAAGGATTTTATGAATAAATACGAGAAAGGACACCTGCATAATTAAGAGTTCTATAATAAGCTAAAAGTGTCCAAAGTTGTGGCAAAAAACAGATCTTTCTATTTCTACCTTTAGACACTTCAAACTCCTTTAACATATACCGGCAGAGAGATTGTAAATGCCGAACCCTTCCCTGTCCCATTACTACTGACTGAAATTTTTCCTTTATGCTCTTCTATAATACCGTAACATATGGACAACCCCAGCCCGGTACCTTTTCCCGGTGATTTAGTAGTAAAAAAAGGTTCGAATATCTTATCCATATCATCCGGAGCGATACCGCAACCGGTATCCTCAAAAATTATTTGAGCGTAGTTATCAACCCCTTTTGTAGTGATCTTAATATTGCCATCGTCTGCTGTCGCATCAATCGCGTTCAATATCATATTCAAAAAAACCTGCTGGAGTTGATTGACATCTCCATAGATTATAACCGGCTCGAAACTATAATTTTGTTCGATACTCAACTTTTCCAGCTCCTTCTGACGCCCTACCAACTTAACTACATTGGCGACCAGAGCATTCATGTCCACCTCACCAAATACCGGCACCTGCCTTCTTGAAAAATCCAGTAACTTTGAAATTATGGACTTACACCTATAGGTCTCGTCATAAATAGTCTTCAGATAATCAGGAAAAACCTCTTCATCGTCCTTTGATTTAAAATCCACACTATCCATCCGGTTCAAAAGACCCTCAGCACAACTTGCGACAGAGGCGAGAGGATTGTTTATCTCATGCGCAACCCCTGAGGCCAGTGTCCCTATCCCGGCCAGCTTCTCAGACCTGCTCAAACGCTTTTGTGTCTCCTGAAGTCTCTCATAAGTCTGCTTAATCTCCTGTGTTCGCTCAACTACTTTTTCCTCAAGGTTATCCCTTGCCTCAACAAGCTGATCAGTCTTTAACCGGATCACGTTCGATCCTTTCTTAATAATCAGAAGCAGTATAAGGAAAAGTAACCCCATACTAGAACCGGTTATTATCACGGCCTTTTTGTGTGCACTCGCTATCTGAATGTCCAGCTCATTCATATTCTGGTATATCTCCATTACACCTGTCTGCTTCTCTCTGTTGACCGTCCCCTCATTATATTCGTAAACAGGATAGTAACTCTCCAGAAGAGATTTATCCACAAGTACACCTTTTGAATCCTTCATTCCAGCTTCCTGAAGTGCGGAGGCAGGCGCTCCATTTAAAGCAGAATCCAACTGCAGGTTCTCTCCACGTTCAAGTACATAACCTATGTGTTCAGGAATATTACTGTATACAATCTGACCGTTCATATCGAAGAGATAGACCTTCTTTAGATTGAAACCGTAGATGTCACTCTTAATTACCTTGTCAAGGCTGTTAAACTGTTCCAGATTATTATCAAGATCAATATATCCATGCTTACTCATAGCAGGTGTGAAGAACTCCTCGTACATTTCCAGATTAATGTGATCAACGATATACCCCGCGTATTGCTCGCTTCTCTCTATCAGATCACTCTCCTCAATCCTTGAAAAAACCTCACCGACTACAAAGCTTACGATACCTATAACTATAAAACTCGTAATGGAGTAGTACAGCATCAAGTGGAACTTCTCAGGATGAAATATTGAAAACCAATTTTTGTTCTGATGTTTATTACTCATTGGAATAGCTTAAATCGTATAGTGTCAACTCATGGTATGGATTGTTAACATAGCGGTTATTCTTAAACTCAACAACGACCCTTGCACTGTTTGTTATAGAATTGATTCCACTAACTTTAGAAGTCGATAATATTACTTCAGGTGTAACCAGAGAAGCCCCTACATCATGCTGCAGATCGTCGATGTTTCTGACTCTCCTTGTATCAAGCAAAGGGCTGTAATACTCAAATAACCTCTTAGTCTCCCAGCAATAAACTCGGGTAGATTTGCCGTCATAATTACGCCCAACATAATCCAGCAACTGTATCTGAGCGACAGGTTCGTTCTTATGGGTATATACAAGTTTTATGGATATGATACTCATACTTACAATCAAAATACCAATAAATAAATTGTAAGTAGAGAAAAATCCATACCTTAATTTATCTAAACTAGAGTAACTGCATAGATGATCTCTTAACCGTACCAGACCTGCAGATATACAGATTATGATCACCGGGATTAATGGTAAGACGTGACGTGGCTTTTCCAGATTCTGACCGAAGAGTACCCACAGAAAATACGGAAGCATATAAAATGAAATGAATCTCGTTTTGTAATCAAACCCCGAATATCTTAAACATTTTAAATTTCTTAAATAAAAAATTATACCGATACCCATTATGATTGATGGCAGGATACGAAAGAGTGTTGTGTCATACCACCAGAAACCAAGCCCGTTACAAAAGAGACACCACACAAAATCCGGAAATCTTGAAAGAGCATTCTGTGATGTTGCTACCGAACCTCCCCAATCACCAAAATGTCCGCGCGTAAAACTAAAACCGTTTGCCATGAGTGGCTTCAGTCCTGTATAACATGAAAGAGGAATAAACCAGGCACATATTCCAATAATGAAAGCAAACACTCCGCAACCTATCGTCCTCTTCCATGCGTCATGTTTTGATGAAACATACAGTGTATAAAACCACAGGATAACAAACGGTAAATAACTTAGCCGCACACCCAGGCATATGCCCAACATCACACTGCCTGAGATCAGATATCGTAGTGTATTCACCCTGGAGGTAGATGCATAACAGAGTAACTGGGCTGACACTATTATGAAGAACAGACCTGCCGAATCCGAAAGCGCCTTCTCAGATTGAAGCCAGCATAATGGATTGACAATGTATAGGAACACTGTAAGCCACGCAACCTTTTCAGCAAACATCCTTCTTGCAAGATAAAACAACGGCACTAGCGTAATACTGCCAAATATAGCGCCCGGCACTATTAACGCAAATACATCACTGTCGGTAAAAAGATGAGCCAGCCAGCAGATGAACATATACACCGGATAACCCGGGAAATGAGGCTGATAATATGCAATATCATAATCATGAAGACCCAGGGCAAAATCAATACTATCCCACCCTTCCAGGTGTGTTCCCATAAACAATAATCGAGCGCCCATACTTATAACAACAAGAACAGCCAATACTATTACCGTCTTGCGCGGGGAATCATTCCATTCCAAATGTGTTTTTGACATTCCTTATATCACCCTACAAATTGTTATATGATAAAAGTTGGTCGCTATCATGACAAATAACTACTACCCTTATGCAGAACAATAAGATAAGGAAATTATAGTAAAGTCACTGTAATCATCAAGCCAAATAGCAGTGAGAAGACAAATTTGAATTATTTGAAGTGGAATCAGAGTGAAGTCACACCTTGATTTGTGATTAGTGCTGTGATTCCGTATTAAAGTATTGGTTGCTCACCTCAGACGTTAGCCAATGCCGAGGAAACCAAGGTGTGGCCCCATTCATTATCATTTCTCTTGACTCAAATATCGTATTGCTTTACCATTCCATTTCATAGTTTCTATCAACATAAAAACTTACCACAAGGCGAAATATGGTAACGTCATCTTGAATAAAAAGTTTATATCTGCAGGGATGTAAAGAAATAAACTTATACGCTGTTTTCCTTAAAGTAATAGACTGATTTTACCGTATATCAATACAATAGTGGTATTACACAGAGGATTTATAATAACTTAGTTAGGCTAAGAAGGAGGAAACAAATTGAAAAATGCAATATATAGTAAAATTTCAGTAGTAGTAATAATTGCAATATGTTTGTTTCTTTCTGGTTGTGATTTCAAAAAAGAATTTGACGAAAAAACAATTCAAGGATTTTTAAACAAAATATTTAAAGATGACATTTCGAGAAATTATCATATAGACGAAATTATCGAAGAACTGGGAATTATTCTTAAAAATCCGGTAGTTATCCTTGGTGAAGGCTCTAATAGAATTGGATGTAAAATCAGCGGGGAAGTTTATGCGAAACTTATATTACGCAAAAAACCTTTAGAAATAAAAAGAGATTTTCAGTTTAGCACCGGGATAGACTATAATCCAACTAATCATTCGCTTTATTTTAAGGATCTCAGTATAGGCAGTGATGATGTTTACGATAAGGATAATATTCCAATAAAGGAAGGACATATAATAGAAAAACTTGAGTCTAAAATAAAAGAAAAGATTCATGAATTAATTTCGGAGAAAATAGATAAAATTCCTGTCTATAAAATCAAAGATGATACTTTTAAAGAGAAATTAGCAAAGAAACATCTAAAAGTTATAGAAGTTAAAAATGGAAAACTTGTCATAATATTAAAATTTTAAAGTCTGACAATAGCATTTCCTTGACTCCAATATTGTATTACTTTATTATTAAATCTCACATAATATAACCAACATAGAAAACAATACCACAGCTTGTGAAGTGGATACGTTGTCTTAAATTAAGTTTATTATTGCAGGGATGTAATATATGAACTTACCAAATGTCCCTCCATAAAGTAGTAATTTTACCTTTCTTGATATAACCACAATAGTGGTATTATACAGAAACTTTATAATAACTTGTTAAGCGGCACGCTTAGTACATGCAGTGAGACAAACGTTTTCGAGAAAAAACAAATATTTAGTAATTTTAGCAAAGGAGAGAGCTAAACAATGAAAAATCAAAAAAGAAAAGGACAACATGAAAGATTCAGAAAAAATCAACAGCGCATATGACCGTTTTATTCCCCATGGACTCTTGGAATTGCTGGGCAAAAAGGATATAGCAAAAATAGAGTTAGGAGACAATGTTGAAAAAAGAATAACTATCTTGTTTTCTGATATACGAAATTTCACATCCATGTCAGAAACATTGACCCCCCAGGAGAATTTCAATTTCATTAATGCATATTTGTGTCAAATGGATCCAATAATAGGTACCAATAATGGTGTCATCGGCAAATTTATTGGTGATGCCATTATGGCGATATTCCCCGAAGGCACTGAGGACGCTTATAAATGCTCTTTAAGCATGCTGAAACAGTTAAAGGTGTACAATGAAGGCAGGATTAAGGCCGGTTACCAATCCATTCAAATTGGCATAGGACTAAATACCGGTCTTGCTATGATTGGTACGGTAGGAGGGCCTGACAGGATGGATGGCACTGTTATCAGCGATGCAGTAAACTTATGCTCAAGAATAGAATCATTAACAAAGTCATATAAAGTTGAATTATTGATAGGCGAGGATACATATAATGATTTAAGCCCGGAAAGAAAAAAGTATACACGGTTCGTAGACCGTGTCCTGGTAAAAGGAAAGTTAAAGCAACAATCTATATATGAAGTATTTGAAATGGATGACGAGCACGTCAGAGAGCATAAATGCAATTCAAAGGATGTTTTTGAAGAAGCTTTGGCAAATTATCACTATGGAGAAATTGACATAGCAAAACGGCTTCTCGAAGAGTGCTTATCCGGCAACGTAATTGATGAGCCGCTAAAAATATATCTTGATAGATGCAAAAAATATCTTGCAACCGGGCATCACGAAAGCGACTGCCTGCTGTCTGACAGAGTCACATGGAGTGATCAGTTTCTACTGGGTCATAAACTTATTGATACTCAGCATCGCGAGTTAGTCGAGGGATCTCTTGCGCTGATTGAAGCGGTAGAACAGGAAATAGAGAGTGAGGAGATTAATAAACGTGCGCTGGAATTTGCAGAGAAAGCCAGGATTCATTTTAAAACAGAAGAAGCCATTTTGGCAAAACTTGGGTATCCTTTTCTGGGATTCCAGGAACAACAACACAACCGTTTTATGACGTCATTTTCGTATTTAGCGGATGAGCTCTCAAATAAGTCTACCAGCAGAATATTCAGAATGTTTAAAATACAGATATTTTTAATTGACTGGCTTGTACACCATACGTTAAAGGATGATAAAAATTATGCAAAGTATCTGGCAAGTTGAGATTGATACGTCAGATCATGCCTATGTTTTCTTTTTCCCCTCTACAATACTCGCCGCTTCAAAACCCATCTCCATCGCTCTGTCCATAAAGATATATTTAAAGAGTCCGTTCCTCCCACACGTATGGAGGTTTTCTATCGTATCTATCCACGAGAACAATTTCTTAAGATGCAATTTATAATCCAGTTGGTATATGGGATAGGCATGCCTCTCTGCTGTACAGAAATAATCAATCACTCTGTCTTTAATATCAATTCCTAATATTAAGAGATCTTCAATACATCTCTCAAACAATAAATCATCCTGCATTTCCCACACATCATCTTTGTAAGAACACGGGATCTCCAGCATTAAAGAAGTCTTTCCATCAGGCGTATTATGGGGGCTCCTTTTATTAGGCTCCTGTATACGTGTCATTATATATTTTCCGTCCGGTATGTATGTCCATGTGTTCCTGCCTATCTCCGGCTTATCAATCAGTATGTTGAGAAACCTGAGACTACGGAACTTGAGTGACCTGGCCGCATTGATTGCTTCCTGATATTTCCCCCCCCTATCCAGCCTGCATATTAAATCCGTTATCGGTATCGTTGAGACTACCCAATCACAGTTAATTACTTGATCCTCTCCATTAGACTCATATATAACACCTTTAACCCTGTCTCCCTCCAGCAAAAACCTTTTAAATCTGGCATTGAGGAGTATTTCTCCCCCGTTCCCCCTTATTTCTCTGGCGATATAGTCAAATATCTGACCGATACCCTGTTTTGGATAAAAGTACTTTTTAGTATACGTTCTCGGCGCCTCCCTGCCCAAACCGCATAGTCTCATGGTAACATCCCAGAGGTTCAGTAGTGAAATTCTCTCGGCAGCCCAGTCTGACGATAGCTTATCTGAGGGTATGCCCCACAGTTTATGCGTATAGTCTTTAAAAAAAGTGACATACAGTTTTCTGCCGAACCTGTTTATTACCCAATCTTCGAATGAAGTATCAGGAGAATCTCTAAGTTTTTTATACAATGTCTGATACACGTAATCTACCAGGCATCTTGTTAAAAATATTATGTCAGTTTGTTTCAGAATATCACAGGCAGAGAGTGGATACTGAAACTCACTGCCATTTAATCTTATCGCACTTATTCGCTCTGACACTAACAGATCATCTCCCATTAGTACCTTTACCTTATTTATTAAATCATCATTCTTGGATATGAATCTATGTCCACCCAGGTCGAAATTAAACCCTCTATGCCTTATTGTCTTGCACAATCCGCCCAATGACGATTGTGCTTCTACTACGACAACGTCTCTTCCGGTCCTGGACAGTTCCCACGCTGCACTAAGCCCGCACGGTCCGCCACCTAATATGACTACAGTTTCCATGTTATCACCATCTAATATTCAACTGAACAAACCCCTTGTTCTCCTTATCCTCAGTCGCCTCGTTTTCCATTTCGTACTGCAGCTTGAATATGAAATGGTGCGACGGTGATAAGTTTATTCCAACGGCGATCCTGTCCATATCGCCCTCATCTGTTACGAGATCATCAGGATCAATAGAGTCGAACCGTCCCACAAACTCAATGTGCTCAATGTAATTAAATTCAGGCAAGAGTTTATATGAAGCCTGAATGTAATAACCCTCACGGTCAAAACTGCCTCCTGCATCCAACGATCGTTCTACGTTACTCCATATATATTCACCCCGCATCTCAAAGCCACCTCTGCGAAATAACCCATCAACGCCCACAAAGTCCATCCTGAGCCTTTCATCGTCATCGTACTTACCTGTGCTATAAGAACCGCCTATCTCCAGGTCTGGCAATATTTCAATACCCAGACGCCCTCCAAGCGAGATATCATCATTGTTATCATCCAGATGCTGCTCCCCCTTTCCTTCGAAACTGGAGAGTCCGTTCGTTGCCGCAAACTCGTACTGCAATCTTGTATTATAGAGAAAAGGAACATTTCCGAATAGCTCCAACCCTTCATCAGAATATGTTCCAGGAATTATCTTTATGGATGGATTTGGTCTGTCCACGAGTTTATTGTTTACCGCGTTTTCTACCATTCTCTCAATACCAAAAGGATAATAGAATTTCCCTACTCTGAAAATGCATTTATCGTTGAACACATTCCAATCCAATGCACATCTCTCAAACTCATACACCTCAAACCCATCTTCTATCTCAAGCTCGGTAACAAACGACAGGTTCCTGAATATCTGCATTCCAGCCCAGAGGGTTATCTCTGTCTGATTAGATACTTTTGACGAACCCTTTTCCGTTTCATCAAGCCCCTCCGAAAACGGTGCCCCCATACTGATATTGCCGTGAAACTCCGGTCGGAGTAGTTTCGGTTCAGGAAATTTTATCTCATCTACATCAAAGTAGAGTCCATCAACTGTTTTATCCGGTTCTCTTTCATCACATCGTGCTAAATTCGATATATTTGTTAAGAGCAAAACCGTAATAAATGCGTTTAGAAGTGTTTTATACAGAGGTCTCAATATGCTATCTCTTTACCACTCTCAAAATAAGGAAAAACGATAAGAAGTTTCTGTTCAATATCCGTTGTCACTGTTTCAAAGTCTTTAAGTCTTGGGCTGACGGCACCTGCCCCGAGAAAACCTGTACTTCCCAGGGTATTTCTGGCCTCTACAAACTTATTGAATATCTCATCATGATATTCTGTACCATTCTGTTTATCATATTTTCTGACATTTCCGGAAAGCAGTAGAGTATAATATTCATCAGCAAGTCGCAGCCTGACCTTTGCCCTCGTAAACATACGAAGCCCTTCGCTGATATTCCAATAGTATTTCTCTTTTATTGCAAGATATACAAGATTTGCCATTACTTTTACTACTTTCTGAAAATCGTGCTGAGACAGGCCTGCATTAAGTTCCGGCCTGAGATCCACGGCAAAAATATTCTTAACATCATCAATCCTGTCACTAATGGTATCTATGTCTCTCTTAATTCTCTCCCAATCACCCTTTTTACCATAGAAAATGACTGATTTGAAAACCGTAATAATAGGGTCATCGTTCTTCTTGTAACCGTATCCTTCAGAAGAACCCTGGCAAAAGATGACTATCAGAAGAGAATAAGAGAAAATTATGGAATATTTTTGTTTTAAGAAAATGGTCATAATGCGTAATTTTACACGGAAAACAGATTCTTTACTTCATACTTGAGAGGATTACATTACAGTGTTTTTACTCATATAATAGACAAAAATATAAAGAATTCTATAAACGAGGAGAAATAGAAAAAGCTATAGCTCCGACTGACCCAAAAGGCCAGATAACAATATCTATGACTGTCCAATTTTGATGTTACTCCAATGAAAACATCGGGTTACTGACCGTGCCAAATTAGAACAGGAACAATTAACATATTCAATCATAAATATCAGAATTGACAGAAGTTATATATTGTATTGAAACAATAAATTCGTACTTGACATAAAATTAGCTATTTGTTAGATTATCAAAAATTTTAGATACAAAACTCCATTAACTTATTACAGAAAATGCGTTTGAAAGGAGAAGGAAGTAATGGCTACAGGAAAAGTTAAAATTTTTGCCACAACGACTGCCTTATTTGCTGTTTGTGCAGTTATATTTTTCACACTGGCAATTACCGCTATTGGTAAATATACAGCTCAATTAAAAAGAGTACATCATATGGAGCAACAGATTTTAACAGGTAAGGCCGAGATTTTGAAGGTACCTGAAATGATTGGCCAGCTGAGGAAAGTTGACAAGGAAAAAAGTCAATTAGAAATGGAAGTTGCTGAACTTACAGAAGCAAGTGAAGAATTTGACGGAGAACTTGCTGATCTGCAGAAAGAATTGACTTTGATGACAGTAGCGAATCTTGTACTTGAAGCTGATAAGGCTGGTTACACAAAGAATCTGATTGAAGCAAGACAAGCTGTTACAGAGTTAAAGGAACAGATGGGCACCAATGATGGTGGCGCCAGGATAGACGCGATGGATGAGATCGAAAAGACACTGATCGAATTGCCATATTGAACTATTTCCGGAAACGGCGCACAAATCTGTAAAAGTAGTAATGGAGAAATCTCTAAATAAATATTAGAGCAGACACACTTATTCTTTTTACATACAAATTAAGCCTTATCTCACCTGTTGGGATAAGGCTTAATTTTTTTAGTAACCCTAGCCTGCAAGCACTACAAAACACAATACTCCCCTTTTACCACAATCCCGTCTATACATATCTGAAATACCAATACATTGACACTATGCCGTATTTTGCTATAATAATTTTTAAGTTAAAGACAGGATTGTGTATTGATTTGGCAGGAGATGTTATTCCAAAATTTCCAACACACATAGTCGCAATAACAATTAAAAGAAATGTCTATCAAAAAATCGAGGAGAGAATTCCTAAAAGATGCAACTACTATAGGAACCGGGCTCTGCACTTCATCTCTCTTGTTAAGTAACAATTACTTCCTCAAGACTCTTTACGCAGAAGATAGAGCATCATTAAGATCAAAAGTAATACTGGCAAAAGACAAACGATTCATAAATGCTAACGGAGCAGTAGATGCGTCTGTTATCAGTATGGCCATAGACAGCGCACTATTAAAAATTACGAATTCAAAAAAACCTCTAGACGCATGGAGAAGCCTCTTCAACAAGAATGATATTGTAGGCATTAAACTTAATTGCTTGGCTGGAAACAGGTTTTCACCTCATACTCAAATAGTTGAAGCGATCATAAACGGTGTAAAATCCACCGGTGTGAGAGAAAGTAACATAATAATATTCGAAAGATTCAACAGAGAGCTGGAAAATGCCGGATTTAACATTCGTAGAGGAAGCAATGGCTTCAGGTGCTTTGGCACAGATGATCTCCCTTCAGGTGGGTACGACTCCAGGCCACTGATCATGGGTAGCATTGGAAGCTGCTTCAGTAAGATAGCATCATCACTCTGCACGGCAATAGTAAATGTCCCGGTACTAAAGGATCATGATCTCGCAGGCGTATCTATAGGGATGAAAAACTTCTTTGGAATTATACATAACCCTAATAAATACCACGATAGTAATTGCAATCCTTACGTTGCCGACCTCAACAGCCATCCCTTTATAAAAGACAAGTTAAGATTAATTGTCTGTGATGCTCTGAAAGCGCAATACCATGGTGGTCCGGCCTTCAAGCCACAATGGACGTGGGATTTCCAGGGAATGTTGATAGGAACTGATCCTGTTGCTCTGGATCGTGTCGGAACCCAGATTATTGAGAAAAAAAGAAGAGAGGTGAACATGTCATCTCTTAAAGAGGCGGGGAGAGAGCCAAAGTACATTCAAACTGCGGCACGTTTAGGCCTGGGAGTTGACGATCCGTCGCTAATAGACGTCATAGCTATATAGAAAGGTATCACTGATGTATAAAAACTTGTTAGTTACCGGTGGATGTGGTTTTATCGGAGCAAACTTTATCCGTTATCTCCTTGAGGAATCTGATTTTTCAGGAAGGGTAATTAATATAGACAATCTGACTTACGCCGGAAACCCTGATAACTTAAGCGGAATTGAGGAAGGCTTTCCTGACAGATATAGATTTGACAAGATTGACATATGTGATAAAGAAAAAGTTACAAAAATATTCGACAAATATCAAATTGACAGCGTTTGCCACTTTGCAGCAGAATCTCATGTTGACAGATCTATCGTCAACCCTGACACATTTATTCAGACCAACATAATTGGAACCTTTAATCTGTTAGAAATTGCCAGAAGCCAGATGGACAACATCAAGCTTTTTCACCATGTCAGCACAGATGAGGTTTTTGGTAGTCTGGGCAAAGAAGGCTTTTTTACGGAAGAAACGTCTTATAAACCTAACAGCCCTTATGCTTCATCCAAGGCATCTTCTGATCACCTTGTGAGGGCATACTATAAGACCTATGGCCTTCCCATTACAATATCCAATTGCTCCAACAACTATGGCCCATTCCAGTTTCCTGAAAAAATGATTCCCCTGATGATCCTTAACGCCATTGAGGGTGAATCTCTGCCTGTTTATGGCGATGGCCTACATATCAGAGATTGGTTATACGTGAGAGATCACTGCACAGCAGTCTGGATGATTATGAAAAAAGGAAATCACGGCGAGACGTATAATGTCGGTGGCAATAATGAATTGGAAAATTTGAAACTTGTTGAGATGATTTGTGAAATACTGGACGAGCACAAAAAGATGCCAGATCATCACCCACGAAAAGAGTTGATTACGTTTGTAAAGGACAGGCCGGGGCACGACAGAAGATATGCAATTGATTTCAGCAAATTGAAAAATACCTTAGGTTGGTCTCCGGAGGAATCATTTGAAACAGGTATCAAAAAAACTATCCAGTGGTATCTTGAAAATACGAGTTGGACAGACAGGGTGAAAAGCGGTGAATACCTATCATGGGTGAAGTCACATTACGATGTTTAGTCATTAAAATTAATATAAAAACCGTACCTAACAAGTAAATTTTAATAAAATGGAGATTTAGAAATTGTCTATTAAATGTACTGAAACAGATCTTCCCGGCGTCTTACTGATTGACCCCAGGGTCTTTGATGATTCCAGGGGGTTTTTCATGGAAACGTTCCATCAGAAGAAATATGCTGAAGCAGGCATTGATCATTCCTTTATTCAGGATAATTATTCACATTCAACGCGAGGGACTCTAAGAGGTCTACACTATCAACTGAACCACCCACAGGGCAAATTGGTTTATGTTATTACGGGTGAAATCTATGATGTTGCTGTTGATATACGCCGAGGCTCTCCCGGGTTTGGCAAATGGACAGGGCAGTATCTTTCCGACAAAAACAGAAGACAGATTTTTGTTCCCGAAGGTTTTGCTCACGGTTTTTGTGTTCTCAGTGAAACTGCAGACGTATTATATAAAACAACAGATTTGTATAACCCTGATGATGAATATGGAGTGTTATGGTCTGATCCGGCAATCGGAATAGACTGGCCTGTAGAGGTACCAGTTGTGTCAGACAAAGACAAACTATTTCCGGGACTAAAAGAGGCACCTGAAACAAATCTTCCAATTTACAAATGATGTACCCACACGCAGAATGACGTAACGCTGAGCGGAGTCGAAGTTCTATAAATATTGAAATGTCTATACATCAAGTTAGACTTCTAATTTATACGGTACAAATAATTTGAAAGAAAATGCAAACCTTGAGCTAGATGACGGTGCAAAGATTGCGGTCTTAGGAGGAGGCCCTGCAGGTTCATTTTTCAGTATTTTTGCCCTTAAACTAGCTAAACAAATTGGAAAGGACATTGACCTTACTATTTATGAAAGCAAAGACTTCTCACACGACGGCCCTTCCAGCTGCAATATGTGTGCGGGGGTTATCTCTGAATCCCTGGTACAAATGCTTGCTATCGAAGGGATTTGCCTGAAGTCTCCGATCGTTCAACGCGCCATTGATACCTACTGTTTTCAGACAACCGGTGGAGATGTATTTCTTAACAGCCCCAGTAAGCAGAAAGGAATTGCTACTGTTTATAGGGGAGGAGGTCCGGTTAATAAAACAGCATCAGAAACAGACAATGAACACGAGACTGAAAGAAAGAGCTTTGATGATTTCCTATTGGATTGTGCAGAAAAAGAAGGTGCAAAAGTTGAAAACATAAGAGTAGAAGATATCAAGCTGAATGACGGAAGGCCCATAATATTTTCAAAGAAAGGCCAGCTTCCGGATGCTGATCTCGTAGTTGGCGCCTGTGGAATAAATACAAAAACCACTCAGGTATTCGAAGAACTCGGAACTGGCTATACCCTCCCTACCACAATCAAGGCGTACCAGTCAGAGATACACATAGGAGAACAACATGTATCAGATCTGTTTGGTAATGCCGTATACGTATTCCTTATCAACCAACCTGGAGTAAAGTTTGCTGCTATAACACCGAAAGGTTCGTATGTAACCATTAGTATGCTCGGTAAAGATGTAACCAGACAAACCGTAATGGATTTCCTCAACCACCCTGAGGTAAGGAACAAATTTCCTGATTCATGGAGTATTCCCGATGCTTTCTGTCGTTGCATACCAAAGATTAATGTGGGAGCCGCCAGTCACCCTTTCTCCGACAGAATAGTAATGATAGGAGATGCAAGTTCTGCACGTTTATATAAAGATGGAATTGGTTCCGCTTATCTTACAGCAAAGGCAGCGGCTAACACTGCGATTCTATATGGAGTAAGTGAAACGGATTTCCGTAAGTACTACTATCCATCATGCCGTAAAATCAATCGAGACAATCTTTTTGGCAAGATAATGTTTTCGTTTACAGATATTATTAATCAGACACCTATCCTTCGTGAGGCACTGTTAAATGCTACACGATATGAACAAATACATCCTGAGACCGGTTTCAAGTGCAGTACAATACTGTGGGATACGTTCACAGGCAATGAACAGTACACAGATATTTTTCTGCGAGCATTTAACTACAAACTGTTACTAAGGATCCTAGTAAATATCTTTAATGCTATTTTTATTCGATTTAAAAAATCTGGAGATAATTAATGAAGGACGAAGAAGGTTCTTTAGGAAAGAACTATAAGGATGGAGACAATATATTCAAAGAGAATTCTGTAGGCAGAGAGATGTATATTATCTTAACAGGAAGAGTTAAAGTAATAAAAGAAAAAGAAGGTGTGGAAACTACACTTGCAATCCTGGAGGAAGGAGATTTTTTCGGAGAGATGTCACTGTTTGACAATAACCCGCGTTCTGCTACCGTAAAGGCGATGGGAAATGTAAAACTTCTAGAAATAAATCAGAAAAATTTCTTAAAAAAAATCAGTAGAGATCCCAGCTTAGCATTCAGGATGCTGGAAAAAATGAGTCAACGTATCAGAAAAACAGATGACAAAATTCTAAATTGCACCGTAGAAATAAAAGATTTTATTGAAGATCATCAGGAGTTTATTTAAAGAAAGATTCTTTCCATGTTAAGCTATTTAAGATAAAATACTTCAAATAGCACAGCTAATCGCTATATCTTCTACACCAGATCTTTGCAGAAGATATAGCTTCATTTATAGAAAATCCTTATCTATTACATTCTAGCGGTGTACGTATGTATTCAGAATATTTTTATAATCCTACTAACTATTATTAACTAAAATCTGTAAAAGTTGAGAGACGCACTTATGTCACAATCAAATCGTTACCACCCTAATATTAAAAAAATTATATCTTTAAATAAACTTGCTGAAGAATACTATGACAACGACGATCTGCAAAAAGCGTATAAAGCCTGCATGAAAATATACGAATTAGAACCCGCACCTGACATCCTTAGACAAAGCGTAGACCTGGGTACAGAACACATGCGCTACCATGTAATATTGGGTGAAATTTGCTACATTAATGGTGATTTTCCAAAAGCAATAAAGATCATGAACCGTCTTAAGTCCATTGGTAAGCATTTTTCTGACAAGTACATTGTACTAGCCAATATACACCTGAAAAATGGAGAATACACTAAAGCTCTTCAAGAATATGAAGAGATGACCGTAGAATGCCCTCAGCGCTTTAAATCAGTAAAGAGCGGATTATTAGAAATTATTAAACTGAACCCTTTTATCGAACGATCTTACAAACAGTTACATGACTTATACAAGAAGAGAGGCAAAGAAGATTATTTAATCTCTGATTTTAAACACAAAGCTAAAGGAGATGAACACAATAGGCAAAACCTTCTTAATGTGCTGGAGCATCTTTATTACCTTACCGGACAAACTTCTCAAGCCATACCTCTTCTGATTAAGCACCAGGAACTATATCCTAATGATGCAATCCCTTCATTCCTTCTGGGCAAAATCTACCTTGAGTCCCGTAAGTATTCTGAAGCAATTATTCAATATAAGAAGGTAGCTGAATTAGCCCCGTCAAGAAAAGCAGATATTATCTCGTCAATAGAAAAGACAGTAGACAATAAAGAGGCTGATAAAAATATTATTAATTTCCTGATTGATTCCTATATAGACGTTGGCAATCTTGAACAAGCTGAAATAAGGCTTGATCACCTTATGGAAATGGAGCCAGACAATACAAATTACCAAAACAAAATGGAGCAAATCCTTACCAAATCTATTCCAGGTTCCTTTCATAACAACTTACTGGATCTCTCTATATCAAAAAGCGAGAAACTGATAAAACTAAGACCAAAAGACACAAGATACAAGAAAATGCTTAATGATATCAGGAGCTTAAATGCACGAAGAAAAATCACTGAGTACGAAAACAAACTGAAAGATGGTAATCTTAACGAAGATGAGGAGAGTAGACTTAATTTTGATTTAGCAATGCTTTATACGGATGCAGGCACAAATGAAGAGCGCGTAATCTCGCTCTTACAGAGCGTTGCCAATTCTAACTCCAGCAAGAAGGTTGAGGCACTCTTACGATTAGGCCTGAGCTTCCTTGACAAAGGACATAGTGACTATGCTATTAACAATTTCAATAAAATTTCAGCACTATATGTACCCACCAAGGAAAAACTACGACTTTTTTACCAGATAGCCGTTGCATGTGAGAAAAAGAATTTACTCGATAAAGCTCAATATTATTATGACAAAATCCTTTCTATTGATTTGCAGTACAAGGATGTGTCAGAACGGCTGAGTACAATCTCCTCTTTGACCAAATCTGATAAAGGCGAAGCTTTAATGACAAATTTGAACCAGCGTTTCGAAAACATCATGAGGTTTGGTGAAGATAATATCTGGGTCTTCTACAAAGCAGCAAGTAAGTCGCTTAAACGTAAAGTTGTTATCAATGTAATCAAGGATGACTTCAGCCATAACCAGAACGCAATAGCACGTTTTATTACGGAAATACAATCTATAAGCAAATTCCAACATAAGGGAATAGTCAAAGTATCTGATGTTAATATGGATTCACTTTTCTATATTGTAATGGAGTATATTGATGGTGAAAGTCTTATGTCTATTAAGAGTAAGAAGCAATTCTCCTGGCAGGAGGTGATAAGAATTGCTATAGATATCTGTGATGCTATTAAATGTGCCCATAAACATAATATCATTCACGGAAGTCTAAAGCCAAATCACATAAGATTAACAAAAGATAACTCTGTGAAAATTACTGGATTTGGGCTGTTGCACATCACCAATGGTACTATTGTTAATAAAACAGACCAGGAAAAAGAATTGCCTTATGCGTCACCGGAACAAATTAGAGGAACAGAAGAAGAGGTAGATGAAAGAAGTGATATTTATTCACTGGGAATAATACTTTATGAGCTGCTTACTGGGAATTTACCTTTCCATGAAGAAGATATTGCGAATAAGCATGAAAATGAACCACCAAAATCCCTGAGTAAAGAAAACCCGGAAATACCAAAATGGCTAGACCAGATTATACTGAAATGCCTGGAAAAGAGCCCTTCTGACCGTTACCAGGAAATGGGCTATCTACAGAAATCACTAGAGTCATATTCCAAGTTCTACCTGGATTAATCTGGAAGAGTCTCGTTTTTTTAATTGTTATCAGTCTTTTCCAGACCATATTTTTTTATGCGATATCTTAATTTGTCGCGACTAAGTCCTAACAACCGTGCAGCCATACTCTGGTTCCACGAACATTCAAGAAGCGTTTTGAAAATAACATCCTTTTCCATCTCAGAGATAGATTTAGTTTTTTCAGGTTCTACAATCTGCCTATCAAATATGCCTTTTTTTCTATATTGAATTTCGTCCGGCAAGTCACTGATATGAATGATATCATCATCTGCCAAAACGACGGCCCTTTCAACAATATTTTCTAACTCTCTTATGTTACCGGGATAGTCATAACTTATTAAAGCATCCATACACTCTTTATCAAACTTTTGCGCTGACTTGCCTAACTCACTACCGTATTTATCAAGAAAGAATTCTGCAAAAGCGGGTATATCTTCCCGTCTCTCTTTTAATGGTGGTAGCTGGAAGACAATAACTTTGAGTCGGTAATATAGATCTCTTCTAAATAGGTTTTGCTCTACTGCTTTCTCTAAATCACTGTTTGTTGCAGCTATTATACGAATATCTGTTGAAATAGTCTTGGTGCTACCCACTCGCTCAAATACCTTTTCCTGTAGTATTCTCAGAAGCTTAGTCTGTGTAGATTTATCAATTTCTCCAATTTCATCCAGGAAAACAGTCCCACCATCAGCAAATTCAAACCTTCCGATTTTTAGTTTGTCCGCACCTGTAAATGCGCCTTTTTCATGCCCAAACAATTCACTTTCCAACAGTGTTGGTGATAAAATAGAGCAATTAACGGTAACAAACGGATTGTCTTTCCGGCTGCTTTGCTCATGAATAGTACGTGCAATAATACCCTTGCCGGTTCCCGACTCTCCAAGAACAAGAACATTGCTTTTTGTATCCTTCAGCTTATTAACAGATTGTAATATTTTCTTCATTTTCGCGTTCTTGCCAATTACGATCTCTTCTGAACCCAACTCTGATTTAAGCGCATAATTAGTTCTCTGTAAGTTATCATAACTCTTGGCATTTGAAACTGACACAGCAGCAAAATTGCTCATTATTGTAGCAACTGCAATATCATCTTCATTGAACAATGTACCATCACGCTTATTCAACAACTCAACACAACCGATTGTCTTGCCTTTTATACACAATGGAACACACAAAACACTCTCAGTTTTGAAACCGGAGACTTTATCAATTTCTTCAAAGTGGTGTGGACTTTTCTTTGCATCAAAAACTACAACTATTTTTCCTGTACCTATACAGTGTCCGGCAATACCCTTTGCCATCGGAAACCTGATATTTGAAATCACATCAGAGGCAGGACCTGTTGCGTATCGAATGACCAGGTCCTCATCAGAATCACATAATATAATGGATGCCGCAACAGAGTTTGTCAGTTTAGATGCATGAAGTATAACCTGTTCTAACACATGGTTTAATTCCAGTTTAGAATTAATGATAGCACTCGCCTCAAGAATATCGTGCAAATTAGCTTCCCTCAGACTAGTGCTTCTGACAATATCATCAATGTTTAAGGTTGTTGTCCCATCCAATTTACGCATAATTTCCTCCAATAATTATAATAATGTAGCATGCTATAAGTTTAATACTCAAAAGTCAACTATTTTTGGGTAAAAACTGGGGATTATCGCCCAATAAATAAAAGTATCTTTATCTCTGTATAAATGAATACAACCGCATTCCTGGCCTGTTTCAAATACTATTGAAGTTGACAAGTATTCTAATTTTTGATAAGTTCAATCGACTATAATGCAGCTAACACCTTATGATAAGTATCTATCATGAAAAAGTTTATAAATATTTTACTCCTCCTGTTATTTACTCACATCGTATTAACTCAACTAACTTCTTCCAGCGCAGATGAGACAGAAGACTTAACCGACTCTGTTGAGAGCAGCTCACGTAGCGATAGGTTATCAATTATACCTCTAAGTGGGATGATTGATGGTGGTATTTACAATTCTCTCAAAAGGAGGGTTGAAATTGCTAAAGAAAACGGTTCAAATCTCATAATTTTTGAGATTGATACATTTGGTGGTCAGCTGGAGCCTGCCTTCGAGATTTCGGATCATATCAGCAATATCAAGAACATCAAAACAATCGCATTCATTCCCAAAAAGGCAATTTCGGCAGGCTCTCTGATAGCAATTTCATGTAACGAGATATACATGTCTCCTCAGGCGGAATTAGGAGATTGTGAACCAATAGTCCCCTCTTCTGAAGGTGGATACAAAACCGTAGGCGAAAAAATACAAACGGTATTAAGAACGAAGTTTAGAAAGTTTGCGGAGAAGAACGGTTATCCTGTTTTGCTTGCAGAAGCGATGGTTACAAAAGAGATAGAAGTGTACAGAGTAATTACAGAGGAGAAACCTGAAGGATTTTATATTTCAGGAAGAGAACTAAAGGAGATGAACGAAGAGGAAAAAAATAAATTTAAGTCCAAAAAGCTGATAATCGAAGAGGGAAAGTTGCTCACTATGCATGCAAAAGAGGCTTATGAATACAACTTCGCAAAAGAAATTGTAGAAGATCGGAACGGCTTATTAAAATTACTGAATATAGAAAATGTCACACCAAACATCCTGGAAACAAATTGGTCTGAAGAGATGGTAAGATTCCTGGGAAGAATTGCGCCTGTCCTGCTTGGTATTGGATTGGCAGGCTTGTGGATGGAGTTTAAGAGCCCGGGATTTGGACTACCCGGTATCGTAGGCATATCTTGCCTTGCAATCGTCTTCTTAAGTAAGCACATGGTCGGCCTGGCAGAGACACCTGAAATTATCATGTTTTTTATAGGTATAGTCCTGATAGCGGTAGAAATACTATTCATACCAGGTTTTGGTATTGCCGGAATACCAGGAATCATTTTAATATTGATAGGTGCGATTTTGTCATTTCAAGATTTCACTATTCCAAGAACACCTTATGACGTTGACATGTTTGTTAATAATATATTTGCAGTAATGTGTAGTCTTATTGGAAGCGGAATTACCATTTTCCTGTTATTTAGATTCATGCCGGGTATACCATTCTTTAATCGTCTAGTCTTAACGTCTTCAGAGACCTCTCAAAGCGGTTTTGTAATCCCTCCACAACCAGCAGGGAAAAGCAGCCTGGTAGGCAGAGAAGGAAAGTCCTTAACGGCTTTGCACCCTACCGGCAAGATTGAAGTGGACAATAACACTCTCGATGTAGTAACAGAAGGAGAATATATTGAAAAAGGTAAAATAGTTGAAATAATAGAGATCAGCGGAAATAGAATAGTCGTGAAGGCACTTTAGGCACTATAAACATTTTATGGGCATATCAGAAGTCATAACATTATATATAATTGGCTTAACTGCGATAACAATAGAGTTATTCATACCGGGGGCTATAGTTGGAATTTGTGGTGCCGGTTGCGTAATTGCGAGTATAATATTTGCATATTTATACGTATCAAACCTGCTGGGACACATATTACTTGGTATAGGCATTTGCTTTATTCCAATATTTTTTATAACATGGTATAAACTACTGACGAAGACATTTGCTGTAAATGCTTCGGAAGAGGGCTTTTCTTCCTCTAAAAACAGACTGGAAGACTTTATATCAACAGAAGGTATCGCCATTACAACGCTGAGACCTTCAGGTACCGCAAAAATCAAAGGTGACAAAGTAGACGTTGTTTCAGAAGGCGAAATGATAGCAAAAAATACAAAGATTAAGGTAGTCGATGTAAAGGGAAACAGAATAGTTGTAAAACCAGTGAAAACATAAAAACATTGAAGGAGAGAAAAAAATGATAAACATACCTTTACTTGCCGCTTCCAAAGAAGCCTTAACAATTGGAATTGTCATCGGCTCCATCTTTCTAATCCTGTTTCTCCTCTTGATATTTAAATATGGCTGGTTGTATATACAGGCATTAGCATCAGGTGCCAATGTAGCTCTCATTCAATTAATTGGAATGACACTCAGGCGTGTCAACGCAAGAGTTATTGTTGATTCACGCATAATGGCGAAAAAGGCAGGTCTGGATTATGATACTCCTCAACTTGAAGCACACTACCTGGCACGAGGTAACGTGCCCAACGTCATCAGGGCATTAATTGCTGCCGATAAGGCGAAAATAGACCTGGGTTTTGACAGGGCCTGTGCAATAGACCTGGCAGGAAGAGACGTTCTGGATGCTGTTAAAACAAGCGTCAACCCAAAGGTTATTGATTGTCCTGATCCAACCAAGGGAAGACAAACAATTGATGCAGTAGCTATGGATGGTATCCAGCTCAAAACAAAGGCCAGGGTAACCGTGAGAGCAAACATAGAACGATTAGTCGGTGGTGCCACAGAAGAGACCATTATCGCACGTGTTGGAGAAGGAATCGTAACAACAATCGGTTCAGCAGAAACTCACAAGAGAGTGCTGGAGAACCCTGATTCAATATCAAAAAGAGTTTTAGAAAAAGGACTTGATTCCGGTACAGCATTTGAGATATTATCTATCGACATTGCCGACATAGATGTAGGTGAAAACATAGGGGCAAAGCTGCAGGCAGACCAGGCAGAAGCCGATAAAGTAGTTGCTCAGGCTGAAGCTGAAAAACGAAGAGCAATGGCTGTCGCCAGGGCCCAGGAAATGACTGCATTAGTAGAGGAGAACCGGGCTAAAGTTGTTCTTGCGGAAGCAGAGGTCCCAAAGGCAATTTCACAGGCATTCAGAGAGGGCAACCTTGGAATAATGGACTATTATCACCTGAAAAATATTCAGTCAGACACAGAAATGAGAACGTCTATTTCTAAGACCAGTGATGATTCTTCAAAAATGTAATCAGTAAATAAGTATCAAAAGTCAGGAAACACAAATGGAACAATTAATCTGGTCATTAATAATTATTGCTTTTATTATATTCACCGCTCTCAAAAATAGAGCCAGGAACAGACCAGATACCGGTAAAGCCAGAATCACTGATGCTGAACATAAAGCAAGGGACGAACATGATAGACTTGGCAGATACATGGAAGAGCTACTTGGCATTGAAAGGACTGAGGCTGAACCACAAATAGAAATAGAGCGAGAAATACAAAAACCATTTAATGAAGTAGTTACACCAGGGGAGAAACCAGAGGCAGAGAAGAAAAAGATTGGTCAGTTCGAAACACCGTTACATAGAGAGAGGCAAAAACCTCCTCTCCCGGAAAAAAGAGAAGTTTGTCATTCAAAATTTCCATGGGGTACTTTGTCGAAGAAAGACCTTCCTAATGCCATAATCTTATCAGAGATAATTGGCCCTCCTATTTCAAAGAGAAAAAGCCATAGATTATTTTAATACAGAAACCCTTCCCGTCCTCACAAGAATGCATGTCGGGCAGACGAAACTCCTAAAAATACAATTTGGTTAGCCAGAGTGGTGGAATTGGCAGACGCGCCGGATTCAAAATCCGGTCCCTGTAATGGGGGTGTGGGTTCAACTCCCACCTCTGGCACCAAAATTTATCTCACTTAGGATGCTATCTGATATGTTCAGAAAAATGGTTTAAATTTTTCATAAAGAGTATTGAGTTTTTTCTTATAATACTCTACATTCTCATCCGGTTCTTCACTGTTCCACTGCGAAGCGAGTTTGCAGTTATCGAACACCCTTACCCTGCTTTTTTCACCAATTACATAATAAGAGATTTGATCACCCGGTTGGTAGCTACGTTCTGACTTAAGTGCCAGCTCATATGCAGCAGCGGCACTTCTCTTCTTTTTACTTACCTTTTCAGAATAGATAGCAAGCGACTCCTTAAGAGTTTCCTTCTTGATAAACATCTTTTTGTCCCACTTGTGATCCATTAGCTCTTTCTCATATTTATCCAGAAGATCCTCCATTTTTTTACCTTCTCCCTTAAGCAAATACAGGAACATCTCCTCCATAAACCTGCGCTGAAAGAGTTCTAAACCCCTGGAACGAAGACCGGATCCCTTGATAATTATTCTGTCATCATAATCAAGGAGTACATAATTTTTGATTTTATAACTGAACATAGCTCTATACCTTCCAGCTAATTCCAGGTTTATACCTTCAGGCAGTGCGCTTGACAGTTCGGTAATAATCCCCTCCTCGTCCTTTTTTTTCTTTACTCTTCCGGGAGGAACAAAGTATATACCGTCAGTATCAATCTCTATCACTTTACAATCGTTATCCTCCAGCCATTCAATCATGGATTTGATAATCTCTCTCCCTTTAGCCGTTACTTTATTTGCCTCTTCGAAATCACTGAAGTGGCCATAAGCAAAACCCAGATAACCGTAGAACGAATTAATAAGCACCTTGAAAGTAGATTGTAGCGCATCATAATACATCTCTTCAGATTTAGTTTTTGCAGCAGACATCATATCCTTTGCATTTAATCTAAAATCTTTCAAGTCACTCAATAGCGATTGAAAAATATTCAGCTCATCAACCTCAGGAAAATATTTAAAAGTTAACATTATGGATGGATATAATGACTGGACGTCACAGTACAAAACCCTTTTGATCACACCCTGAAGAAACATGTCTGTATAGCCTCCGGAATAGTTTCTGGTCGGTGATGTTCGTGGAATTGAAGTACCTGAATTTATATATTCTCTTATAAAGAGAGAATTAATCTTAGTAGCATTTCCCCTGATGATGGCATTCTGAAATGAATATGGAAATATCTGTGTCTGATAATAGAAGCTCTGTCCCAGGATTTCGCTGATAGCCCTTGTCTCCCTGACATCATCCAGACCATATTTTATAAGCTCATCCGGCTTATTATCAAAATACCAGCTTAATTTATCCGGATCTATGTACGTTCTGTCCGGAGAAGCAACATTGAAGTGCCTGGCTACATTCTTTAGTCCATAGCTCTCCAGATTCCTGGCAGTGACGTCATACATCTGTGCCAGTATATACGTGTCTACAATATGACGGCCATACACCTCAAATTTTTTATAGGAGACTGTTCTCTCTGCAATATTCAAGCGTGACGAGTGAGATTTGATGGTTTGCTCATTACGGCCAATAGCCAAAGGAACTTTAAAACGTCTTGCACGTGCTTCTATGTAAACCAAATCAAAATTAAAAATATTGTGCCCTTCTATCACGTCAGGATCTCTTAAATTTATCTGCTCAACCATAAGCTCCAGCATCACCTTTTCATCATACTCTTTTCCCGAAATGATATACTCCCAACCGCTGCTATCAGACAGTGATATCAGAGTAATTCTGTCTTCAACTCTATGCGGATTTGAAAATTCAAATCCCTCAGCACAATAAGTTTCAATATCAAGCTGAAGCCTTAACAAATCACCATATAACATCTCTTTAAAAAGTGTCTGTCCTGAAATAAGCAGATACTGGTGGACCGGATCATTTAAATAAAAGAATGGTGCACTTAAGCTGGCCGGTGTTGCACCGGTTTTCTTCTTAAAATGCTTCAATAATAGCTGCAAATCTGCCCAGGTTTCCAACAACACCAGGTACTTATAATATGCATCCCCCTTTAACCTCTTTGCCTCATACGTGCCATCCCAACCATCCATATAGGTAGTCTCTTCCAATAAGACAAATGGTTTGAAAACGATCTTCTTTGATGTTATTTTATTTTTTTTACGACAAAATATCTCAATTGAATTTTTACCATCAAACTCAACAGCCGTAATATACGGAGTAGAGTCACGTCCGAAGAGAATCTCATTTTCATGAAAAGATACTTTTTTTAATTTCAAATCCATTTGCAACCTGCACCCTTCTTTAATAATAATTTAGCAATTTAAGGATTAAGGTATTTTGCAATTCTTTAATACCTCAATCCGAGAATTCATTCTATGGTTCAGCACATTTTTGTCCAGTAGAAATAAACAAATATTTTTAATCTGGATATTTATCATGATTTTTATAGAATGAATTTATGAATACGGTATCAAAAGAGCTGTTTCAACAGATGGTACGCATTCGGCGTGAAATCCATATGCATCCTGAACTTGGGTATCAGGAGGAGAACACTGCAGCCATCATAACCGGGGAATTAAAAAAACTTGGTATAAAGTCGACTGCAGGAATTGGAAAAACCGGTGTGATAGGACAAATTAATGACACTGGCCCGGTAGTAGCTCTAAGGGCTGATATGGATGCATTAGCTATTCAAGAGGAGACGGGGCTTGAATATTCGTCTAAAATTGATGGTGTTATGCATGCCTGTGGCCATGACGGGCATGTTGCAATGCTGCTCGGTGCTGCTTCTATACTAAAGGAGACTCTTAAGTCCGGAAGTGTATTACTCGTGTTTCAACCGGCAGAAGAAGGCGGAGGCGGAGCTCAGAAGATCATAGAGTCAGGACATCTCGATAATGCAAAAGCGATATTTGCGTGTCATCTTGACAGACACTATAAGACAGGAAAGTTAGTTGTACAACCGGGCCCAATCTCAGCGTTTACCGATAGATTCGATATTTCAATCAGGGGTAAAGGTGGCCATGCAGCACAACCGCATGATGCAATCGATGCAATTGTAGTGGCCAGTCTTATAGTAATGTCCTTGCAGACAATCGTATCCAGAGAAGTAAATCCATTGTACCCCTCAATTGTATCAGTTGGACAAATAGAGGGAGGCTCGGTACCAAATGCCATAGCAGAAACTGCTAAGCTTTGTGGCACGATACGCACGACAGATACTCAAATAAGGGAGCAGATAATATCTGGCATAACACGTATTGTAGATGCAGCCGGTACGCTTCACAATGCGGATGTCACTGTTAACTTTACTATGGGCTACCCATCTGTTATTAATACCATCGAGGAGTCTGAAATTGCCGGTGAAGCAGTCAAAAATATTATTGATGAAAAGGCTCTCGTTGAAAGCAAATTTGCGTGTATGGGAGGTGAAGACTTCTCATATTATCTTGAAAAAACCCCGGGGTGTCTAGTACGGCTGGGTGCTCAAAAAGAAGGTCTGGAAGGAATACCGGCTCATAGCTCTACCTTTGACTTCGATGAAAATGCACTGGGTATTGGCGCCGCATTTATGGCAGAAGCCGCAAGATTAACAATTGAACGCCTGTCCCAATAACACCAAATCTGTTAGATGTAGTCAAAACCATATCCGACACTCAACTCAAAATATAATTATCTTTCAGTTTTTTTTAATATCGTCCGAAAGAAAGAGATCAGAAACAAAAATATGTGGCCACATGTCGGTAACATGGCAGAGGCTCCCAAAATAAGCCCAAAGTAAATGTTACGTTTGTTAGCAAATGGGTTCGATAGCGCATCCTTCAGCATTCTTCTGTAATCCTCGTTTCTACCGGACAGATCCTGTCGTACTGATTCAAATAGATGAACCAACCAACCGGCAAAGGAGAAGACATACAACACCCAGAAAGTCGCCAATAGTGCAATTACCAGATCAAGCGAAAGGTGTGAAACGTATTCCAGATCTTCTTTGGCAATTAGAGCGCGGCGAATAATAAAGAGAGTTATAAAAAATGAGAGACTGTCAAAGAGCGCACCCAGAAAACCGACAGGAAATTGTACTTTGAAGTAGTGATTCCCGTCGATGCCGCGTGTTAGTTCCGGAAAGGCCGTAAACATAGCCCACCAGTAACACGCAATATTTATCAGAACAAAGAACAGAAAGAGCATGGGATAAAAAATATAGAGGCTTCCTCTTTTTGCCTCGTAATAATCCAACAAAATTCTTAATGAATTTTTCCACGTGATTATTGTTGTGTGCATAGTGAACCCTGTCAGAAGAAAACCCTTTGAAATCAACGCTAAACTCACACCGGAAGTATACCAATAAATATTGAAGAAGTGAATTTGAAATGAATTACGAATTGAAATTCTCATTAAATCTTATTAATCCGGATCCCATATTACTCCCTGGTCAGCATGCTCATTTGGCCATCCCTCATTGGCGGTACCATCGCTGTCTCCATTTTGTATTCTCTCTACATGGCCATCCATAAAAAGTATATTTGCGCCTCTCGAGTGCCGTTGTGCAACGCTTCCATAGGAACCATCATACTTACTTGCAACAGTTGTATTATTAATCCTTCCGTCAAACAATAAGACCGTTTTAGAGGGGAAACTAATTGAATCGATCATCCGGTTGCACATTGATCCCTGAACAAGCTGAGTATTAATTTTTATGGTTTTGGTGTTGTCTTTTTTATCTTGAGAAACGGTATTAATAACAGGGTCCTGTTTGATCAACAAAAGTTTTTCCTTTATTGAAATTTCAGTCTGATTCTCAGGTAATATATCCGTTGTTATGTATCTGTCAACTGCCTTAAACCAGACCTCACCACTACACGATCCGCTATTGCTTTCCAACGGGAGATAACCATCGTTTTCAATTGTATATTGTAATAGAGCCTTGTACATCTGCCCCATATTACTCATACATACTGCCTGCTTAGATTTCTCCTTAATCATTGAAAGGACCGGTAACAGTAAACCCATAATTGCAAAAACAACAAATACAACTATGGCAATCTCAATCAATGTAAATGCGTGATTGTTCTTATTCATACATTTAACCATGCTTCCATGCTCGGCTAAACTAATTTTGAAACCCTTTATACCGGATACGTTTCGAACTTCCTGTTCAATCCGATTAATTCCAGCCTCTATCTTTTACACCAGGTAATGGCACTGAAAAACTTTTACCAATGCTGATTCACTGCAAAACTAAAAAGAATATGGGATTCCAAGTTTTGCTATAAAAAATTATTATGTTAAAAGAAAAGTATGTCTATATTTACTAAATGCAACACATACTAAAACAGTGAAATCATTCAATTGCAATATGATCCTTTATTTTACTGAAGATTTTGTCTCCTATGCCTTTTACATCTTTTATATCATCTATTGTGGCAAAAGATCCGATTTTTTCGCGATACTTAACAATAGATTCTGCCTTCTTCTCGCCAATGCCTTTCAATGACATTAACTCCTCAACTGTTGCCGTGTTAATGTTTACCTTTGCACTATGCTCCGCATTGGCAAAGTTACTAACAAAAGATACCAAGGTTGCAAAAATTAATATAACAGCTGCTTTGCGAATAACGTCCATGTTATTGCTCCTTTCCAAAACAGGAATCCCATATTAAAAAAGTATGTGAATATTACGAGTGAAGTTTATTGCAGAAAAAGGAAGTGTCTAAAACATTTGTTCTCTCCAAAAAATGATAAGATTATCTAGAGATCAGATTAAGATGTTTTCTTCATCGGCATTTAACAACTCTTTCCAGGCAATGTCAAGGTAAATACGGAGATCACACATTAGCGCAATCACCGTTTTCTCTGATCATGTTTTTGAGTAATAGTCCAGATACCATTCCACAAATTTCTTAATTCCCTTCTCAATTGGAGTGGAAGGCTTGAAGCCAATATCGATCAGATCATCCACGTCAGCACACGTTTCATGTACATCACCCGGTTGCATAGGTAAAAGATTTTTCTCTGCCTTTTTTCCCAGACAATCCTCCAATACCTCAATAAACTTCAAAAGTTCAATTGGACTGTTATTCCCAATATTATATATCCTATATGGTGCATAACTCGTTGCAGAATCCGGTTCGTCACTATTCCAGCCTGTATCTGGCTCAGGAATATTAACAGTTACCCTGACTACACCCTCTACAATATCATCTATATAGGTGAAATCTCTCTTCATCTTTCCTTGGTTATACACATCAATAGGTCTGTTTTCCAGGATTGCTTTTGTAAACAAAAAAAGTGCCATATCCGGACGTCCCAGTGGACCGTAAACAGTGAAAAACCTCAGTCCCGTACATGGCAATTTGTACAGACTTGAATAGGCGTGGGCCATAAGTTCGTTTGACTTTTTTGTGGCCGCATAAAGGGAGATAGGATGATCCACATTATGGTGAACCGAAAACGGCATCATTGTATTCGCCCCGTAAACAGAGCTAGAAGAAGCAAAAACGAGGTGTTTAATATCACTGTTCCTGCATCCTTCAAGTATATTTAAAAATCCTACAATATTGCTATCAATATAAGCATGTGGGTTTGTCAGTGAATACCTTACACCAGCTTGTGCCGCCAAATTCACAACATAATCAAATCTGTTTTCAGAGAATAATTTTTCAATTCCTTTTCGATCAACTAAGTCCAATTCATGGAATATAAACTCCGAATCCCCTTTGAGTTCATTTAGCCTGGATTTCTTCAGATTAACATCATAATATTCATTAAGGTTGTCAATCCCGACAACGCTATTGCCTTGTCCAAGAAGACGTTTTGATAAATGAAAACCTATGAAACCGGCTGCTCCTGTTATTAAATAATTCATTAGTCATTCGCTGACAATGTCAGCTGTCGCAACGCCTCTCTATCCACTAAGTTGTCAAATCTATAAATGATTAATCCTTGAATATCCTGACCAGAGTGAATCAGAACTGGCTTATCTGGATGGTTGGAGAATATTTGTTATTTGGATTCTCTTATTTGGTGCTTAACCTGAATCCAATTTGAATCAGGGATACATTAAATTGGATCAATATCAGAAATAAACACTTCGGCAGCAGCGCCTTTCTGTAGAAGGTCAATGCGTATAACTAGCTTATAATGACCTTTCCTTTCTACAAGAATCCCCTCAAGCCCCTTAAGTGGCCCGGCCTTTACCCTTACTGCTCTACCCTTTTTAAGATATGCATACTGGTCCAGTTGGACTTCGCTTTCCGCAATCGACTTTAAATCAAGGATCTGTTTCTCCGGTATTGGTGTCGGCGCATCTATATCGGTACCAATTATCCTTGTCACACCTCTTGTATATTTAACATCAAACAGATGCTCTTTGTCCGTACAAACAAACATGTACCCGGGGAAAAGAGGCAAATCAACATGCTTCTTCCGATCTCGCCTCCGGCTGAGCGTATGTACAAGAGGCAGAAATGTTTCTATTCCTCTTTCGCTAAGAAACAGATTTACCTGTTTTTCGTGCCTTGAACGTGTGTGTATCGCGTACCATTCCATGAATTGATTATGATAAACATTCAGACAAAATTGTTCAAGCTATAAATAATTCGCTCATACCAGAAGAATCCTGATATCAAATCTAGCAGTTCCATACCGGTTTGAGGCACAAAAGAACCGATTACATAGCAATATTATTACACTTGCATTTTAATGTTATCGCTATATAATTTGTAATGTTTGAAGTACAGGTTATGTTACTTTTTATGTAAAAAAACATAAAAAGTAACACCATTAGAGCATTCATTATAAAGTATGATAAGGTGAGAAAACCACTTAAACCTTTTAGATTAAGTAGTTAATAAATTGAGCGCCCGTAGCTCAATTGGATAGAGTAGTGGACTTCGAATCCAATGGT
>CAYTGO010000009.1:0-7680 GCA_964437425.1 uncultured Candidatus Scalindua sp.
GATACGTTTAAGGCACTGAGAATTTTCAAGGCAATTGAACAGAAATCCATGGATGTCAGGTTTCAAATCAGGGGGAAGCGCGATCCCGGTGATGAGATTGTAATAGTTGCGATAGATGAGAAGAGTATAAAGAAGCTGGGGCGCTATCCATGGCCCAGGCGTTATGTTTCACAATTTGTAGACAGGATAACCGACGCAGGTGCAAGGCTTCTCGCTCTGGATGTTATGTACACCGAGAGACAAAACGTCGATATACTGGAAGCACTTGATACCCTGACGGGGAAGTATAATAATTCTCAGCTGCGGAGTTACTTACCCGGGGGGCAGGAAAAAGAAAAATTTCTTGCAGCATTACAGAATAGAAGAAAAGATTTTGATGAAGATTCCAGGCTCCAGGAGTCATTTAGAAGGGCTGTTGAAGACAACGGTTTAGACATTATTTCTTCAATTGAATTTGTTGATGAAGCACAGTTAAGATCCACTGAATATACAGGAAAAGATGTATCGGTTCTCGGAAGAGAGCTGCTAAAGGAATCTGCTTATTTCCCTGTTCTGGTAGGTACTGGAGGTAAGACATCCAAAGAAAAGAGTTCTGACGGCAACACATTAACTATCCTGTCTTCTAAAAACCGAAAAGAGGTGATGAATAACCTACTGGCAAACTATCGGCCAAAGAGAGCTGTTGGAGTTACCAATATGATTGATCAGTTTGCAGAATGGGTAACTTATCAGGGTTTTGTGGATACAAACGTGGACTATTCCGGCATAGTCAGAAGCGAGTATATGGCTATTCAATATGAGAATGAATTCTACCCCCCGCTTGGTGTCCAGGTATCCAGGGTTTATAAGAATCTTGATTACGGTGAGTTGAAGCTGGTGTTGACAGAAAAACTGATCTTCAAGGAGACTGAAATCCCTATAGATAGCTGGAATCGGATGATGATCAACTACTGCGGACCGCCTTCTACATTTAAATATTATTCTGTCTGTGATGTCATAGATGGCAATATCCCTTCTGACGCATTCAAAGATAAAATAGTTTTTGTAGGCGCAACGGCATCCGGTCTGGGTGACTATATAGCTACCCCATTTTCATCACAAACACCCGGAGTGGAGAAACATGCCACCGTTACTGAAAATATCCTGCATGAAAAGTTTCTGATAAGAGGGAGAGGAGAGGTGTTTCAGGACTTACTGGCAATTATCTGCATAAGCCTTGTAATGGGTATTTTTCTTCCTTTGCTACCTGCAATATGGGGCGGCGTGGCAAGTACATCATTATGGTTTGGGTATAACTATTATGTTTATGAACGATTCATAAGTGACGGAACGTGGCTGAACGTAACGTACCCGAGTGCCACAGTGATTTTGTGTTTTTCTTCAATCATTATGTATCGTTTTATGTCCGAAGAAAAGATGAGAAAAGGGGTAAGATCCGCATTTGAAAACTTTATGGACCCAAAGGTTGTACACGAAATACTAAAAGAACCCGGGAATATTAAGCTTGGCGGTGAAGAGAGGGAGGTCACCGTCTATTTCTCAGATATTGAAAAGTTCAGCTCTATTTCAGAAAAGTTGCAACCTGCAGAGTTGATCGAACTCCTTAATGAATACTTGAGCGAGATGACAGACCAGATACTCGACCATGGAGGATTTCTGGACAAATATATCGGTGACGCAATCGTCGCCGCTTTCGGAGCTCCACTGGAGCAGCCAGACCATGCAGTGAAGGCTTGCCTGACTACTATTGACAACCAGAAAAGAATAAGTGAGCTAAACACAAAATTTAAAGAGGAAGGACGGCTTCAGATAAAGGCCAGGATTGGTCTGAACACTGGCCGTGTGCTTGTAGGAAATGTTGGTTCAACAAACAGGCTTTCATATACAGTAATTGGTGACGAAGTAAATCTCGGAGCCAGACTTGAAGCAGCCAACAAGTATTATGGAACTTACGCCATGATAAGCGAAAGAACCTATGAACTGGCCAAAGACCACATAGAGGCCAGAGAGTTGGATATGATACGGGTTGTAGGAAAGGAGAAACCTGTCAAGGTGTATGAACTCATTGATAGAAAAGGGCAAATAGAAGAATCGAAAAGAGAGGTAATTAAACTGTATGAAGAGGGTCTGAAAATGTATAGGGAAAAAGAGTGGCAGAAGGCAATAGACTTGTTTCAAAAAGCTATTAACAAAGACCCTCATGATGGGCCATCATTGACATATATAGAAAGATGTAAAGATTACATACAAGATCCTCCTCCGGAAAATTGGGATGGCGTTTACGTATTAACCGCTAAGTAAAAGATGGAAAAGAGATCAACAATACCTGAAAAGGAAACTGGTGATATAGTGAAATTCCTGGGGAAAGTCTCTATCTTTAAAGAGCTTTCTAAGGAATCATTAGAAAAAATCTCTGAAAAGGTACAAATGTATACCTTTGCCAAAGATACTATCATTATCAAGAAAGAATCTCCCGGGAATCGCCTCTATTTGGTCAAGTCAGGGAGCGCTAGAGTTGTATCCGAATCAGAAGATGGTGATTTTGACATTGCTACCATACCAAGTGGAGAATGCTTTGGTGAAATGTCCCTGCTCACCGGTGAACCTTGTTGTGCCACAGTAAAAACAAATGAAGATTCACTTCTCTACTTTATTACAAAGAGTGATTTTGATGAAGTCATTTCGGAAAACCCCCAGATTAGCAAACATTTCAACAAATTATTTGCCGAGCGAATTGGAAAGCAGAACATAATAAGTGTTGATCTAAAGAAACATGAGATTGCTTTAAGTAAATACCTTCAGAAGGCAAAAGCACACCAGTATAGCGGAGTAGTCTGGAAATCTAAAAGAATACAGAGAGTATTCAATGAAGCCGATAAATATTCAAAAAATGATGCAATTGTTACAATTATCGGGAAACCCGGCACGGGAAAAGAGATACTTGCCAGGAAAATTCATATGGATAGCTCAAAAGCGAAATCCCCTGTATTTGAAATAGTACTACCAAAAGAAAGAAGGAAGGAGAGAACTTCCATCCAAAACGAAAGAAGACAACTGGATCACACTGAGTGTGAGTTGTTCGGTAGCGAAGAAATACTATATACCACTAATGAGGAGAAGAGAATAGGATGCCTGGAGTTGGTAAACAATGGTACTTTGATCGTCAAAAACATAGAAAACATGTCATTAAACATTCAGGAAAGTTTTTTGCAATTTGTAGAAACCGGTAAATTCCGGAGAATAGGAGGCACTAAACCGGTACATTCAAATGTAAGAATCATTGTGACGACTACAGATATCAGTTTAATGCAAAATCAGCTATGCCAGAGATTGTTCCAGATGTTAAGCGCACAAAAACTGGAGATCCCACCACTGTGTGAACACAAAAAAGACATTCCGTCCCTTATAGAACACTTTACAGATAAAATAAGCAAAATACGGCACACACCAAAAAAAACATTTTCAAAGGATGCCACAAACAAATTATTAAAATATGACTATCCCGGCAATGTAAAGGAGCTGGAAAATGTGATTGAACGTGCAATCGCACTTTCAGAAGCAGAGAAAGACATTGAAGAAGAAGTAATTTTTCTGGGTGAGCCAACAGCTATAGAGGACGAAAAAAGAGCCAACCTTCTGAATATAACCATAGTCGAAAAATTATGTAAAAGTTCCGGGTTTATTTCAGCAATCAAAACAGTTACTTTGATAGCTTTTATTGCACTCCTTTGCCTGCTTGCAATGCAATCTGAAATCTCAATAGGCGGAAGGAATGTTACTTTAATCTTATGCTGGCAGTTAGGCATACCTCTCTTATTTGTACTATTTCTTTTTACGGCTCGGTTTGGATGCGGTATATGTCCCATATACTCCATTTCCAAATTTCTAAATAAACGTAATTTGAAAATACCAATCCCGGAATTCATAAAAAAACATGATGTCTGGATTATGGGTATCGGATTTATATCCATTTTATTCTTAGAAGAGTATACTCATATGTCCGCATCAGTCAGTAAAACAGCTTTTCTAATATTCAGTATTTTATTTGCAGCCATAATTGTTGACTTTATATTTGAAAAATCTGCCTGGTGTCGCCATCTCTGTCCTCTAGGTGGAATGATCGGTCTGTTTTCCATGTCTTCCCTGATAGAAATACGTGCAAACAGAAATGTATGTAACACAATATGCACAACACATGACTGTTTTAAGGGATCGGAAAAGGCAGACCCGTGTCCGATGTTTTTGCACCTGTCATTCCTGTCTGACAATAGAGATTGCAAAGTCTGTCTGAATTGTATTAAAAACTGTACACATCTTGCGACACGCTTGAATCTCAGAATTCCAGGTGCAGAAATAAGCTCCTTAAAGCAGCCATCTCTGCCCGGAGCAATATTTTCAATTATACTTTCCGGTTTACTAGCTGCAGAAATCGTTTCTAGAACAAATATAATCCAGGCAAATTATCTATACACATTCTCTATTTCCATACTCCTTGCACTGACCCTAAGCCTTACAATCAACTATTTTACCGCACTGATATTAAAAGAAACTGTAACCGAGCATCTCAAGCACTTTAGTTACGCGATTATCCCACTCATTTTATTCGGTTTTATATCCCATTATTCTGCTGATATTTTTGGAAATGTAAAGGGGACGTTAATGATATTCAACGCTTATAAACTGAACCTCAATTTCACAACAACCTTTCAGCTAATTACTGTTCTAACGGGACTACTCATAACCGTATATCTCATTAACAAAATTATTCTGGATATAATCCCCAAGGGCAGGCAATTCCAGATATTTGCTATCCAGGGAATAGTGCCATTAGTATTATCCATCATCTATATCACGCTGTTTTTATATAACAAATACGACAACAATCAGTTTTAGTTGATTTTTGTGGTATTTTTATTGCAGTTAATGTAATATTACCCCTTATATTTTGTGGGGAAATAGACAAATTTCTTTAAAATCTGTCTTTATTTTAAAAGAAAGGAACCGGAATGAACGTTATTAGTAATACAATCAAAGGGTTGCACCCCGCCTATTTTGCTTTGGTAATGTCTACAGGAATAATTTCCGTTGCATCCAAGCTTTTAGGTTTTACAGGCATAGCATACGCGCTTTTTTATATAAATATTATCTCATACGCAATACTTTTACCCATATTAGTGTTGCGTGTGATTACTTACTGGGATTGCCTATACAAAGATCTTTCCAATCCGAAATTGAGCTTTGTCTTTTTTACTATTGTTGCAGCCACTAATGTACTAGGAGCCCAATTTGTTTCTGTAGTAAATCAACCTGGAATTGCGAAAATCTTCTGGTTTTTTGGTATCTTTCTCTGGGTTGCTATCACATTCTCAACGTTCATCATATTATTTGTTTCAAATACAGAGGAGATAAACAAGGTAATGCATGGAGGTTGGTTGATAGCCGCTGTTGGAACACAATCCGTGGCTGTTCTGGGTGGAATACTTGCACCACAATTTGGTTGTGACAGCTTTGTATTATTTACATCATTTGCATTCTGGATGATTGGAGCATTTCTTTATGTGATAATAATGACATTACTTTTCTACAGGCTCGTGTTTTTCAAGCTACCACCTGAGGGATTGATTCCACCATATTGGATTAACATGGGGGCCATCGCTATTACCACGCTGGCCGGTTCGGTCCTCTGTTTAAGCATCCCAAAGGTCGGTGGAGCTTTTACCGATCTTGTTGGGTTCACAAAAGGGTTCACGCTGTTTTTCTGGTCATTTGGTACATGGTGGATACCTCTATTAATCATTCTGGGAATCTGGAAGTATATATCCCATAAAACGCAGTTTAAATATAGCCCTCTTTACTGGGGCATGGTCTTTCCATTAGGCATGTATACCGCCTGTACATTTAAGCTTTCACAGGCATTGGAACTTCCATTCATCGTGAATATACCAAGATATTTTATCTACCTTGCTTTTGCCGGATGGACATTCATATTTGTAACCATGATAATTTCCATGATTAAAACTGCTTCCGCAAAAGAAGAAGCTGCAAAATAAATTCATTGATATTTTCCACATTATGTCACAGCACATGCAATTTATGCATGTGCTGTGACATGGATTATCTTCAATACGTAACAGTCGTTAATTCAAAAGGAAAGTTATTTTCAGCTCCTCTATTTCATTCCTAATAATGTTAGCATTTGGTGCACTTGGAGCAATCTTCAAACACATTTCTAAATCTTCTATCGCCCTTTTATACAACCCTTTTATTTTAAACGACTCACCCCTGTATCTGAACGCAATCGGATTACCGGGAGACAGTTCAAGCGATTTATCAAAGTCGGTTATAGATTCGTCAATCCGGCCTTTTTGAAGCAAGAGAACCCCCCTGTCTATATACAATCCGGCCATAGAAGGCCTAACGTTTATTGCACTGCTGAAATCCTGTATAGCCTTCTCGATTTCACCAATTTTCGTGTACATCTTTCCCCTCAGGTAGTAAGTAAAAATTTTATCCGGAGTCAGGCTGATACATTTCCCAAAATCTTCAATTGCCTCTTTCGGTTTATTATTATCAGCAAAGAATATTGCCCTGGAAAAATACGCATCGCTGAGGTACGGATCCAATTCTATCGCTTTATCAAGATCTTTTATTGCATCATCAAACCTACCGATTTCCGCAAAGGCAACACCCCTGTTACAATATGCCTGCGCATAGTTGGGGTCAATCTCAATTATTTTTTCATAATCTAATACTGCCTCATCTATTTTACCAATCTTCTTAAAAGCTATCGCCCTGTTTAAGTAGAACAATGTAAACCCGGGACTGATAGCAATCGCCTCATTAAAATCTTCTATCGCCTTACCATACCTACCTACAATCCCAAAAAGCGAGCCTCTGTTATAATATGCTGACGCGTACTTACGGTTAAGAGATATTGCCACATCATAATTCTTTATTGCATCAGAAAACATTCCCATTTTTTCATGAATCACACCTCTATTACAGTAAGCACCCGGGTTCATAGAATTTAACAGTAATGATTTATCACAATCGTCCAGCGCGCCCTTATGATCCCCACTCTCTCTTCTTATTTTAGAACGATTTAATAATATATTTGAAATCACTTCCTTTGTACTTAAATTCTGCAAATAACATCCACGTTCTACACTCTTTTCATCAAATCGCTCTAAACTATTTGATACATAAAATGAATCTGACAGGCTCATCCCTTTGTATCCAGTCTCAATATTTATTTTCTGATCACCATCATCATATCTGACAAAGATATGATCGGGAACATTGACTCCATATAAAGGCAGGTTCAATCTATCCGCAATTGACAAATATAATATAGAGAGCCCTACACAGTTCCCTTTTCTCCTATCTATTACTCTGTTTAAATATAAATCTTCCAGATTACCGGTCTGCACATAAACAAACTCCAGTTCTTCAAACAAAAATTCATTTATAATGTTTATTATCGTCTTCGGTTGATCACCTTCTGCAATCCGTGCCTTTATCATTCTTGCATACCAATCAACACACTCTACATAATCTTCTATCTTAATTTCTGAATACTCTTCTTTTGCTATAAGCAAGGATCTCTCAGCAATATTCAGAGACTCTTCGCTAATTTGAATCAAATCCTGGTACAGTCCATTGTCTGAGGATTGTACCTGA
>CAYTGO010000009.1:7780-67200 GCA_964437425.1 uncultured Candidatus Scalindua sp.
TTCGCTAATTTGAATCAAATCCTGGTACAGTCCATTGTCTGAGGATTGTACCTGATCGTATTGGATTGATTGTAAATCCTCAGAGATGTTATCTGCAAACATGTTTTTTGGGTTGCCGGATATAAACAGAACAGATACCAATAAACTTATAAAGCAGATGTTTTTTATTTCTTTATTACTCCTCTTCCAGATAGTTTTCACAGTAAAAAATCTCTCTTTGTACTTCACAATTAAAAAATGAATCAAATACATAAAAGTCCTTGACTCGTAAGTATATTTTCAATAGCATTAATCCTACATTAACTGCGCTATATTTATCACAAAAACAGGAAAAAAATGCTGAAAAAAACACTCTTAATATCTGGAATTTTATCTTCAATTCTCCTTATATCAACAATTATTTTTGCAAAAGAAAAGTCTTCTGCTCTATTTGAAGATTTTGAATTTCCAATGGGAACAGTATCAAAAAAATTTATAACTGAATCATTTGAGGATTTGTTTAATACTTTTGGCAGCTACAGCAAACTTACAGAGTCACAGAAAAAGGATTCATGGAATAAATACAAAGGGAAATATGTAAGGTGGACAGGTGTTGTTAACTATAAAGGTTTATCCAGCGACGATTGGAGCAGGGTTGGCATCAGGCATAATGTAGGCTCAAACGTTGAGCTGATATTTGGTGATGGCAATAAAAGCATTGTCAATATGACAAACAAAGGAGACCGTATCACCTACACCGGGAAGTTATCAGTTCTGCTTAACAGAAACCTTCTGTTTAAACTGGAGGATGCAAACATAGAAATAATTAATGATATAACTACGGATGAATTAGTAAGTAAGATGAAGGAAGGAGTCTCAATGTCCTCCTCGTCATCTTACACATCTGATGCTGATTTGGATCTAAAGGAGTCCCCGGAAGGAAATAATATTTTAACTTTTGAAGGCCTGAACAAAACTTTTGGAAAAAATAGCAGTATATCTCAATCAGAAAAAGAAGAGCTGTGGAATTATTACAGTAGCAGGACAATAGAATGGCAAGGGATTGTCAGCTATAAGGGTTTAGGCAGGAATGACTGGAACAGGATCGGCATCAGGCATAATGTAGGTACTAACGTCGAGTTGAGCTTTGACGAAGATAATAAAAACTTAATTAAGATGATAAAGAAGGAAGACAAAATTACTTACACGGGTAAACTGGCGAAACTATTTGGAAGAAACCTCCTGTGCAGTATTGAAGACGCTGATATAAAAAAAATTGGCGATAAGGACGTAACGGAAATAGAAAAAGCGGCATCGGCATTTTCATCGTCCGAATCAGATACTGATGATACAACTGAGACTGAGATTATAAAAGCACCTGAGATTACAATGCCAGAAGCAATGACACCAAACGTCGTAAAAAGAGAAGATGTAGAAGTAAAGGAAACTATAGACGGATTGATAGAAATCTCTTTTGAGGAACTCGATGCACTATTTGGCAAAAAGAACAGGATGACGGAATCGCAAAAGGATAAACTATGGAGAGAATATCAGAATAAATATATCAGATGGAATGGAGAAGTAATGTCCAGAGGAAAAGGGAGAGTAAGTGGTCTGAGGATGGGGATAAAGAACTCAGAAGGCACCGATGTCGAGCTGGTTTTTGCTGACGACAAGGAAAGCCTGGTCTTAGGAACAGGCAACGGCGACAAAGTAACGTATACCGGTAAGCTCATCACCAGACGCGGCTACATTCTGCCGTATAAATTAGAAGATGGCAATATAGAAGATGTTATAAAAAAACCTGAAACAACTGAGTAAGCTGTTAGTATGTCTAAGATGGATACCCGCCCGAACTAACTGGCACAAATCGATTAATCTTAATCTATTCTAAAAAAGTGAGGTGTAAAATGTTAAAAAAAGTGTTTTCCTCATTTCTAATCCTGTTTGCACTGACTTGCTTCAATAATGTTATTTCAACCGCTCAGGAAGTTTCCAAACATGACGAATTAATTGTAAAGGGAAACAGACTGATTGCAAAAAAGAAGTACAATGAGGCACATGATGCGTACGATGAAGTAACAAAACTAAAATCAGATTCTTTTATAGGATGGTACAACAAAGGCATAGCCCTTGACTTACTCGGCAGATATGAAGATGCCGTGGTTGCACTGGAACAGGCAGTCAATATAGAACCGGATAATCATGAAGCCTGGTTTGTAAAGGGTAACGCATTAGATCATAATACGAAATTCAATAATTCTATCTCTGCATTTGACAGAGCATTGAAGCTCAAACCGGATTATGTCGAAGCGCTCTATAAAAAAGGAAATGTACTTGACCATATTGGAAGATATGAAGAAGCAATAGAAACATATAATAGAATAATTGATTTAAAACCAGGCTCATATGAGGCATGGAACAATAAGGGACTTACTCTCGCACGAATACCGGAAAGAAGAGAGGAAGCAATAGAAGCATACAACAGTGCTATTGGTATAAAACCGGATTTTTATGAGGCATGGGTAAACAGAGGAAATGCTTACGTACGCATAAGAAAATATGAGGAAGCAGTTGAATCATATAAGAAAGCAATTGACATAAAACCAGAAGAGCATGCTGCCTGGGCTGATATAGGCTTTACACTTGCCGACCTTGGAGAGAATGAGAAGGCAGTAGGAGCATTTAGAAAAGCAGTAGAACTTAAACCAAATTCTTACGCTTCATGGAATGGTATAGGCCTGGCGCTGGATAAGCTGGGAAGATACGAGGAATCAGTAACCGCCTATAGAAAAGCATCAGAGATAGACCCTGGTTCATACGGCGCATGGACAAACCTGGGTCTTTCCTACTCCCGTGGAAACAGACACAGTGAAGCCATAGATGCTTATAATCATGCCATCAAGCTTCAACCGGATTCATACGAAACAATAACAAACAAAGCCCTTGAGTTGACAAAGATTGAAAAGAATACAGACGCATTCATCACCATTGAAAAAGCAATTAGCCTGAAACCCGATTATCCTCAAGCCTGGAATACGAAAGGTGATATTCTCGTAAATTTAGGAAAGTTAAATGGAGCCATAAAAGCCTATAACATGACAATTGAAATAATTCCTGATAGTGAGGCCTATGAGATTCCACGGCTTGGAAAAATCAAATATCAGGCGCTGAACAAGAAAGGACTCGCTTTTGTTCGTAATCAACAATTCAAAGAAGCTGCAGCAGAGTTTGAAAAGGCCCTTGGCATAGATCCGAACTCCTATGCAACCTGGCTGAATAAAGGACTCTCAGAAGTTAGGATTGGTGAATTGGACAAAGCGCTGAATGCATTTGACAAAGTCACAATGTTAAAGCCTGATTCCTACGAAGCGTTCAACTACAAAGGCTTTGCTCTCGAAGATCTCGGAAGGTTGCAAGAAGCCGTCTCCTCATTTGATAAGGCAGTCAAGGTTAATCCAAATTTCATTGCAGCTCTTAACAACAAAGGCATGGTTCTTGATAAACTTGGAAAGCATGAAGAGGCGATTGAGGCTTATAACAAATCCGTACAGGTAAACCCCGCGTTTGATGCCGCGTGGTTCAACATGGCCTGTACATACTCCCTGCTTGGCAAAAAGGATAATATGCTGAACTCATTAAAAAAAGCGATAGACTTAAACCCCAGGTATAAAATGTCATTACAACAAATCCCTGAATTTCAGAGCTACAGAAATGATCCGGAATTTCTAAAACTGTCTGGAAGATAATTGAAATTAAAACAGGACATAACGAATGAACATACAAATAGCAGTATTATGCGATTCAGCGATAGAGTATCAAAGCAGGCTCTGTATCCTCGGCACATTTGACACAATCAGGACACATAAACTCCCTGCCACCAAACCACAATGTTCAATTGCATTACAAATATTATGGAACAAAACCGAAGAAGGCCCTCACACTTTAAAAACCAGGTTTATGGACGATGATGGCAACCCAACGCTAAAAGCTGTTAACTCTTCTGTCAAGGTATCAGTTCCTCCAACATCTTCCTTCCTTACTACGAACCATATCCTTAATATTCAACAATTGAAATTTGTGAGAACCGGTAATTACCTTATTGTAATTGATATTGATGGAAACATGAAAGCAGAAATTCAACTTCAAGTACTACAAATAGAAGGGGAAAACTGATTCGGCATTTGAACTGACAAACCATAGCCTATGGAGATATATCATCCGGCCCGCTAAAGTTTAAATACTCATGACTAGTCAATATATTGGGATGAATATACCAGTCTCCGGTAAAAGCCTTTGTTGCAATTCTATGTGCACTTTCCGCTTCTTTTGCCATGGACACAGTATAAACTAAACTACTCGTAACTCCACCCAGAACAGCATAAGCCAACTTAAATGGTATATATACCGCAGATGAAATGATACTGCCTGTGATTAAACCAGCCTTACCTGCAGGCTTATGTTCAGCATATGGCTTGGCATCCACATCATTAAGAGAACTATATTGCACGAAAAAGCTGGTACATAAAGTAAGCATTAATATTACAAAAGTTTTTCTCATTTTCCCTCCTTACTATGAAATTGGTGCTATCACATTTAAGGTAAAGATCGTAAAAAATCTAGATACATATATTTGTAATTGAAAATTACCTGTTAAAGGCAATGGAATAGTAGGACAATAATCGGCAAAATTCAAGGTTTTTTTACTACAAATAAGCCGTACCATGCAGTACCTGGAGACTGGTTAGGGTTTTTATTTACAAGCAACCAAAACAACAGTGATATTTCTGAGCATTACATTAAATGCTCTTGACAATTTTAAAGGCAATAAATATCATTGTTATTAAGAAATAAGCAGCGATTAGAACCCGTATTTTTTGGACACAGCAAATTAATTAGATAGACACACACTCTGGTAATTAACTAAAAGGAGAGCAAATGAATATAGGCAAATTTACTACGATCATCTGTTTGTTGGCTTTTGTCGTTATCAATGTTTTAGTACTATCATCTGCCATTGCTAGTGATTCTCAACCTAAGATCGGTTATGGCAGAGGAGGAAGGATGTCCGGTGGTTCTAAATCGGCACGTGCAGATGAACCTATTCAGCCAATCCCAATTAGCTTTGACTATAATAGAGCAAAGGTTGAATTAGGGAAAAAATTGTTCTTTGAACCCCGCTTGTCCAAGTCAGGATGGATCACCTGTAACTCCTGTCACAACCTCTCAACCGGTGGTGCAGACAATTTACCCAGCTCTATCGGGCACAAATGGTTTCTGGGTCCGATAAACTCACCTACCGTCCTGAATTCAAAATTCAATCTGGCGCAATTCTGGGATGGACGAGCAAAGGACTTGAAAGAACAGGCTGGAGGACCAATAGCGAACCCCCTTGAAATGGGTTCAAACCATGAGTTGGCAGTGAGCATTTTGCAATCAATACCTGAGTACGTACAATGGTTTAGTGAAATATATGGTTTAGAAGAGATGTATGGAGATGAAAAAATTAATATAGATCAGGTCACCGATGCAATAGCGGCATTTGAAGAGACGTTGACCACGCCAAACTCAAAATTTGATATGTGGCTGAAAGACTATGATGATTCAATTTCCGATTTGGAAAAGGAAGGATATGATTTATTTAAGGAGAAAGGTTGTATTGCCTGCCATAACGGTGTAGGTGTTGGAGGAGGCTCTTATCAAAAATTTGGAACAGCAAAACCTTATGACAAAGATACCCATACGCTTGGCAGATACAACGTCACAAAAAGCGAGAAAGACAAATACGTTTTCAAAGTACCACTGTTGAGAAATATTGAACTTACGGCCCCATACTTCCACGATGCAAGCACATGGGATTTGAACGAAGCAGTCAATATCATGGCGGAATATCAGTTGGGACTAAAACTTACTGACGGTGAAACAAGCAAAATTGTAGCTTTTCTACGAACTCTAACCGGAGATCAACCTTCAGTTATTTTTCCAATACTACCACCATCAACTCCTACTACTCCGAAACCTAATCGGAATTGATTCTATATAAAATAACTGGTGGATTCGCTTCATGCCGTCGGGCAGGAAGTGAACCCACCAGTAACAGCTTAATTATAGTTACATATCAATTCGCAAAGCGACGTTCAAGTTCACGAAAGCTGTGTAACTTTGAAGTGCCCCTCTCCCAATTGATACAATTTCGATAGATTCTTCTCGCTAATCATAATATGGAAATTAACACCGGAATTTATGAAGGTACGTTTCAGAACCTGGCTATGTTCATAAATATATGCCAGCAATTTCCCGTCACTGGCATCACATTCAAGTTTAATCTCTGCGATACCTCTATTTGCTAAACAGACCATCTCCTGTTTCAGCTTCTCCAGACTATCTCCGGTTAGTGCAGAAATAGTTACTACGTTGTCATATTTGCTTTGAAAAAAAGTAATGATTGATGGATCTTTCAATACGTCCACTTTATTGAGGACCATTATTGTGGGCTTTTTGCTACACTCAAGTTCCTTGAGAACTTTATTAGCAGCTGCGACCTGTTCAATTACGTCAGGAGAGCTGACATCAATAACATGTAACAGGAAATCAGCCCATATCACTTCTTCAAGGGTTGCTTCAAATGATGAGATTAAATGGTGGGGAAGTTTTCTAATAAATCCTACGGTGTCGCTTAAGATAACCTTCTTGCCATTACCCAGGTCACAAATACTGGTTTTTGTGTCAAGGGTGGCAAAAAGTTTATCTTCAACAAGTACTCCGGCTTCTGTCAATCTATTCATTAAGGTTGACTTGCCGGAATTCGTATATCCTACCAGGGAAACGGTTGTGTGCTCTTTTCTTGACTTTGCCTGCCTCTTCCTTCGGTCGGTTACCTGCGCGAGCCTTTTCTTCAAAGTAAGTACTCTTTTTGACACCAACCGCTTGTCCACTTCTAACTGCTTTTCCCCGGGCCCTCTGGTCCCTATGCCCCCTTCTATCCTGGAAAGGTGAGACCACATCCTCTTCAAGCGGGGTCTTGTATATTCGAGTTGTGCCAGTTCAACCTGCAATTTTGCCTGAGCAGTTTTCGCTCTCGCGGCAAAGATGTCCAGGATCAGTTCGCTCCTGTCAATCACCTTCGTATCAATGATCTTCTCCAAATTACTAACTTGTGCAGGAGCAAGATCATCATCGCAGATCACAACGTCTATCTCTTTGTCTTTGCACAGTTCAGCTAATTGAGAAACTTTTCCCTTACCTATGTAATGAGAAGGATCCACCTTTCTCCTTCTCTGCACAACGCTATCCAATACTTTAGCTCCCGCAGTTTCAGCTAAGCTTTTAAGTTCTTCAAGGGGAGTCTCGTCATTTTTGTCTTTATGCAATAACGTGTAAAGTAGTATTGCACGTTCCGCCCTTACTGATAAATCCGTTCTCTTTAGCTCTACCATTTACTGATTACAATTAACGCTTTGTCTTGCAGGCTGCCCTTTTCTTTGTAGTTTTCTTGGCTACCTTCTTAGCTACTGTTTTCGCTCTTTTCTTAACTACCTTTTTCTTCGCTGCTGGTTTCTTTTTAGCCGCTACTTTTTTCTTTGCTGCCGGCTTCTTCTTAGCCGCTACCTTTTTCTTCGCTGGTTTACTGGCTGCTTTATATAAAGACTGCATATATGTTTTTGTTTTTTTCAGACCGTGTTTTTTTGCCTGGAAACGAACGGCTTCTAATGTTCTCTTAAGTTTTTTTGCAAGTTTCTGTGTGTCGCTTTTCGGATACTCTTTTTTTAACGTACTCAACTCTGCCTTTGTCCACAATTTAACAACAGTTTTTTTTGCCTTCTTCTTAGCTGGTTTTTTAGCAGCCATAGAGATCTCCTCCTTACTAAAATTAGAAAACTAGAACAATAATTAAGTTGTAATCGCCAGTACTCTTTATGCTCTCTCCCACACTATAAGTGGCTTGTATCATGCGACTTAATTATTGTCAAGAAAAAAATACGTGTTTACATACTATAATTTATGATTCCCGCACACTCTTTCCCATGTGTATATTTTTCTTGATTTAAATTGTTTACATTATAAGATTGAAAAGATTATAAGTTTGTCACTTTCAGCAGAAAAAATTTAACCATGAATACACTCATAGCACTACCAGCCTACAACGAAAAAAAAGATATCGGTTTTATTATTTCGCAAATAAAAAAATACGATTTAGACATACTGGTTATAGACGACGGGTCTACAGATGGCACGAAAGACCAATTGTCAGATATTGAAAACATAAACACTATCGTCCATGAGAAAAACCTTGGCTATGGACAGACAATTATTGACGCATTCAAATACGGAATTTCAAATGGCTACGACAACATAATTACAATGGATTGTGACGGTCAACACATACCGGATGAAGTACAAATATTCCTGACTCAGATATCAAACTATGATATTGTGTCTGGATCGAGATATCTAGTACAAGCCAATAAATTAAATCCACAAATCCCACCAGACAGATATGCAATAAATATGGAGATAACCCGAATACTGAATGAGTCTACAACGCTTGAGTTAACAGACTCATTCTGCGGTTTCAAGGCGTATAAAACTGATGCTATAAAGGAAATGAAGCTGACAGAGGGAGGCTACGGCATGCCTCTGCAGTTGTGGATGCAGGCGTGGAAATTAGGACTCAATATTAAAGAGATACCGGTTGAACTTATTTATAATAATGCAGAGAAACGTTTCAGCGGGGAGCTCGATAATCCTACAACAAGAATTAACTATTACAAAGAGATAATTAAAAGAGAGATGAGTGAGAGCTCAAGAAATCAGCTGGCAGTGTAAATTTGATGTACACAATAAAAAAATTCTTAAAGAACATGGTTTCTACAAACTCATCTTTTAATGAAAAACGGGAACGAATGGTAAGAGCTCAATTAATAGCCAGAGATATTGTAGATAAGGAAGTACTCCGGGCTATGGCAAAGGTTCCCAGACACGAATTCCTGCCTGCAGATCTTCAGGATAGAGCTTACGATGATACGCCTCTTCCAATTGAAGAGATGCAAACAATTTCCCAACCATATATTGTTGCATATATGATCCAGGCGCTTTCGATTAAAAAAGGAGACCGGATTCTTGAAGTTGGTACCGGTTCCGGCTATCAAACTGCACTTCTTGCAGAAATACATGAAAAAGTTTATACTGTTGAGGTCAGGGCACAGCTGGCACACAAGGCGATGGCAAAGATAAAGGAGTTAGGCTACGGAGACAGAGTAAAGCTTCATATTGCTGACGGAAGTGTAGGTTACGAAGAAGAAGCTCCTTTTGACGGTATAATAGTGGCCGCAGCAACTTTCGACATACCTGAACCGCTTATTAAACAACTCGCAGAAAAAGGAAAGATTATAATACCTATAGGTGGCACTGACGTACAAACTCTAGTCAGGGCTACAAAAGTAAAAGGAAAATTAATTAAGGAAGAGCTCTTTCAATGTATGTTTGTTCCATTGGTAAGACAAGAGTTCGAAAATAATTAGGCCCAGCAGTGACTATTCAACATCATATACCTTCTCTGTACATTCATATTCCATTCTGCATAAGCAAATGCATATATTGTGATTTCAACTCAATTGTAACGAAGCCACAGATAGTTGATGAGTATCTAAAGGCGATTGAACAGGAACTTCAATCGGCAACCGGAAAGCACTCCTTTGAGACCGTTTTTATAGGCGGCGGCACACCTACAGTTCTAAATGAGATACAACTAGACAGACTGTTGAATATAATCTCCAAACACGTCGATGTCCCCAAACTCAAGGAATATACAATTGAAGTAAATCCCGGCACATTGAGCGATGAAAAAGCCATCATCATGAAAAACTGCCATGTTGATCGGGTCAGTATTGGTATTCAATCCTTTAACAACCGATATTTGAAACTTCTCGGGCGAATCCACTCTGCAAATGAAGCAAAAGATATATTTCTTAACTTAAGAGAGAAAGGGTTCAATAATATCAGTATTGATCTCATTTACGGTTATCCTGCTCAAACCTTAAACGAGTGGAAGAAAGACTTACGAGAATGTTGCAAGCTGGATCCGGAACACATCTCTGCCTATTGTCTTACTTATGAACAAGGTACACCAATTGTTGAGATGACGGATTCCGGGGCTCTTCAGAAATTAAGTGAAGAGGATGAGCTGAAAATGTACGAATTCACCAATGACTTTCTCCGTGACAATGATTATAATCATTACGAAATATCAAACTTTGCAAAACAGGATAAAGAGTGTCTGCATAATACCGTCTACTGGGAAAACAGGGAATACATCGGGATAGGCGCCGGAGCATTTTCCTATGTTAATGGCGAACGATACTGTAATATAAAGAACGTAAAAGAGTACACCTCTTCATCTATATCAAAGAAGAGATTAATATGCTTCTCTGAGAAATTACCTCAGAAGCAGCGTGCATCTGAAATACTCATTATGGCATTGAGAATGACATCCGGAATATCAAAAAAAGAATTTACCAGAAAATCCGGTTTTGATTTAAACGAACTTTTTGAAAAACAATTAAACAATCTGACACAAGCAGGCTTGATAAACTTCGATAATGAGAGAGTTAAGTTAACCACAAAAGGCCTGTCTGTAGCAGACTCAGTAATGATGGAATTTGTGTAACAATTTTATTAAGGAGCTATTCAATTGATAAATGCAATAGATATGCGAAAAGGACTGGTTGTAAAGATTGACGGAGAACTCTATACGGTAGCCGGCTTTAATCACGTCACTCCGGGTAAGGGACGTGCCCATATGCAGGTAAGCATAAAAAGTTTAAAACAGGGCAATGTCACACAAAAACGTTTCAGGCCATCAGATAAGGTGGAAGATATATTTGTGGATCACAGGGACATGGAATATTTATATCAGGAAGGAAACAACTATTGCTTTATGGATACAGAAAACTACGAACAGTCTTTTCTTTCAAAGGAGGTACTTGGAGACGCGATGTCATATATAGCACCAAACTCCAAAGTATCTGTTTCGCTATACAATAATAACCCAATCGGAATAGAACTTCCATCCTCTGTCATATTGAAGATTACAGAGACAGATCCAGGCACAAAAGGAGATACAGTAACAAATGTATTCAAACCGGCAACACTGGAAACTGGCTATGTAACCAAAGTGCCGCTTTTTGTGAATACAGATGAAATGGTAAAAATTGATACGCGTACGGGTGAATTCATGGGTCGAGCATAGATACAAAACAAGATTGAGGAATTCAGAGATTGCGAAGTAGCGGAGCGGCTTTAGCCTTCCATTTATGGCAGATTTATTAAACAAAATGCAGACAGATATAGAAGAATCTATAAAGACGTATGGCAAAAAGATTGATGATCTACTTAAAGAGATCATACCTCCGGATAGAGATGACTATTTGAGTGAGCCAATATGGCATCATCTGAGAACGGGAGGAAAACGCATAAGGCCTGCTATATGCCTGATTACGTGCAAGGAACTGGGTGGCAATCCGGACGAAGCTCTTCATTTCGCATTGGCTATAGAAATTTTGCACAATATGTTTCTTCTGCACGATGATATTGAAGATGAAGATACCATGAGACGTGATCAGCCAACCGTCTGGGTTGAATTTGGTATTGCCAATGCTATCAATGCCGGCGATTACCTGTTGGCACGGGCGTACCACTGTATACTAATAAGCCCGGTACCATCAGACAGAAAGTTGAAGCTATTAGAGATATTTAACCTGACATACGAAAAAACTGTAGAGGGTCAGGCGCTGGATATCAATGCAAGAGGTGCTACTGATTATACCGTTGAGAAATATCTTGAACTTGTAAGGCTGAAAACCGGGTATTATCTCGCCTGTGGAATGGTCGGAGGTGCCGTTGTAGCATCGGGAAATATTGAGGGAACTATAGATAAGATCTGGGCGTTAGGTAAGTTAATGGGACCTGCCTTCCAGATAAAAGACGATCTGATTGATTTAACTGTAGGTAAAGGGCGTGGCGGAGTCATCGGCTCAGATATTAAAGAGGGAAAAGCCAGTTTCTTATATGCATATACATTAGAGATAGCAAATGATGACGACAAAACATCGCTTATAGAAATAATGACGAAACAGAGAGAAGAGACAACTGATGACGATGTACAATCTGTTCTGAATATTTACAATAAACATAGCGCTATAGAGCATGCACAAGAATATGCTGATGATTTAATAAAACAGACTTATGATATAATCGACGAGATACCAACTGATAATAAAGCGGTCTTCAAGGATATCGCAAACTTTATGGCTCAGCGTATGACATAAGAGCCAGCATAAAATAGTTAAGAATTTGTAACAATTACAATAATTTTTTTACAAAAGGAAAACACATGAAAAACATCTGTAAACTAACAAATCTCTATCCAATTGTTTGCCTGATACTGGCGGCACTCTTAATAAATGGATGCGGAAAAGATGAAACACCGGAGGTGGTTGTTGCACCGGCAGAGGTGAAAGTAGAAGCACCAGTTGAGAAAAAACCAGTAGCGAAGCTTCCAAACCTGGGTACAGACGCGGAAGATTATTATACTTTCGGCATTGATGCGATAAAAGAAGGAAACTTTACACTGGCAGTTCAGGCATGGGAGAAGGCAGTAGAAATTAATCCTAAAATGGTCAAAGTATATAATTACCTGGGACGTGCCTACTATACACAGGGCATGATAGACGGTGCAATCGATGCTTATAAAAAAGCAGCAGAGCTTGATCCTGCCAATCCACAAAGCTATATAAACCTCGGAATTACTTATAGATACGACAACGAATTTGAATTGGCAATAGAAGAGCTCAACAAGGCAATCGAATTAAACCCCCTTTCCGCACTTGCGTATGACGAGATCGGAATGGCCCTGATGAAATTAGAGAAAAGTGATGAAGCCATTGCTGCATTTGAAAATGCGATAGCTATTGACGCAAAATTTCCACAGCCGCACAACAACCTTGGGGTCATTTACCTCATGCAGGGAAGATCAAAAGATGCTGATAACGAATTTAAAAAATTCGAAGAGTTAATGAAAGAGAAAGACGCAAAACAGGCAAAAATAATGGGCGGAGCATCACATTAAAATTATTAATTAAATTAACAATAAACGACAGGAAACGAATCTTATGAAAAAATATCTATCAATAGTTTGCATGGCTCTTGCAATTGCATGTATTACTCTCACTACCGGTTATGCGCATGAGGGAACAGAGCTCTCAACAGAAGACCTTGCAAGCCAGATTGGAAAAACAGAAGCAGAGCTTAAAGAAATAGACAAGAAAATTATTGCATACAACGAGAAAGTTATCGCCAACCCGGACGATGCAGATGCGCATTTTAACCTCGGTATCCTCTACGAACAGAAGATGAAGTTCAATGACGCAATATCAGAGTACCAGAAAACAATCCAACTGAAACCGGATTCCATTGAAGCACGCATTAATCTCTCTCTCGTCTATACCGAACGCAATATGTATCAAGAAAGTGTAAGTACACTGAAACAGGTTCTGGAGATAGACCCTGATAACGTGGATGCACATAAATACATCGGACGCTCCTATTACAAAACAGGCCTGCTGAATGAAGCTCTTGAAGAGTTCGAAAAAGCCCTTGAGATAGAGAAAAAAGACCCCGAAATCTACTGCTATCTTGAAAGCGTCTATTTCAGCATGGGACGGCTGGACGATGCAGCTGCGGAACTTAAAAAGGCTATCGAGATCGATCCGCAATTTAAAACAGCACACCTTAATCTGGGCTTTGTCTACTATGAGCAGGGTAAACTTGACGAGGCGATGGAGGAGTATGAACTTGCTATTGGCATAGATCCAAAATTCGCAGATGCATACAGCAATATGGGCCTGGTCTACTGTGAGAAAAAAATGTTTGATGAAGCTATTAAAATCCTCAAAAAAGCGATAGAGATAAACCCCACTCTACCCGATGCTCACAGTAATCTGGGTTTTGCATACTGGAATAAGGGACTCAAGAACAAAGATGAAGAATTGAAGAAGAAAGCCATGCGAGAAGTAACTATTTACAAGGGATTGATGGGGGCACAATAATTAACCTGTTACTATTAGAGTTTAATTAAACTTGAAGGAGATGGTAATGAAAAGACTAATTGAATGGGCAGAAGGTGATGTAGCTAGGGCTCGTAAGTTAATGTTGTTCTGTACTATTTTTACATATCTGATAGTTACAATAGCAGTATTAACATTGAGTGCCATAGGAAAACCGCTCGAAGGATTTCAGGCGTACTATTATTCATTTTCTTCAGTTGCTGCAGTCGCTATTGGGTTTTATACAGGCACTTCTAGTAAAAAGCCTTAATGTTAAAGAGGGTATGGTTGAATCTTTGAAACGATAATGTACAGGTTATTTGCAACATTGATTCAACAAAAAAAGAAACTTTTTAAAACCATTTACAGCCCTACTTCTCCAAATCTCGTCTCAATAAGAGTCTGGCGAAGTTATACATTACGAAATATTCCCACGCGAAAGGGCCAAAGCCGAGGAAGCCCGCTACGGGCATTTCAAATATCTTAAGGTCCTGCATGAAAGGCGCTGTGTAGATCCATTTTGACGGCGCCCAGAAGTTCCAGAACTCCCAAAGGAAACCGCAGATAAAGCCGGCTGCAAAGAGAGAGAGGATTCTGTTCAACATTCCATTCTCCAGATCCCTTAAGAGGGAATCACCCCTGCTTGAGTACACGATCGGTTCCATCAACAACACAAACCCCGTCCATACAAGGCCGAACAGGTATTTAGCGGAACTTTGAGGCAGTAAGAGTGGCGCCATGACGAAGAAGAATCCGAGAACGATACCTCCGTAAATTGTCCTGTTTGTCACCTTAAGTTTCGCAATATGAAATCTATCGAAGATGTGCAGTGTTTCCAGAAGCTCTGCCGTGAGAAACATCCCTGGCATTATCGTCGCAAATGCCAATCCCATCCCCAGGCAAAGCTCTACCGGATTAGTCGGCAGACCAATATATTTCCAGTTGGCAAGGTGGAGGTTGTATAGCTCGAAGAGCAGCCAGATTATTATTGATAGAGGAAGCTGCAGCAGAAAGTTTCTTCTTCTGTTGCTGATAAGTGAGTTGCCCTTCAACCGGAAAATTATAGCATCGATCAGAAAGAGATAGCCCCACCAACATAAGGGAGTCGTCCACACACCTATGCGGTGTGCTATGTAGGAGTTGTGTTGAAAGATAACTGCCAGCTCGGCAATTATGATTAGGAAGATACCTAACCAACCGTGTAATTTAAACTCGTATCTTTTCTTTTCTTTGAATTCCAGATTGTTAATGATAGTCATATTCGAAATTCTATTAAATCTCACCAGACAGTCAACTAACTTTTTAAACTGATCCAATTTCAGGGCCATTTTTCTTCTTGCTTTTCTTTTCAACCATATATTATTATAAGCAATTAAAATGACACTATGTATACGTCAAAACAGTATGCACTATTGGGAAGGCAATTTCATGGATACGTCTTCCGGATATAATTATTAATTTATTACTAGTAAAAAAGCTACGTTAAGAAAGGGAGGAGATGTATATGAATAGAAAAAGGAAATTGTTCGTATTCTATTTTATATTTACACTGGCTGCTTGTGGGCTTTTTTCATCTATGAATGCACATGCAGATGGAGGACTCGGAAAACTTGCGAATGGCGAGGGTAAATGGGCCCAATTCTGGAAACCAATCGAGATGTTCCGTTGGTGGGACCCGGGACACTATTTTGAACCGGACAACAAGGTTGAAGGGCAATTCCAAGGAACAGATTGCATCACATGTCACAAAGTAACAACTCCGGGAATTGTTCTTGCCTGGAAGGAGAGTAAACACAGCAGCTCAGTAGTAACCTGTGATAAATGTCATGGTAATGATCATCAGAAGCTATTCATGCCAACACCGGAGACATGTGGAACCAAAGGGTGCCATGCCAAACAGGTTAAACAATTTAAATCTGAAAGGGAATCAGGACACCCTTCTCATGCGAGAGCATTCCATCCGGACGTTGTTGAAGCGGGATGGCAGATCAACAAACCTCAGCCTGAGGTTGCCGGGTGTGCACAGTGTCATGCTGTTGAGAACAAATGTGACTCATGTCATTTCAGGCACACCTTCAAGGCCGCTGAAGCAAGACGGCCGGAAGCATGTGGATATTGTCATAATGGCCCTGATCATCGTGATATAGAGTGCTATGAATCTTCCGCACATGGAGTCATTACAAAGATTGACGGAGACAACTGGGATTGGGACAAAACTCTAAAGGCAGGAAATTACAGAGCGCCAACCTGTGCTTACTGTCACATGTATAAAGGCACTCACAACGCTGTTGAGAACACGGTATATGCCCATATGGGTGTTCTGGAAGTTGATCGTGGAGCCGAGGAGCACGCAGCAAAAAGAAAGAAATGGATAGGTATCTGTAACGATTGCCATTCGTCTCGATTCGCTAACGCTTATTTACGTGGAGCTGATGAAACAGTCAAGGTGAGTCATACAAAAGTCAGAGAGGCAAAGGCGATTGTTGAAGATCTGCAGACGGAAGGACTTCTGGAAGCTATGCCAAAGGATCTGGCCCCATATCTTGACGAAGGGCACAAATGGAACCTGGGAGGCAGGATGTATAATATCACGGAGATTGAACGTACATACTTTGATATGCTTGTCTACCAGGGAACGACTATATTCAAGTCGGCCTTCCATATGTCCGCAGATATGCAGACATACGTTGCAGCTTTCCAACAGGACGAATCTCTGTTGAAAGTAAAATCAGAAGCAAGCAAGTTGAGACGTCTAAAAGCCCTGGAAACGAAGGTGGGTATAGAATACGCACCTGATGACTTCTGGAAGAAGGGTGAATATACAGACACACTTAATACAATTGAAAAAGCAGAAGCAAAATAAAAACTTTTATTTTTTTGAGAGGGTAGGAGATATTAGAACTCCTACCCTCTTATTTTTAGATATTTTGATACAAATGAGTAAATAGGATTTTAAAACCTATTAAGATAAGAATGACACCACCGAACACTTCGATTTTCCTTTCAAAAAGATGACCTACCTTCTTACCTACTACCACCCCTGCCATGGATAGAATAAAGGTCACAACGCCGATAATACATGATGGAGTGATTATCTTAACATTTAGAAGAGAGAAACTAAGCCCGACTGCAAATGCATCTATACTTGTCGCTATCGATAAAAACAGCAAAAAGGTCCAACTCAATTCTCTGTTTTTCACTGAAGATTCAATCTTAAAGGATTCATATATCATTTTACCACCAATAGCAACCAAAAGCCCAAACGCTATCCAATGGTCTATATTAGATATAAAATCCCTGAATCCAACTCCCGCCAACCAGCCAATTATAGGCATAGCCCCCTGAAAAAAACCAAAAGAGAGAGCAATAGCAAATGCATGCTTAACCTTTAACTTATTTAACGTAAGCCCACATGTAATGGAGACAGCAAAAGCGTCCATCGCAAGGCCAACAGCTATTAGTAAAATAGATAGTAAATTCATAATATGATCTTTTTTGTCTAAGTATACACATGATCATCCTCTCTTTCGAGAGGATTTATCCCTTTACAATTTTCATATTAAGTAGTAAATTATATTCTCTAAAATCTGAAGCATATTATAAGGATGTTTAGTTATATGTAGCCGTAGCAGGTAATACTTTCTGAAGCTACCGGGGTTTTTGTACCTTTTCAACAACCATGAAAAAAGATAAATTAATATTGTCAAAGATAACTAAATCCTTACCGTCGACGTCTATTGTGAACATAGTCATCTCAATGTGTCTGCTCGTAAACCTCTTTGCACCGGGTTTCAGCACCGTTGTTCATAATAAGAGAGTCGCGTTACATTCTGAATCTCACACCTGTGAATGTAATCCTGAGCTGCATAATATAAGCAGTTGTTGCTGTGCAATAGATACCAATGCCTCTGAAGGAAAAAGTTTGCTCAAGGGAAATTATCAAGGCATATTCTCTACATTCATTAAGAGCCTGGGATGTGCAGGTCTTCCTGACCAGTCTACATCATTTTCATATAACGTCAGCCTTCCGGAGAACGACTTCTCCCCGCCAAAACTATCCATGCTTTATTATCTGAAAAAGCATCAAGAAGTATTTCCGGCATCCTTAAGATTATCCCCGCCGGACAAGCCACCACGTCATCATGCATAAAGTCCAATCTATATTTGATAGGATTGCGAAACAATAAACTCATTAAATAAACAAGATAAGCCAGGTAATTATATATTTTGCTTACACACGGGGATTCCTCTTCTTATGTTTTTGTCTCCAGTTAGCCATTTTATATCCTTATCTCATGATCATTAGGTTGAGAACATTTTCAAGATATTCCCCCTTAATACTGTGGAATAAAGAGGTTTCTTCTAAATAGTAAACCCTCACCTAATGACAATGACCCTTATGTTGTTTATCACATCTCAATAGATGTTTTTGTTTCTATTATTTATCTGCAGAATCTCTTTTGCTATCAGGCGAACATGGTTTGTTATGCTGTATTTCAGCGACAACGATTATACCGTGTGACACTTGCAGATAATTTTGGTCTATCTCTTCAATATGAGTACGCCAAAAAATAAACAATAACGGATGATAGTGAGAACATTGAACGCATTTCATTATTGAATAAGATAGCATCAGATTAGACTGACATGCCAGAAATCACACAGAGTTTCTAAACTTACTAGAATAACTAATTAGCAAAAATATTTTCAAGGATACTACAATGAGAAGGGTTACACTGTTAGCAATTATTACGTTTTCTTTTATTCCAATTAATGTGTTCGCTCAAGACAAAGCTGGATCCCCAGATGCTAATGCGACATCACATACACAAGAGGCCAAATCAGCCAAGACATTGAAGGCTGACAAAAAAGACACAAATAAGATCATACAGCTTGATGCTATTACCGTTACTGGAACGCGTACGCAAGAAACTCAATTGAGCCAGGCGTTGAAGATTGACAAAAAGGGTGAAGAGGAGATCAAAATTGACCAGACAATTTTTCAAAAAGACCTCTTAAATTCACTTTCTGGTGTTTTGGTGACACAAACAGGATCCGGCATTGGCCATATGTTAGCTGTCCGCACAGCAATAACAACTCTGCCATATTTTCTTTATTTACAGGACAATGTACCGGTCCAATCATCAGGATTCTTTAATCATAATGCGTTGTCATATACCAATTTTGAAACCGCTTCTTCAACAGAAGTATTAAAAGGAGCAGGAACCGCTTTGTATGGTTCTGATGCTGTAGCAGCAACAGTGAACGTTCAATCAAAAGCCCCAACAAAATTACGGGAAACTACAGTATCCACAAAAGGTGGAAGTGATGGATATTATCACACTTATACGCAGACAAGTGATTCCATTAATGAAAAGAGTTCGTATCGAATCGGTATTGGACGCACACGAAATGAAGGATGGCGTGATCATACGCAGTATTCTCGTCATGAAACGATGGCAAGATACGATTTTATCATTAATGATAATAATAAACTTGAAGCATCATTCAGCGCAAACGAAACAAATGCAGATCAAGCCGGTTCTTTAATTGGGCGTAATGAATTAAAACATAATCACGAATTCATCGGCAATGTGGACGATAAAAAAGATACTGTTAAATTAAAAAGGAAATTTGATTTTGCACGGTTGAGCTTGAAATGGGACAACTATAGTCTTGAGAATATAGAGATTAGCACAATTGGATATTTACGACGTAATAGAAATCGATATATAGCTACATGGGAGAATGGCATTCCGAGCAACGATAGCAGATCTAAATCATTTGGATTTATGCATAACATTACACGAAAGTTTAGCAGAGGAAAAGTCATAATAGGTTTAGACTTTGAACGTACTTATGGCGAAGAACATTTTAAACAATTGTTTGATTTTGTACCGACAGGTTTTGGCACTAACATTGATCAAGGAAATATTTTTGATTATGATGTGAAATATCACGCTATATCACCATACATTCAGACCACCTGGAACATAAACGCAAAGCTTATTGCAAAAGCAGGTTTACGGTACGATTACAATCAGTTTGATTATTCTAACAATACTGCAGACGGTAAATATGGGGCTTCAAAGTGGTTCCGTCCTTCAGATGGTAGAAATTCCTTTGAACATTATAGCCCGAAGTTATCATTAAGTTATTACCCACAGAAAACGATGGAATTGTTCGTAAGATATGCAAACGGCTTTAGAATCCCATCTGCAACAAGGCTTTATTCTCAACAAAGAACTACAGGGGCAACAACATTCAAACTTGATGAAGAAATAACTAATACTTATGAGATTGGGTTTAAAAAAGTCTTTAGTAAGTCTTCGGTTGACCTTGTTCTTTATCACATGGATATAAGGGACACAATTACCCGTCGTACCGATCCTGTGACAGGAGACAGATTTTATGAAAATGGATCAGCCACATTACACAATGGAATAGAGCTGTCTCTTCAGCAGAACATCCTTGATTTTTTCTCAACAAAGTTCTCGTACAGTTACTCAAAGATCAAATACCATAATGATCAAGATTTTGATTATAACAATGTGTCTTTAGTTCCAAGGCATAAGGGTAACGTGAGACTTTTTCTTACACCAAACAAAAAATTAACGCTAATGACAGAAGGACAATTTACCAGTTCTTATTGGATGGATAATGAGAATGATAATAAATATTCAGGTTACACAATAGGTAATGTCAAAGCGGATTATAAGTTAACCTCCTCCTGGAGACTATTTATGAAACTTAACAACATCGCCAATAAACGGTACGCGGAAAGAGCAGAATTTACTTTTGGGGAAGAGAGATATACTCCGGGTGCTCCAAGACAATTATTTGCCGGAATAGATTTCACATTTTAAATAAAGCAGAGATATGACATTTAAAAAAATACATAAGGTCTCCGGTATTTTTGCCGGAGCAGTCCTGTTGTTACTGGCAGTTACCGGATTCTTTATTAATCGTGATAGTTGGAACTTTTTATATACTGTTAATGCTCCCAATTCTATCTTACCAGCACGTGTAATTGCCGAAGAAAACAGATTAAACGAAGTGTTCTTGATTGATAAAGAGGAAGAGAACTATGTAATTTCTGCCGGGCAGAGAGGTGTTTTTGTCAGTAACGATAACGGCAAGAGGTATATGAAAACTTTATCGTTGCCATGTTATTCAATACGCCAGGACATAGCAGCAAGTCATTACTACGCTGCCACATCAGATGGGATATACCGATCAAAGGATAAAGGCAATACATGGGAGCCGTTTGCGCTAAGTAATAAAATAGTTAATGCGCTGTCGCTACACAATGATAAGTTATTTGCTTCAATAAATAAATCTGTTGTGGCTTTGATCAACAATAAAGGCGAGATGCTGCTGGAAACACCTGTTTATATTCCAGAAAATCAACTTAATCAAAACATTTCGCTTTCACGATTTGTTAGAGATATTCATTATGGCAGAGGATTATTTGATAACGGTTGGTCTCTGCTTATTAATGATGTTTCAGCGCTCTTTCTTTTCTTTCTGGCAATTAGCGGTTATTTGATCTGGTATTTTATTAAACAGATAAAATACAAAAAGAATAATCGCTCAAGACAGGTAAAGTTGTTTACGAAGCTCCACTCAAGCATAATGTCCTTAATCATAGTAATACCCTTAGTCCTTCTTACATTGACAGGCATCGCCTTAGACCATTCAGATTATTTCTCATCTTTCTTAAGGAGTACCTCTATATCAAGCAGCCATCTGCCACCTGTCTATCACTCTTTGCGGGAGGATATATGGTCGGTAGATATTTACAAAGATGTTTACAGAATTGGAAACCGCTATGGGGTGTATAAAAGTGAAGACCTTGCTTCATGGAAACTGGAGAATAAAGGGTTTGCTTACAGGATGAAGCGTTTGAACAATCAGCTTTTTGTCAGCGGAATGGGTGCGCCTAACCGCCTATACGATAAAGATGACAACTGGCATATATTAAGAAATACGCCACATATGTTTAAGGATGTCAATCTCGTTAAGAGCAAACCAATATACTTCAATTTCAGAAAACCGGATATACCATTACCGGAATTACAGACAACAACATTGTATACAATTCTTTCAACATTACATAATGGTAAGTTCTTTGCGTCATGGTGGACTTACATTAACGACGGAGCGGCTTTCTTCTTATTGATGTTATTTACAAGTGGAACGGTACGATGGTTTCGCAAAGAGCGCAAAATTATATAGCATTGACTATAATTTTTTTTATAAGCCCATGAATAATTGGCATTACAGGAGGCAGAATGGAACTAACTAAATTGTTTGTTGACTATGGAATCATCGGGTTCCTGATCTTTATGAGTATTGTATCACTTTCAATTGCAATCGAAAGATTCCTGACATACAGGAGAATTAAAATAGACGACTTTACTGTGAAAAAATCACTGGAACTCGTACTTACCAGAAAAGTTCACTTAATCGCCACTATCGGCAGCAACGCCCCTTATATCGGTTTACTGGGGACAGTATTGGGCATAATGTTTACCTTCTACAATATGGGAGAAGAAGGGTATATGGAAACCGGCAAGATTATGATTGGACTTGCTCTTGCACTAAAGGCCACGGCAATTGGCTTACTTGTCGCGATTCCTTCCGTAGCTCTACATAATTTCATTCTGAGAAAGGCAAAGGTTCTCTTGATGGAGTGGGAGATAAAAAATGATGGATGATGAGGAGTTTAAATCAATAAACGTCATTCCGTTTGTAGATATAATGCTAGTGTTACTGACAATAGTCCTTACTACATCTACTTTTATAAAAGCCGGGCTGTTGCCTGTTGAACTGCCTAAAGCATCAGAAAAACAATCGGAGTCTATAGACTCGCTTATCATAGAAATAGACATAGAAGGTAGAATATACTTGAACTCCAAACCGGTAAATTTAAAGGATCTTAAAGAGTCTACGAAGTCATTTGACAAAACAACACCAGTGACAATAAGGGCTGATAAAAATATTGTCTTACAGGTATTTGTGGACGTTCTTGATGTAGTTAAAAAAGCCGGTTTTGAAAAAGTAACCCTGCAGACAGAAGTATTGAAATAATAAAACTCAATAACAGAAAACAAATGAATTACCATAAACTAGGATTTGCTGTTTCTTTTATCGTTCACCTTTTATTTGTGGCCCTGGCTCTTTATATTAAGAAACCGCTGGCACAGGAAAATATGGATGTGGTTCTAGAGTTTAATGTAACAAATGTCATAAAAACAGGTGAACACGATACCGATAAAAATACAAAAAAAACGGCAGAGGTTATAGAAAACAATGTGCCAATCCCTGCCATGGTTAAACAGGAAACCAAAAAAACGGTGGAAGAAAAAGTAGAACAGGAAGTGCAGGAGATAACCTACAGTGCCGAATATTTTAAAACCCAAAAAGAAGAAATGCCAATACCTGATAAGGTCAAGCGAGAAACAAAGAACACGATGGATGAAAAAATACTTGCAAAGGCTGTTGAGGTAACAAAAAAAGTTAAGCAACCTGTTACAGAAACTAAACGAGAATCCAAAAGCACTGCAAACCTTAATATAGGAGGACAATCTGGAGGTATTCCAAAATCAGCAGATATTCCACATGAATTGGAACAAAGCGCTCAAAACCAATATATCAAGGAGCATTTTGATTACATAAACAAAATAGTTCGTATAAATATATCGTATCCATACAAGGCACAAAAAATGTCTATGGAAGGTGATGTCATAATCTCATTCATTGTCTGCATTGACGGAAGTGTAAAAGGTATTAAGATAAATAAAAGTTCAGGTTTTTCAACTCTGGATATTAATGCTAAGCAAGCTGTCATAAAAGCTTCTCCATTTCCTCCACCACCGGTTGAAGTAAAAATAGTAATTCCCGTAACTTACAAATTAAACATATAGGACATGATTGCCATTCAACCGTAATTCATTGTTTATAAAAATTCAAATTTTTTTCTTGCAGTTCCATTCTAAAACTTATATTTTATAAAGTCGATATGTTAGAAGTATGCTGGAATAGGGCATACTTTAATTAATCTGGGAATTGTAGATAAAGTCATGTATTTTTTAAAGTTAAAACACAGATTCAGAAAGCTGTCCATACTCATACTGATCCCCTATTTCATCTTATGCATAACAGCCGGTGGTTTCCATGCATTTGATCATAAGGCGTATCATGGGCATGCAGACAGCAATCAAACGGTAAGTAATCTCTCGAACAACGAGCATTCTGGTAACAGCGCACCTATCTTCTGCAACAACGACCATAGCGAAGACAACTGTATTGTCTGCAAATGGCTCAAGAATGCGCCTAAGAAAATCTATTTATCACAGGATACTTCCTCATTTATTCCAGACATATCCGCTTTACGCTTAAACGAACAGGACGCGTACTTTTTCCTCAATAACGGGAAATACCACTCCCGCGCCCCTCCATCACTCATTTCATGATTCAATCCATTTAGATAGTCCTTAACTATCAATATTTAACATCAGATTCAGCATATAAATATTTTACAATTTAACAGCTGAAAACACTAAATTTACAGGAGTGCTGGTTAATAGTGAACCTGTCTGCACAGACCATTCAGGGTTAATGCTCACAGGTGGAACCGGACCAGTCAATTCCTGAGATGTAATATGGAGGCTAATATGAGAAGAATATTTGTTTACCTGTACTGTATATCATTCCTGATCCTTATGCCCGGGTTTGTCCTGGCAGGCAATGATACACTGAACCAGGATAATTTAAGCCGGGAAATTCAGGACTTGAAAGCCCTGATTATGGAGATGAAAGATAGCTACGAAACCAGGATGAATGCAATGCAGGATAAAATTGCAAGACTGCAGGAACAAAAGTCCATAGAAGAAGATGTCACAGAAATTGACAGAGAATTAGAGTTACTCTTTAAAGAGGATACCAAACAGGCAGCAACTTTTACTCCGGCTGCACCAGTTGGTTACACGGGAAGCGGAATGTTCCAGAACCTCATGATGAACATAAGCGCCATTGGAGATTCTTTGGCCAATGTTTCCTGGCCTGGAAGAAGCATTGAAGAGGACCGAGTAGACGGCACATTTTCTGAGAATGAATTTGCGGACCGGATAAGTCTGAGAGAGACTGAGCTGGCCTTGCAGGGAGTACTGGATCCTTTTGCACGGGCAGATTTTTTCATAACGTTTGAAGACGGAGGAGCGCCGACTATCGAAGAAGGATATACGACATGGCTTTATCTTCCATTTGGTTTGCAGGCAAAAACAGGAATCTTCAGAACCAATTTTGGAAGAATGAACAGGACTCACCGACCTGAAATATCTCAGACCGATTATCCCAGTCCAATAAAGAATTTCCTGGGTACAGAAGGACAAAAGGAACCCGGAATCTCTATAAGTGGATTGATACCGAATCCATGGGATGTTTACTCTGAATTTACTGGAGAGATTCTTACTCCTTCTGACGATGGTGTGAAGGGTAAGGACCAGATTTATCTGGCTCATTTGAAGAACTTCTTTGCAATTACAAACAACTCAACTATTGAGCTGGGTCTCAGCTTCCAGACACGTGACATCAGCGATACGAATGATGATACCATGACAAAGAGAAACTTCAGACAAACGATGGAAGGTATTGATCTGACATACATCTGGAGGCCTGCAGGGCAGAGGCTCTATAAGTCATTTACCTGGCAGACGGAATTCTTTGCAAGCCAGCGAGAAATCGGTAGTTTTGATGATGACGGTTTTACAGAAGACGTTAAAGACATTAACAGTCTCGGCTTATATACGTATGGAGAATACCAGTTAACCCGCAGACTCTTTGCCGGAGTGAGATTTGACTACTCACAGTTCCCAACAAATGATAAGGACAGTGAGTGGGCAATTACCCCATATATGACCTTCTGGCAGAGTGAATTTTCACGCTTAAGGCTTGAGTACAGCCACAAGGCAAGAAACTCTGTTACCGTACCTGTAGAAGAAGGGGACAATTCACTCACACTGCAGGCAACGTTTTCGCTTGGTTCTCACAGACCACATCCATTCTAATCATTATCATGGAGAACAAAAATGTTAATAAACAAATTACCAAAATCTGTATCTATATTAAGTTTCTCGATATTTATTTTTTTTATCCTGCTTAATCCAGGCAATGCATATGCAAAGAAATTAAAGATCGTAACGACATCAACGGACCTTAAATCCATTACAGAATTTATTGGTGGAAACAGGGTTAATGTAGAAAGTATTACAAAGGGGTATGCAAATCCCCATGAAGTCGATCCAAAACCAAGCTTTATGGTAAAGCTTCGGAAAGCAGACGTCTTTATAAGAATCGGTCTGGACCTGGAACTGTGGGCACAACTGTTGATAGACGGCGCCAGAAATCCAAAGATACGTTTTGGTGCACCCGGACATATTATTGCCTCTGTAGGTGTTGACCTGCAAGGCCTGGCAGTACAAGGAGGGGCGATGATAGATCGGTCTCTGGGAGATGTCCATATCTATGGGAATCCCCATTTCTGGCTGGACCCTCTCAACGGTAAAATTATGGCCCAGAATATCCTTGAAGGATTGAAGAGAAATTCACCGGAAAATGCCAAATATTTTGAGGATAATAAACGACTCTTTGACAGGAAGATTGACACATACCTGATCAAGTGGATGAAAAAAATGAAGCCATATTCCGGAACAAAAGTAATCGCCTATCACAGATCATGGCCAAACTTTTCAAAGAGGTTCGGGATTAATGTAGTAGGATATGTGGAGCTGAGACCAGGAATAGCTCCTTCTCCTGCCCACATTTCAACCCTTATCAAGAGGATGAAATCGGAAGACATAAGATTGATAATTAGAGAACCATGCTACGAAACCAAGATTCCAAAATTTATTTCATCAAAAACAGGTGCAAGTGTATTAACCCTGCCTGTCTCGGTAGAAGGAGTCAGTGAGGTTAAAGACTATTTTGGCCTGTTCGATTATGCTATTGATAATCTGGTAAATGCATTTGAAAAACAGGAGATAGCTCCACATGATTAAGTTCACTGATGTACAACTGGGTTATGGCAGAAGGTCCGTACTCAATGCTCTTAACTTTGAAATACAAAAAGGTGATTTCTTCGGAATAGTTGGTCCCAATGGCGCAGGAAAGACAACTCTCCTGAAGTCCATCCTGGGCCTCTTAAAACCGGTAAAAGGAGAAATCACTTTTCTTAACAATGGGAGAGGGTATAAGAAGAGCATTGGATATGTTCCCCAACATGCATCTGTAGACGAAATATTCCCTGTTACTACTCTTGAGATGGTACTTATGGGAAGGTATGCAAAAATGGGCATCCTTAAACGACCGAAGAGCAGGGACTATGAGATTGCTGAGAAAATGTTGAAAAATGTCGGTATGAAAAATTTTGCAAAAAGAAATTACAGGGAACTGTCCGGTGGACAGAAACAGCGCACTTTAATAGCAAGAGCAATGGTAAGTGAGCCAGGCGTTCTAATACTTGATGAACCGGTAGAGGGAATGGATGTCCAGGGAGAGATCGCCATAATGGAACTGATCAAAGTCCTGCATGCCGAATACGCACTTACGGTAATCCTGGTTTGCCACGATCTGAATATTGTAGCTAATTATGTAAAAACACTCTCTATCATCCATAAAAATACTTTGAAGCTAGGACCTGTTGACTCAATGCTTAACGAAGAGACCATGGCTAAGGTTTACGGAACACAAGCGAAGATTGTAAATATCGCCGGACAAAAGGCAATAATTTCTAAATTAAATGAGTGACTTTTTCACCAATCTTGAATTTTTTAAATACTCTATAGCATGTTCAGTGCTCGTGGCACTGGTATGCTCTTTTTTAAGTGTTTACATCGTCCTCAAGAGGATCGTCTTCGTCAGCGTAGCAGTCACACAGGTCTCATCAGTTGGTATAGCTATAGCATTAATAACCGGACTGAATCCAACACCCATTTCCCTTTTTTTTACCTTTCTTGGAGTTGTGATATTATCCATCAGATTCACAGAAAAGCGTGTATCAAATGAGAGCAGAATAGGTATAGGGTTTGTTGTTGCAAGTGCGGCATCAATCCTCCTTGTCTCAAAAAGCGCACAGGGAATACATGAAATTGATGATCTTCTCTACGGAAACATCCTGGCAGCAACACCATTCCAGATATACCTTATGATCGGTATTATTACATGTATCTTTATCGCACATTTTCTCTTTTACAAAGAATTCGCTGCAGTTACTCTTGACTTTGAGATGGCAAGGACATCCGGTATCAGGGCAAGGTTCTGGGCAATCATGCTTTACCTGACTATAGGGGCCGCCATATCTATAGGCATAAGGACCTCCGGTAATCTCCTTATAACGACATTCCTGATTATACCGGCAGTGAATGGATTGCTTCTGGCAAACAGGATGAGGAACGTATTTATCATAGCGGTAACGACAGGCGTAATATCTGCATTAACAGGGTTTTATATTTCATTTTATTTTGATTTTCCTACATCACCATGCATTGTTGCAACACTATTTGCAATCCTCTGCTTAACCATCCCGTTCAGACTCCTCCACAGAAAGCCATAAGAAACAAGCAACTTTTAATTTCATATTACAGAATAATAGTATAAAATACTCATCAGTAATGACTGGTTAACACGTCTGGCAGAACCGGGCATATTAACGTCGCTTTTTCATAATGCTGCTATCCAGATTTTATTAATGCTTTCTATCGAGGAGAAGTAAAAGATAATGAATAAAAACAGATTGATTTGTTTAGTGATTACGCTACTGGCCATTTCCTTTGTCACTACCGTAAATCTAAAAGCGGATGATAAACCGGACAAGGGTAAAGGTGTAGGACCGTATGCTGAACACTGGAAACCTATACCGATGCACAGGTACTGGGCTCCGAGTTACTATTACACCCCGCCAGCTAACCCGCAGGGTGAATACGGCAGAGATGACTGTGTTCTCTGTCATAAATCAATCAACCCTCTTTTAGTAAAAGCATGGGAAAGGAGCCGTCATGCGGATTTCAGCAAACTCCTTCCTTACCAGCAGGAATATCTCAAGAATATAAATGAAAATCTTGGCAAGGAGATAACCAAAGTAAGCTGCATTGATTGTCACGGCGGAGTCGGGGTAGAAAAGATTGATCACGCCAGAGACCTGATAATGCCAACATCTGAACTGTGCGGTAAATGCCATAAGAAGGAATTCGATGAGTTTGAATCAGAAAAAAAAGTTGGTATCCCGGGCTGGCCTGAGGGTAGGGAGAGCCACGCAAAAGCCTATGATGCAGGGCTCGATACCGACATCTGGGCCGCTATGGACAAAAACATCGTCCAGGGATGTGACATGTGTCACAACATACAGCACAAGTGCGACAGCTGTCATACGAGACACGAGTTTAAGGCCTCAGAGGCCCGCAGGCCGGAGGCGTGTGCCACCTGTCATAACGGGCCGGACCACCCCGACATTGAAGACTATACAAATTCAAAACACGGTACAATATACAAAATAGAGGGACATCAGTGGGATTGGAATAAACCGCTCAAGGAGTACTCCGCACCTGCCCCGACATGTGCATACTGTCACATGCAGTATAAGGGAAAATTTTCTCACAATATGGTACAGAAGGCAATTATGGGTGAAGGAGATGTACTTTTTTATAACAATCTCTTTGAAGACCCGCCAGTCAAACCCAGCGAGTATATAAACAAAAATCCTGAACTGCTTTCAAGGAGGAAGGCATGGGTAGCGACGTGCAGGAAGTGCCATTCAAAGATATTCGCAAAGGATTACCTTACTTCTATGGATCTTGCATCGGATGCTGTCTTTGCCTATATACAGGAGTCTTTTGGACTGTTAAAGTCACTGTACAGTGAAAAGGCCCTTTATCCAATGCCGGAGAACCGCCCTCATGCACCTGCCCCAGTAGGAGAAAAATGGCCTGACACTCTGGGTGGATTTTACGGTGAGTTCTGGGCAAAGGATGGGAATCCCAGCAGAATTGAAAAGGATTTTCTATATATGTGGGAGAATGATGCATTTCTTATTCGTAAGGGTATGGCCCATACCAATCCAAACGCGTTTACCTATATTTCATGGTCCAGCATGATAAAGAAGTACATAGACATGCAGAGTGAAGCTGCTACTCTGAGGAGATTGAATACACTTGAGAATAACATGAGTCTTATACAGTCACTCAGGTCACAGAAGAAAGCAGAAAGCAGTGAAACTCACAAGCAGGAATGTGCAACGTGTAAAAAGGGACAATCCGGTGAAACAATCTGGTGTGCCTCCTGTAAAGTCGGCTATACTGATAGATCTAAAACTACATGCAAAGATTGCTTTGACAAAGGGACAACTTGCGAAGTATGCGTAAAGAAAGCAAATGTTAAGTAGAGATAGATATTCTCATAAATTTTATCGTTAGCGCATTGTTAGATGATTCTATACAATCTAACCGCTATCACCTGCTTGAGCCTTTAGAATAGTAAGCTGCAACTCCTCAGCCTTCTGTATGAGAATACCAATTTGTGCCATGGCGTCATTGAATTCTATAACTGCACTCTCGGATTCGAAAAGTACACCACCCTCTGCGTTGTATTCCCACGCACCCCACTCTTTTTCCATGACTTGCAGAGCCGACTTCGCGTCTTTCATTATCTCAGCACTCAATTTATATAGCTTACCTCTTCTCCCTATATCTGCAGTTAGATAAAAACCTTGCATGGCTGAATCAGCATCTGAAGGTGGCTCCTGGCTTCCGGCAAGATACTCTTTGAGTTTTGTCCCCATCTCACTGTTGAGCCGTACCATTTCCCTGGCTGCTATCTCAGCCTTCTTCGCCCTCTCTATAGACTTACCAATACCTTCATGGGAGTTCATGGCACTGAACTCTAATGCTGCAAGTACCTTGATCCTGGTACTCTCGTACTCAGAATAAACCGATATCATCTCTGTAACAATTCCCGATATAGAATCCAGAACTACTTCCGATTCACTTCCCGGACTATTCTTAAGTCTCTCAATCTCTTCAACCTGTCTCCTCATAAACAGAAGCATTGAACCATTTCTGTTGCTGGGATCGCCTAAACCCGGTTTAACTTCCTGCTCCTGCCTGGAACGAACACTCTTTATTCCTTGTAATAATTTATTTCGCTCAAGGTATCTAGGCAAAAGCGTGGCAACAAAGCTTATCGCTGAAAATACCAGTAATATCAAAACACTACGTTTCATTGTAAAGACATCCAGAAAACCAGATTACTAATTTGAGAATAGCATATCTATCGCCTGATAATGCACTTCTGTATGGTATGAAAACTTGAAGATCGTGTCATTTCAGTGGTTCATAATACTCAAGTAACTACCAAAATCAAGAGGAAAGCTGATGTCCATTTTAAACATATATGTCTAATAATCAGTCAGAAATACACAATTTTTTAATTAAACATGATATATAGGATCTCTCATTTTTTGGCATCAACAAAAACACTATCTGATTAACATTTTGTAGAGGTTTGACTTACGATTATCTACTTTCTGAGCATATGAGACGATAAGATTGTGGCGCTTAACTGGCATGTTTATTGCAATTCTATTACACCAGAAAAAGAAATTTTTTAACTAAAGACTTTCCTGTTTGTGTCGATAATAGGGGTAGAAAACGTTAAAAAAGGCCTTTACAAGTTCGTGTAACGAATTGCTTCGCAACCTAAAACACATATCATTTATATTAAATAAATTGTTAGGTTGAAGCTATTGCACAGCACGTTGAAAGGGTCTTTTTTACAAGAAAAAAAGGCTTTTGCAGGTTCGTGTATCGTATTACTTCGCAACCTAATCACATATCATTTATATTAAATAAATTGGTAGGTTGAAGTTACTGCACGGCACTGTGAGAGCCTTTTTTATTTGATATGAGACGCCTCCCCCCCCCCCCTTCAACATAATTCCGGATCACACATATACAAATCGATACAGGCGACTTCGTTCAGGCAGGTAAAATTGAATCGGCATGCCGAACATCGTCTTCTCTGCTGAATAGATGTGCAAGCTCCTGTCTCGCCTGACCAATTGTCAGAGGGAGTGGATTTATTGGCAGTTTTTCTTTGTCACGCAATACTTCCATTAATTGTGCTATCTGTGGCAGCTCCAGCTTAAGGCTGTTAAGTTTTTCTGAATCTGTAAAGATTCCTTCCGGAGTACCTTCCTGTAGAACAATGCCCTTATCCATAATGGCAACCCTGTCCATATGAACAGGCACAAGGTCAACAGAATTTGTGGCGAGTATTATGGTAATACCCTGTTCTTTATTCAGATCGTTCAGAATTTTCATTACGGTTTTTACGCCATCAGGGTCAAGTCCGCTGGTTGGTTCATCTAATATGAGTACTTCCGGCTCCATGGCAAGAATTCCGGCTATACATATTCGCTTGCTCTGACCGTAACTAAGTGCGTGGATTGCCTTTTTGGCAAACTCTTTCATTTTAACCAGTTCGAGTGCAGTATTAACCCTGCTCATAACTTCATCATAGTTTAGGCCCAGGTTTGTCGGACCAAAGGCAACATCCTCCTCAACCGTAGGCGCAATGAGCTGGTCACTGGGATCTTGAAAAACCATTCCTACCTTTCTGAAAACCTCACCTGACTTAAACCCACTTAATGCTTTATTATCCAGGGTCACAGAACCTGAAGCAGGCTTTAACAGACCATTAAAATGTTTCAGTAATGTCGTCTTCCCTGAACCGTTTGCACCAAGTATGGCAAGGAATTCACCTTCCCTAACATCAATGTTAGCGCCACTCAGCGCCTGCGTACCATCAGGGTACTTATGAATTAAATCATCAACTTTTATTTTGAACATAATAATCTGGTTGCTACCACAATAAAACTATCCTTCGACTCCGCTCAGGATGACGTCACACTGAGCGGAGTCGAAGTGCTATCAATATCGAAATCCCTATATTTTTATCTCTTACCAGAAAAAACCCAAAAAAGATAAAGCCATCAGTAATAACCCACACGACAAGAACAAGACGTAATCTCTCCCTGCTAATGGAGTAAGTTGAACGGTAAGCACCCTTCCTCCATCGTAGCCCCTGGAGACCATTGCGATATGGGCATTCTCAGCCCTGACAATTGATCTGATAATAAGTGTACCACTAAGACTTCCAAATGACTTTATTGTTTTGAACCATGTAACATATCCCAGTCTGCTTCTTTGTGAAGACATCATCGTTTCCGTCTCTTCAATCAACAAAAACAGGTATCTATATACAAATGACAAAACCTCTATCAGTGTCTCCGGAATCTTCATCCAGCGGGCAGCCATACATATTTTTGTAATCGTTGTGGTAAAAGATAATAAAAGCATAAGCATTACCCCCCCCGCCACCTTTGTAAACAGCAACAGGCCAATCTGCAATCCCTCTTTTTTAAAGGCGAGTTCATAACCGAAAAGCGAACCGGAAAACATTACTGTCTCGCCATTGTGCAACCCCATTATAACCAGGATAAATATCCCGAATAAAAACGGCATCATCATTCGAAGACCTAATGTTATAAATGACACCTTTATGGTCAATAACAATATTAAAGATGTAACAAAAAACAGTAATGGAAGCGTAATGTCATTAGATAAAATATTAAGGATCAAACCTATGCCAATATAAAACAACTTAACTCTTACCTCTACATTTGTAAGCCAGTTGCGCCTTTGCGCAAAATGATCCATAACAACATGCTTTAATATTTCCATAGTTATCTATTTTTAGACAGGATAACAGGATTAACCAGATAGTTAATTTCTGTTTATCCTGTTATCCTGTCAATTTTTATTCTTGTGAATTATTTTTATCTTTTCCCTCGATAAATAATTTTCTGAAGTTGTAGCCGATGACAATACCCCCGACCAGACCAAAAAAGGTAAAAACAAACAGCAGGAGATCTCCCTGGTCTGTGTTGATATAAGGATCTCTTGGTGGATGGCCATATTTTTCGGCATATTTCCCTACAATGCTTACATCAATTCCTGTCCATTTCCCCTCTTCTTCAGGCGCTACCGTTTCTTCCGCTTCAATACCTTCTATTGGATCAGGCATGTCTGGCCCTGCCGCATACAAAACGTGCGATTGAGTGAAACATAATATGAATGCGAAAATAGTGAAATACTTTAACATAATAAAACATATTTAAGGATTTAAGAATTGGGGAATTAAAGAATTAAAAGATGCTTCTTGCAATTTCCAGAATTCCTTAATCCATCAATCCCTGAATTCCTCAATTGTTATTCTTTTATAACCCTCAGGTTGTATAAAATGCTCGGACGGACTTTATATACGTAGGACAAAGCAAATCCAACAACAATACCTTCCGCAATACATAGTGGTCCCTGAGAAGTAGCCATGAACACGACAAATATCTCTAACATTGCCTTTGCGCTGTGCATCATTGCAACAGAGAACGACTCGTCCCCTTCAAATACCAGAAGCCCTAATCCTATAGAAGTCCCCATATAAGTACACAAATCAGAAACTACTCCAGCCAGAAAACCACACCAGAACAGCTTAAGGCCCATCCTCTGCGACAACCTGAATGCAAAGTACCCTGAAAAGGAGCCGAGTACACCCATAGAAAAGATATTAACACCCAGGGTAGTAAGCCCTCCATGAGCAAGAAAAAGTGCCTGTATAAAAAGCGCAATTCCTGCAATAACAACACTCACAAATGGCCCCAACAACATCGCACTCATTCCTGTCCCAGCCGGGTGCGCAGTTGCCATTCCATTCAAACCTACTACAGGAATTGGAAAACATGAAAAAACGAACACGGCGGCACCAACTAATCCAACTAACGGAAGGAAGCCCGGCACATCTCTTTTCTTTTTCTTCAGACTGAGTGTACCAATGACAACGAAGGGTATAATCAGAATGAACCAGAAAACAACCCATTTTGGAGGCAATATACCTTCAGTAATATGCATTGCATACGCGACATGTGGCAACAGCAAAAGTGCAATGACGATAGATATGCCTAATAATTTTTTTTTCATTTCAATCAATCTGGACACAAAAAAAACAAACAAAAAAACCCGTACCTTTTGCGGTAAAAAGGTACGGGCTATCAGTAAGTCTGCATACAAGTTAACTTGATGCTAAATTACCATATAAACCTTCACCTTCTTTACCATCGAAGTTTATGTGAAGCAGTTACAGGCAGGTCTTCTGACTATCGAATCGTTCTACTCATTGCGCCTTCCCATACGCCTGTGGCGAATAGTGGCCATGCAATTTTCGTCATCGACTACAGCGGCGGGTCCGTTCCCTGTTCTACCAGGGATTCCCTTTTAAATCCCATCTATTACATTCAGGATGGAATTACCTGTAACCGTATTCTTTAATTGTTTAAGATCAAAATCAAGAACGAGTAATTCTACTTATAATACTTAATCCTGTCAACTTAATCATATTAGGTCCAATGAAATTGTGTTAACAGGAACCTGATTAGAGTCCTCGGCGCCTTTTGTCCGGAGAAGGGAATCTGTTCTCCAATTTTTTGAAGGTTTTTCCTCTTGATTTTACTTTTTAACCTTATACTATTATGATTTCCTTATCCCTGTATTAATGCTTTTGTAATAAACAGAAGTTACTGCCATTCAACAGGGGCTGAATGGACAAGCCAACCTATTAGTTTACGTGGTAATAATACGATGATATTCAGGTTTGTACAATATTTTATAACCGCAGTCACAACCCTCCTTGTAGCCGGATGTGCACTCAACGGTGAATTACTACGCTTGAAACATGCTACAGTGAATGGTGACATCATTGTTGTGAGTCAATTACTCGCTGAACACGAGGACATAAATGTAAATGCAAAAGACAAGAACGGCAACACGGCCCTGATGCATGCAACTTCCAGTGGTGAAATTAAGATCGTAAAAATCCTGTTAAGCGCAGGGGCTGATGTGAACACGAAGAACAAGAGACGTAATACTGCCCTTATAATAGCAACATTGCAAGGAAACGTAAATATGGTGGATACCTTCTTAAACGCAGGAGCCGATGTGAGCGTGAAAAACAAGGATGGTTATACCGCCATTAAGATTGCGGCAGAAAACAATCAAAAAGAGATCATACGTTTGCTTATGGTTGCCGGAGCTGTAGACAAGCCAGGCAGATCCGCTCTGATGTTTGCTGCACTGAGTGGAGACTACACTACCGCAAATAACTTGCTGGTTGATGGTGTAGAGGTAAATGCAAAAGACAAAATTGGCAACACCGCCCTGATACATGCTGCTTCCAGTGGTAAGATTAAGATCGTAAAGCTCTTGCTGAACTCAGGGGCTGATGTGAATGCAATAAACAAAAGACGCAGTACTGCCCTTATAATTGCTGTACGATCTGGACACGTAGCTATGGTAGAAGCCTTGCTAAGTGCGGGAGCCGATGTGAGTGTGAAAAATAAGAGAGGTAATACAGCACTTAAGATCGCAGGAGTTAATGGTCAAAAGAAAATCGCCCACATGCTACTGCAGGCAGGTGCAGCAAAATAGATACTCGATTTTCCTGATAATGATTCTAGAAAAATGGTTTGATATGTAATTTTTTGAGTTCCACTTCCCACTAACAAACAATGTCCTTTTGACTTACCTACCGTTGATTAATAAGTTCTATCACAAATGCCATCTGTTCATCATTACCTTCAATAATATAATCAGGTTTTACGCCTGCACCCTGTAGTGAGGTACCATCAGCGAGGTAGAATTCACCGATAGTAAGAACTAAAGTATGTTTATAGTTTAATGGAAATACCTTTTGTATTGTTCCCTTTCCATAACTTTTTGTGCCCACAAGTCTTGCCTTATTATAGTGATGTAAGGTTGCGGCAAATATCTCAGCACAGCTTGCGGTATCACTGTTTATCAATATCACCAGAGGGCATGTAAACTCTCCATTATCTCTGTCCTTTTTCCGGGAAAAATATTTTGTCTGACCTTTACTTTCTACCGTTAGTAGAAGTTTACCTTCCGGAATAAATAATTCCATTATTGGAATGGTCTCTTCCAGGCTTCCTCCCGGATTATCCCGCAGATCAATTATCAGTCCGCAAAGGTCTATAACTTTTAAATCTGCCAACGCCTTTTTAAAGTCCTCCTTTGCCCTTCTCCCAAAATGCTTAATCTTAATGTATCCTATATTATCATTAATAATACTTGTGTCGGATATTGTCTCATCTCTTTCGAAGCCTCTTATGAACTCGGAAGAAGAAGGCTTAATCTCTTTGAGCGAACTATGCTGATCCAGGGAAGTTGTTAAGCTTTTGATGGATAATTTGATCAGATCTTCAACATTAGTATCTTTATAATAGTTATCTTTTATCCTGAGAATAAGCTCTTCCAAAAGAAGAACATCTTCATCCTCTTCAGATGAGAATTCAGGATCTTTTTTCCTCAACACCTCGTATTCCAATCTGTCAATGTCAACAATTTCTCCATCGTATATTTTCTGAAAATCCCTTGCAGACTCTAGGGAATTGAAAGCCACTACGTAGGGCGGCATTGAATCCTTAAGAGTGATATCAGGGCCGTTAATATACCAGGCATTTTGAGTATCAATCTTTTTTTCGCTATAGTAATCTACACACTCCATTGATATTATTTCTTCACTATATTTGTTTCTATAACTTAAGGCACAGTGGATACAACACGTTTTTTTAGTATCCCCATTCAGGGCCAAGAAATATGCGGTTTTTATATTTGTTACTAACATGCGGCACCATACGCACATATCTTCAATATTATATTCTTCTATTTTGAATGGAAATGTTATCTCACGGTCTTCTCCTTCCCGGTTAAACTGAACGATAAACAGATACTGACCCTTATCCTCCAAAACCTGTCTCATTCTATAGTTGGATTCATTATCTAAGAATGGTATGTAAGAAACTCTTTCTATGCCCTGAGGATCTACGATCTTAAACTCAAGTTCTTGGTTATAATAAGATCCTGAACTGATTTTTTCTACCCGAACGGTAAAATCGAAGAGCCCGGTATCCCCAACAGGATAATACGAAAGAGAGGCTCTGTATTCTTCCGTCTCTTTGAGATGATTTATCACGGTTGGTCGTGGGGGAGCATCCCCGTCCTGGTGTGAATAGACTGGATTCAGCAAAAGGACATTGAGGCAGGAAAACAGGAATAGCAAAAACGCTTTTATTATATATTTCATTGTCCCTTTCAAAATCTTCTAACTACGATACTTATTGTTGAAATACTCAGAGTAATAGATTGTGTTTATATAAATGTTTAAGAGTATAGTACAATTTTCATAATACTTTTTGCACAAAAAAAAGGAGCAAGGGTTATATGTAAAAGACAATCCCCCCTTGCTCCTCTTAAAAACTATGAAACAAACACCTATGTAGCAAAGACTAAATTAATGACAATAATTTGCTGCACCAATAATTGTCACTGCCCATGGTGAAAGACCGACATTAGTTATCTCCTTGTAGTCGTCAGTATCCGCATCAAAGACAAAAACTGAATTCCTGGCTGATGCTGCAAGGTACACTTTCTTTCCGTCTAGTGTAGTCGATGCAGTTTCAGGACTCACATTCAGACCAAGCTTAATCTTCTTTATTTCTCTCATCTCTTCCATGTCATATATATATACTCCATTATCTCCTCTGCTTATGACATAAGCCTTTTTACCTCCGTTTACAAAGTTGACTCCAGTCATATCCGCACCACCAGGGAATGTTGCTATAACCTTATTAATGGTTGTGTCAATTACGGAGATAGTCTCGTCTCCATTGTTTGGCACAAGCATCTTTGTACCATCAGGGGACGCATAAGCACGCCAGGGATCATCTCCAACAGGAATTGTTGCCACTACACTGTCATCTATTGTATCAATAACAGCAACCTGGTCTGAATCACCGTCAGCGGCATAGGCATAACGGCCGTCAATTGTCAATGTAGGATTTGCGATACCTACAACTTCAGCTAATTTACTATTCATGTCTACCTGGGCCATTACATATGCACTTCCTACTTCCATCGTTGATGCAACCAACTGTGTTTCAACATCTATAACTCCTACTTCATGTGCTCCCATGTTAGAGATGTAAACCTTTGAGCTACCCGGCAGGCAGACAATGCCGTGTGGTTCAAAGAAACCGTTGAGCCTTCTTATCTCTTTTTTAGCTTCTATATCCACGACAGAAACACATCCTGCAGCCATATTTCCAATATACGCATATTTACTGTCAGGAGTAATATCGAAATGCTCCGGCATAAGTCCCAACCTGACCTTGGTAAGCTCTCTAGTCTTTAGATCAATGATCGCTACAAAGTTGGAGTTTGTACCTGTTACCAGTAAGTTTTTTCCATCCAGGGTCGCAACGGCCATATGTGGATTTGACCAGTCACCACACGCAATACGGTCCAGTATTACATCCGTATTCATATCTATTACGGTAACATCACTGGAATCACGATTGGTAACAAACACAACGGAATTAGGATCAAAACTTACCTGTTTATCGTCAGCCTGGCTAACCAATGCAAAAACCCACGATGCTGTAACCATGCAACATACAAAGATACCTGTATTAAACATCTTCAAATTTCTCAACATACTCTTTCTCCTCCTTTCAGGATTTTTCGAAATTATAAAGTAAAAACTTTTCATTTTGATCAATCCACCTCCTTCCATGAATTTGATGAACTTTTTACTGGCATACGAACTGCCAATTCTTAGATACTATATAGAGGTATTTAAAATTCTACCTGTGTTCTAATACCTATAACTCCAGCCGTATCATTTGAACCCATCCCGGCGGGATCAAAAACAGCTTGAAAGTTTGGTGTAACGGCAAAGCGATTATTAACCTGAAATTTATAATAAACCTCTAACGCGCTCTCTTTATCTCCATCGACTATGTCTAACATACCAAATGCCATAGCGACTTCATCATTGACCCTTGAAAAGAATGGAGACCTGAACCGGAGACCTGCACTCCATGCACTTGCGATACTTGCATCATCCTCCTCCGATTCATTAGCTCCATAACGTCCAAATGCGGTCAGTCTGGTGGAAAGATTCTGATCTATGCTGACACCGAAACCGTTGTTATCCTCCGTACCTCCTTTAGTCTTTCCCCACAGGCGATAGTTGCCCTCTTGGTTAAAGAAGAAGTGAGATCTATATCCTATTTCAGCTATAGCGTATAGACCATCAGTGATATTGGTACCTGAATTATCAATACTTTGCAAACCAAACCCAAGCGTGAATGCTCTTCTTGTATCAAAAAATGCCAATAAACCGGGACCGTTTCCAGGCTGCTCCATTGCAGGATTATTCACAAAGGCACTTGTTATAAATTGTGTGGTTTCGTCGTTAGCAACCGTGTTGGAATCAAAGTAGTTTGTCAAGTCTACTTTACCACCTACAATCCTTAATCTTTCCAGCAAAAGAAACGTCTGCAACCATGCTTCCCGGACAGAAACCCTGTCAACTCCATCAGTGTCCTGCAACGAACCGGAATCATCATTAAGACCTGAAATACTTCCAACAATCTCATCAGGACCATTACCTCCTATCGATTCGAGGTCCAGGAAAAAAGTAGTGTAGAGAAGCGGCCTCGCTATAAACAGCAGATCAGTGGAACCTTCTGCAAAACTCTTCTTTCCGCTATTAGCAACACTCTTTCCCTGCCTGTCACTATTTATTAACTGCTGAAAGATACCTGTACCGCTGGCACCAATGATTACACGGCTCTCCATTTCCTCTTCAACCGCAGCTGAAATCCTGTCTGATATACTCTCTCGTCTGGCAAATTTAAATAGTTTGAACCGTGATCTTTTCTTCTGCTTCAAACCGCAACTGGGGCATTTTTTGTCCTCACCCTGTGCAGTAAAGACATGCCCTTTTCGACAGACATATTCCTGTACACGTCTTATTTCATCAGTTATATCCATGAGAGAGGCCCTGTCTTTAAGATCGTAAACCATATCTTCCAGCGTACTAATCTTGTTTTCAAGTCCCTTTTGGTCATCAATAGAGTCATACTGACTGTGCTTTTGTTTTGTTTCTGAAGTAGACCTTGCCACCTCCGGTTCAGCACTTTCAACCGTATCAAGATATTTTTCCAGCCTGTTTATGGTGTTCTTCATACTTATTACTTGCCTGTTTAATGCCTCAAATTCCTCATCTGATACCGCAGCAAATACAGTATTACAAGAAAGTAAAATAATAAACAGATGCGGTAGATAATAAAAATACTTCATGCAAACCTCCTTTTCCCCTCGGAAAAAAGTTTTAGAAAAAACGTGTAAGACAGGTTTCCTGGCTTTCGGATCATCCTGGTTTCTGCACCTTCCCATCCGCCGGAAACGGACAGTGGCATTTTGCAGATTTCGTCACCGATTACAGTTGCGGGGCAGCTCCCGTTAACCGAGTTTCAGCTCGGCGGGGATTCCCTGATATCTCACACACAGTAAAGATTTAAAATAAATAGGACACAGATTCTCACAGATAAATACTAAATCATGATGGAAGGCTAAAGCCTTCCGCTACAGCCAGTTTGTTTCTATCCTGAAAATTGCAAATAAAAAAGCCCGAATCTTCGATGTGAAGATTCGGGCTTTATATTGTCCAATTGTCAATAAACGTATCATGCCTCCACCTTCTTTACCTTCGAAGAGTTAAATGTGAAGTATTTACGGGTAGGTCTTCTGACTATCGGGTCATCCTGATGACTGCGCCTTCCCACCCCGGTCAAAGCCGGGAGAAGTGGCCTGTTATCACGAAAAAATGTGAAATGCAGTCTCAGTAGCCGATTACAGCGGCGGGTCCGTGCCCTTTAAGGGACTTCCCTATTATGTCACTACCAGCAGTAAGTTGCTGTTCGCGAACGCCCGTAAACAAACTTTAGAATTTTCAAAGTACAGTAATCAATCTAAAATTGACTACGTCATTGAATATAATGACATGGAAATTATTGTCAAGAAGAAACTGTTTAAACACTTTTCCAGCATTTCCTTATGTAATGAAAGCATAACTACTTAGCTAAGACTTTATTACTCAAAAGTATTTCCTGATTTTTAAAAATTTTACTGTATAAAAAAGCTTGACAATTAATGAGGATTATTTATATTAAAATTTAAATTATTATCTTATATTTGCTTAGAAAATTGTGTAGGGTTTTGTTAGTGGTAAAGAAACTAACATAATTATTTTTTTATAAAAGGAGGAAGTAAATGAAGGCTACAATAGATGCTGATGAGTGTACCGGTTGTGAACTCTGTGTAACAACATGTCCGGAGGTTTTTGACATGGAAGATGACGTCGCTGTCGTAAAGGGTGATTCCGTTCCTGGAGATGCAGAGGAAACCTGTAGACAGGCAGCAGAAGAGTGCCCTGTTGAATGCATAGCTATTGATGATTAATTTCTTGCATAGCACCGGCCCAGGCGGGAAGGTACTATGACAAGTATAAAATATGATAAGGAGAACTGCACGGGTAAGAATTGTAAAACAATTCTTACTGGCATTCTCCTTATTTTATTTCTCCACCTTTTTTAACTCATCCCGGTTTTCTTTTGACAGCTCTGCATTATAAAAATCATCATCTTCCGGCAGTGACAGGTACGAATTAGAAGTATAATCAATCCCGATCCTTACATTTTCCGTCTGACACTCAAGCAAATGCCCTCCCGCCTTTTTGTCTTCAGTAATAAAGTGGAAATGATAACCGGGAACATTTATTCCTTCCATATAATCCGGAAACCAGGATCCCACTAACGTACCCTTTACATCATGAAACTCAAATATTGGTTGGTTCTTTACTATTTCAACAAGCGGTGGATACGGTCTGTTCTGCCCGGGAACACTCCTTGCCTTGATATACTCAAACGTCCCTTCAATTTTGAATGCATAAAAGATGTTTTCTGTCGGCAACATACCGTCCAGAAATAGTTTTAGTTGATCGTAGTTTACTGACTTGTCTATTTCCTTTGTTTCGTCTGATTCAAAGAAAGTAACCACGGCAAACGGGGTTTTCATTATATCGTCAACAGGATAAGCAATTCCGTCCGCTTTAATCTGATAAAACACACCATCTAATCCAATCATCTCACCATCAAGGTTGTTAAATGTTCCCAGTCCGAGGTCACCATGCCTCTTTAATTCTCCAAATGTCATATCCCCATCATAGATCTCATCCAACAGAGCGTTTATAGTTGACGTCTGATATAAGACTTCCTCGTTCTTTTGTGCGAATGAACATCCGCATGTTAGTATTACCAGAATTGTGGCTGACAAAAGATGTCGCATATTTATTTAGTACAGAGATGAGAATACAGGCAACTCATGCGATTTAGGTTACAATAACTTTTCAGCAATCTGAACTGCGTTAAGTGCCGCACCTTTCAGGAGATTATCACTTACGACCCACATGTTTAGTCCGTTCTCGACAGAGCTGTCTTCCCGTATTCTTCCCACGAAAGTATCATCTTTGCCGGCGGCATCTGTTGCCAATGGATATAATTGTTTTGACGGATCATCAAGGACTACAACGCCTTCCGACTTGCTTAACAAGTCCCTGGCCTGATCAGCACTAAACGGCCCCTCTGTTTCTATATTAACCGACTCACTGTGCCCCCTGAATACAGGCACCCTCACGGTAGTTGTTGTTATGCGGAATGAGCTGTCCTCCAGAATTTTCTTTGTTTCATTAATCATCTTCATCTCTTCATCGGTATAGCCGTTTTCCTTGAAGGCATCACTCTGAGGTAATTGAGGAAGAGCGTTAAATGCTATCTGATGAGGAAATATACTGCGATCAAATCCTTCACTCTTCTCTGAAAGAATATGCTCGGTTTCGTTCTTTAATTCCACCAGGGCATTGTAGCCTGCTCCGGATACTGCCTGGTATGTTGAAACTACCACCCTTTTGATTTTTACTGCATCATGTATCGGCTTTAAAACCAAAACTAGTTGTATCGTTGAACAGTTTGGATTCGCAATTACGCCATTATGTTCCGAGATCCTGTTTGCGTTTACTTCCGGTACGACCAGAGGTACATCTTCGTCCATTCTGAAGGCACTGGTGTTGTCCACGACAACACAATTGCTCTTTATAGCATAAGGCACAAATTCCCTGCTGATACCCCCCCCCGCACTGAATAGTCCGATGTTCATTCCTTCGAATGAATCTGCCGTCAATTCCTGTACCTGTACCTCCTTTCCACGAAAAACTACGCTCTTTCCTGCCGAACGGCTTGAAGCGAGCGGTCTTAATTCATCAATAGGAAAATCTCTTCTTTCAAGCACTCTGAGCATCTCTGTTCCTACTGCTCCTGTGACCCCTACTACTGCAACATTAACTCCCATATTCTTCACTCCTTTTATATTAAATCGTAAACCTGAAATCGTAATTCGTAAATTAACCTTTGTTTTCAGTAGCCAAATCGTTACTGTCTATTTAGCCCTGATTAAAATATCGTCACTTATATTCAATATGTTCTTTACGTCATGAATCTGAGACAGAAACCTCCTGGCATCTTCCGGATAGCCGGCAGTCGGCTTTATGTCCTGTACCTTTTCCTGCCAGAACGAATTGAATAATTTGATAAATAGCTCACGGATGTATTTACTGAACATCGAAGCAAGAGCCGTTGGAAAATACTTTGAGTCTGCGCCCACAATAAAAGAGACATCCATCATTTTGTTTTCATTCTTAATACTGTAGGTTGACAAAGGGTTTCCTTCTACAATTGAATCTATATTACATCCCTCAAAATTCTGTGCCAGTAAATCTTTGTAATAGTTTCTTCCCCCGTGTTTATCTATTAAAACTTTCGGTTCGTGCATCCCGTGATACTCGAAAATTTCTTTAAGATGCGTTACACAATCCTTGAAAAGGAGTAAAGACTTGTTACCAAGAATATCAAGTTGCCTGTTTATCTCTGACACACACAGAAACCGGCTTTTCATGTCAATTATGCGTACATCCCGCAAGTTTGCCGTATCATTGAAGATGTCCGCATAATTCATGATTGCAGATACATTTGAAGCAACTGGCAAATCAAGATCTCTTCCCCGGTACCATGGATATTTTTCCAGGACGCCTTCATCACAACCTGACAGCAATTTCAGTAAATCAGTGAACTTTGTTACCGGGCCTTTTGTGTGCCACACAAAAGATAAAACTGTCTCTTCCAGCATTTTCAATCCGGTTTTCTGCTGATACAACTTTTTACTGTCACCAACGATTATACGATTTCCACGTTTTTGAATTTTCTCAGAAACAGCGTCCTTCAGAAGGTGCCAGATGTTTGTTTCCTGGTGATATTCATCAGGTATTTCCATTACTACCTTAGAGAGAACAAACGGACCTAATGTGGGACCATAACCGGCTTCATCAATACCAGCAATTATTGGCATTTTCTAAAAAAAACGTGGGAATTGTATAAAATTTAAAGTACTTCAGAATTATAACGAGTGGGTACAGAGTGTCAAGAAACCATTTCATACCATGAATTCTCACAAAAATTTTGAGAATAAAAGCTATATCGAGGCAAGATGAAGCTCTTACTACATAAAATAATGCATAGCTGGCATTGTAGATTTTTATGGTAGTCCGGGAAGATGTATTTTTTTGAAAAAAGAATTTAAAGACGATGGTACATAGGGCCATCTCTAAGCAAGCTGCAAATTTATCTCTGAAAGTTGCTTTGTATTCTCGTAAAGCTCAATCCACTCAGATAATTTATCTGTCAATCCAAGTTTCTTTAAATACGCCATATCAATATCCGGAAAAGAAGTCTCAGAAGAACAATTTCCCTGCGTCGTCATTGCATTTGCTATATGCACGGCCGTTAATGCGTTAAACCCGGTTGTTTTGTCTTCCACTGACTGGAATTCCGTAGCAACATCTTTTGATCCTGTTCCATCTGAGTCTTCCTGAGTTGACTCATTTGACGTAGCAAACATGCTCTCTATCAACCTTGACGGGTTGTGGTGAAAGGCAACCACTTCAACTACATTATGGGGAAGCCCCCAAAGCCCTAAAAGATAAGCACCCAGCTCTGAATGAGAAGTACCCATAACAGTATGCTCTGCCTCTGCAAAACTGCAACCGGTAGTTTCAGTAAGTTCCATCACTTTATTGTACTTTCTAGGTACTTTCAACAATATCAATTTTCCTATGTCATGCAGCATCCCTGCAATCATTGCCTCTTCAACTACTTTTCTATCAGCCTCTTCAGCACGTGCAATATCTGCGGCAAACCTGCCTGTCCTCAAACTGTGCCTCCACATTTTCAACAAAGAAAATCCACATGCTTCTGCATCTTTTGAAATTGAAGAAAACACGTGAAGAGAAAGCACAAGTGATTTCAGCGACTCTATCCCTACAAAAACCGCTGCTTGCTGCGGATCAGTAATCTTAATCGGAAGAGCAAAAAAGGAGGAATTAACCAGCTGTAAAATTTTGGCAGACATTGATACATCCTGTGAAATGAGATGACCTACCTTTTTTATGGAAGGCTCCTCAGACTGCATTTCTGATACAATTAGATTATATAGAACAGGAACACTAGGCAAATTTCTTGTTCCCGCTACAATCTTTTTCAGCGTATCGTCTCTCAGCAAATCTCTAAGTGTACATGTACGCTCAATAGTATTTTTCATTGTTTCCGCACAACAGGGCTTCATCAAAAACTGGTGTACCGCCATAGTTGACGTCAAAACCTCTTCAGGATTAGAAAGCTCTGAATGGATGATGCGAACTGTTTCGGGATAGCGTTCACTGACAATGCCAAGTAATTCGATGCCATCCATTCCCTGTATAGAGATATCGGGCACGACAACATCAAAGGGGTTCCTGGACATGATATCCAAAACTTCTTCTCCACTTGCAACAACTTCCATCTCCCATTCAGGACAGATAGGCTCAAGAGCCTTTTGTAATTCTCTAGCCGCACCCGGATCATTATCTACAAAAATAACCCTTCTCATCACACACCTTTCACTAAAAAAAGTTATTGAACAGGTAAAAGGAAACTTCTGCCGTATAATATAATATATATACCTGTTTATTACTTTTCGGTAGAAAGAATGAAAAGATTAGCGAAAAAAAATAAAAATACTGTAATGTATTGAAAGAGAAAAAGACCTTCAAAATAGAGATTCTTTTAAGTCCCGATTATGATTGACTTTTGACGAAATGTATAGATAGCTACCATAATTTGACAAGGTTGTTTCTAGCCTTAAATGATTTACAGAAACGAAACAGTGCAACTCTGCCTATTCAATTCTCCTTGACAAAAAAAGTGTCTAAAATATAATTACTTAACACTTTATAACATCACGCAATTTCCAGTAACAAAAAGTTGTAGTAAAAGGTATTATTTGAATCAGGTTAATTATAGAGGTATCATTTAAAAGGTATAAATATGGAAAAAATAGAAGGCAAGGTTGCCAAAATACTCGATGAATATAGTATAGTAATTAATGTCGGTAGAGATAACGATGTTGTAAATGGGATGGTATTTGCCGTCTTCGTACAGAGTGATGAGGAGGTTAAGGATCCGGACAGTGGCGAAGCCCTGGGAAAACTGGAGAATATCAAGGAGCATGTCTTTGTGGCTCATGTACAGGACAAATTCTCAACCTGTGTTGCAGGAGAAAAGGACGCATCCTGCGAACATGAATCTCACGGCGCACAGACACTCAGCGGAGCCATGATGGCCGAGTCTATGACAGGAAGACCCGAAAGCAACAAGCTTAGTAATCAGAAACTGAATGTTAACAGCTCTCAGATAACCGGTGTTCCGCAATTGGGCCCGATATCAGTCGGCGATATGGTACGAGCTGTTGAGGTAGGCGGATAAGGGAGGAACTCAACTCATTATTTAGTCTAACCGGTACGAAAGAATAATAATCGCTAAACAGAGAAAACATGAAAACATTAAGATCACAGGAAGGTAATATCACACAGGAAATTGAAAAGCTCAAGCAGGGAATGAGCATATTTGCTGATACAGTTACCAAAGGAATGGAAGCTAAAACGAAAGAAGTCTTTGGTGAACCGTTATCTCCATCTAAAAGCGCCAGGCGTGTAATCAATGACGTAATAGAAAAGGGTGATGAGGCCCTGGAATATTATTCAGAAAAGTTTGAAGGTGTAAGCCTGTCTGCAGAAAATATTAAGATTAAAGCTTCTGAAATTGAGGATGCCTACAAAAAAGTATCTCCGGAATTAATAAGCGCTATAAAAAATGCAAAGGAAAATATCCGGAAATTCCAGGAATACATTCGCATACAGGAGCCTGAACCCTTTCATTCAGATGGGGCAAGGATAAAGGTAAAATATAATGCCATTGAAAATATTGGGATTTACGTCCCCGGCGGTTCAGCATCATACCCGTCTTCAGTATTAATGAACGCTGTACCTGCAAGAGTTGCGGGAGTAAAGAAAATCGTGGTTGTGACACCACCCGGCAGAGACGGAACTATCTCCCCTGAAAGGCTGGTCGCATGCGGTGAAGCAGATGTGGATGAAGTTTACATGATTGGAGGAGTACATGCGATAGCCGCGCTCACATTTGGAACCAAAACTGTTCCTAAAGTTGACAAGATTGTCGGGCCCGGTAATCAATTTGTAACACTTGCCAAGAGGGAAGCATATGGTCATGTAGGTATAGACATGCTGGCAGGACCAAGTGAGGTACTTATAATAGCAGATGAATCTGCCAATCATGCTTATGTCGCTTCTGATCTACTGTCACAGGCTGAACATGCTCCCGGCATTTCAATACTGGTTACCAACTCTGAGGAAGTTGCAAAAGGGGTGTCACAGGAAATATCCAGACAAATTGAGACGTCATCCCGCGGTGACCTGATCAGGGAATCTCTGGATAAATTTGGCTTTATCGTCCTTACAAAAGATATGAATGAGGCCGTAGACATCTCAAATACTCTGGCTCCGGAACACTTACTGGTGATGGTAGAAAACGAAGATGAGGTTTTATCCGGGCTTAAACATGCGGGCGCTATATTTGCTGGGCCGTTCACTCCGGTAGCTGTTGGCGACTACTTTGCCGGACCATCGCACGTATTACCAACCGGCGGAACGGCAAGATTTTTCTCCGGCCTGTCAGTTAATGATTTTCTTAAAAGGACAAGTATAATTTCGTATTCTGAGGAAGTCCTGAGAGCAGCGGCAGATGACATAATTACAATAGCAGAGTCAGAAGGACTGCAGGCCCATGCTGACTCGGTACGGATAAGGACAAGTAAATAATAAAAAGAAAATGGAAACTAAAAAACAATCAAGTTATTTCAGAAAAAATGTTGATAAAATGACCGGATATGTTCCCGGCGAGCAGCCGCAAGACGGTCTGTACATTAAACTCAATACTAATGAAAACCCATATGCCCCTTCTCCCAAAGTCCTTTCTGCCTTGAGAGATGAAATAAATGACAATTTGCGATTGTATCCTGATCCTGTCTCTACGGGTGCCAGGGAAAAAGTAGCAGAGATCTTTGGAACAAAACCTGAAAGGGTTATGGTTGGCAACGGATCTGACGATCTCTTAACCATAATAACGCGGAGCTTTATCAGTAAAGATGATAAGGTTGTTTATCCGTATCCAACCTATCTTCTGTACAATATACTTTCGGAAATTCAGAATGCGGAAGAGTGCATTATTGATTTCCGTGAAGATTATTCTCTTTCGGATGACATCCTGGTGAAAGGTGCTTCCGTTACCTTTATGTGTAATCCCAACTCACCCTCCGGAACAATGATACCGGTTGAGAAAATTTCAGAAATTGCAGGAAAGATAGACGGTATAATTGTGGTTGATGAGGCATATGCGGATTTTGCCGATGATAATTGTTTGAGGCTGGTTGATAAACACCCAAATCTCATTGTCCTTCGCACACTTTCCAAATCATATTCACTGGCCGGAATGCGTCTGGGTTTTGCCATAGCACAGGAAGAACTGATTAACGGCATGATGAAGGTAAAGGACTCGTATAACGTGGACAGACTCAGTATGGCATCTGCAGTTGCCGCACTGGACGATCAGGAAACACTCAGGCAAAACGTTTCCCGAATAATAAAAACACGAGAGCACATGATAAACTCACTGAAAGAACTTGGATTTTTTGTATACCCATCTCAGACAAACTTTGTTATGATCAAATGCACAGATTCCTGTGAAGCAAAAGATATCTACCGGGAACTTAGGGAAAGAAAAATACTTGTCAGATATCTAGAGCAACCGGGGCTTGATGACTGCTTGAGAATTACAGTGGGGACCGACAAAGAAATAGACACGTTACTTAAAGAACTGGCAGATATACAGCTGGTTTTGCTGAATCAAAATAGTTGATCATGAAAAACAGGACTTCCAATATAGACAGAAATACGAATGAAACGAATATCAGCCTGTCACTTAATCTGGACGGTGAGGGTAAACGTTCTGTATCTACGGGTATAGGCTTCTTTGACCACATGCTGGATCTGCTTGCAAAACACGCCTTGTTTGATCTGGAGATTAAGGCTACCGGTGATACGAATGTAGACTTTCATCATACGGTTGAGGATGTGGGTATCTGTATGGGACTGGCGGTGAAAGAAGCTTTAGGTGAAAAGGCGGGTATAGTCCGATTTTCTAACGTCAGCGTACCAATGCAGGAATCCCTTGCAAATATTGCACTTGATATCAGTGGGCGTTCGGCACTTGTCTTTAACGCGAAGTTGGACTCAAAAAAAATTGGTGATTTTGACTCTGAATTGATCAAGGAGTTTCTGGAAGCATTTACCGTGAACGCAGGTCTGAATCTTCATGTAGACGTTCCATACGGTGAAAATGCACATCACATTGCGGAAGCAATTTTCAAAGGTATAGCAAAGGCCCTTGACAGGGCAACGAGAATAGATGAACGAACTGATGAAGTTCCCTCGACAAAGGGTGTTTTATAAACATTCCTGCCTCTGTTGCATACAACCAACAACATAATCGAAAGGAAATATTTTTAGCGATGTTCAACAATATTGTTTTTATACATAGAAATACGCTATCTTTAGCGTTTCTCATTATTGGTATTCTTTTATATGCCTCGACACAAACTGTATGGTCAGATGAACAGGAAGCGGATATATCTCCACAATATTTTGGAGAAAGGGTTGCTCGCACACCCTGGCCGATGTTCCGCCACGACCTTCACCATACGGGACGCAGTCCCTACGCGGGATCTGAAACAAACGACATAAAATGGACGTTTCAGACCGAAGCTCCAATATCATCTTCTCCCGTGATAGGCATTGACGGTACTATCTATTTCGGATCGCAAGATACACATCTCTACGCCGTTAATCCGGATGGTACGCTGAAGTGGAAGTTTAAGACAGGAGCGGAGGTGGACTCGACTCCGACAATCGATATTGATGGCGTTATATATTTTGGTTCATGGGATAAATATCTCTATGCACTTTATCCGGACGGCAAGCTGAAATGGAAGCATGGAACAAATGGGGGTATTATCTCATCTCCCGCAATAGGCGATGACGGCTCACTTTATTTTGGAGGCTGGGATAACAGGGTACATGCTATAGATGCGGAAGGCAAACACAAGTGGGGATACAAGACGGCGGATCATATATGGTCATCTCCTGCGATAGGGGATGACGATATGGTTTATTGCGGTGCAGAAGATTACTATATATTTGCCCTCAAACCTGATGGCAAGGCCTTATGGTCATTCGGCACTCGCTATCTACTGGAGTCATCACCTACTATTGGAGATGATGGGTCAATATATTTCGGTTCTGAGGATTCATACGTCTACGCACTTTACCCTGACGGCAAACTAAAATGGAAATACAAAACAGAATATGATATTGATTCATCCACAGCCCTGGCACTGGACGGTACGATTTATATTGGATCCGGAGACGGCAGACTATACGCGATAAATCCTGACGGTACTCTTAAATGGACACTTCAAACAAAATATTCAGTAATGTCTTCGCCGGCAATTGATGCCAATGGAGTCATTTATGTGGGTTCGCGTGATAAAAAATTATATGCAATAAACCCGAACGGTACCATGAAGTGGTACGTTGAAACAGGTAGCGCTATTGAATCATCCGCCGCGATAGATCAAGACGGAACTATTTATATCGCCTCAACAGATGGCAAGCTATACGCTATCGGGACAAACACAGAAATCTATCCATAATAGCTTACGATCGAATATTGAAAAAAATACTTCGTCATTTGTTTCCATCTTATTCGATTGTACGCCCACTGACAAAACAGCAAGCTAAGCTGAAGTAAGTATTATCACTTCATTCAATTACCTCTCTTCATTGACAAATCAATCTTCATTCTATACATTACGTCGACTCAACATTGCTCTTACAAACAATTGCCAATAAATATTTCTATCTATCGAAAATGTGAATAAATAGAAAACGGTTGTCTCTCAATACCAAGCCTTTTCCACCCGCTTATCTTATACAAATGAGACATCACGTTTCCCATTAAGAAAGGAGAAGTAAAGAGATGAAATTTAGAATGGAAAGGCTGTTTATAGTCGCTGTAGTTTCAATTGTAATTTTCGGATTCTGTGCCACAACGAATATGGCTTCAGCTTCTGAGGGCGTTACCTCTGCTTCGGGTTACCAGGAAGTCGAAGATGATGAAAAAGGTGCTGATGGGATCGGTAATAATGCTATCTTTGGAGGTAACGTGGGAATTGGCACAATGAACCCGCTGGCCAGGCTTCATATTTTTGGCAGCCCGGGAGTTGATGGAATCATGTTTCCTGATGGAACATTACAGACTACAGCATCAACAAACGGATGGAGCGATACTTTTTGGCAAAAGGAGAACTCCTCTATATTCAACATAAATGATGGTAATGTCGGCATAGGCACAAAGGCTCCGAAGTCGAAGTTAGAAGTAAAAGGTAATGTAAAGGCAAAAACGGTAAACGGCAATGATGTTGTCAGTACACAAACCTTTCAAATATTCCCAGCAGGGCATTTTTCGTTTACCACAGAAGCAACCTCTTATTCATCGGTAACTAAATATTTAAATGGTGGATTACTATCTCAATTCCTTGCACCACTTGAAGGAACGAAGCGTTATTACCGGCTCAAGGTGACGTATACGGACAACATAACAGAATCTGATGGTGTTGCCGGTTCAAATCTACGATATATCGAGGACGATGGAAATGTTGAAATTTTCAACTTTCTCCTGGAGTATTCGTCGGCATCCGGTGATTGGATGAATCAAAGAATAAGTGATAGATTCGTTTATGATGGTATTGAAGTAACGAGAATGGAATTCCGAAGTGGTGTCAGGAATAAATATCTTCAAATTTACGGAATCTGGATAATTGCCGAAGACGTTATAGAGTAATAAAAGATTCGTTTTATTTAATGTCTTATCATTCATTGACAAAACGAGCTTCTTCATATACATTTGCAAAATAGTTTTATATTCTCCTAAGTATCAGGATTATAGAAATATCTTAAAATAGATTACACCATGCCGGAAACCATTGACAATTTAGATCAACATGTAGCTGCAGCGATCACTCATTACTGGGCTACCCGCAAGACGCAGGGGGAAAAACAAAAGAGTAAAGGAGCCTCTGATGCCGGCTTGAGAAGTGCTGTTACCGGTGGAGCCCAAATGGATGGATTTATAAATCTTGTTACAAAGATAATCTTAGATACCGGAATTGAAAGCAAGTATGTTTATAAGAAAAAATCACTAGAACTACCAGGATTTTTTAGACCAACCAAGGAGTGGGATTTGCTCGTTATCAAAGATGGTAGTTTAGTAGCTGCGGTAGAGGCAAAATCTCAAGTTGGTCCTTCATTTGGTAACAATTTTAACAACCGAACAGAAGAAGCAATGGGCACCGCTCTTGATCTCTGGACTGCATTCAGAGAAGGCGCATTTAAAGGGGATACTCAACCTTTTCTTGGTTATTTTTTTATACTTGAAGATTGTGAAGCTTCAACACGTCCAGTGAAGGTGAAAGAGCCCCACTTTAAGGTGTTTCCTGAATTTGTAGGGGCTTCATATATGAAACGATATGAGCTGTTTTGCAAAAAGCTTGTTCGTGAACGTCATTATACTTCGGCATCCTTTATAACTTCTGACAGTGTTAATGGGGTTAATGGCATTTATAATGAACCCTCAAATGATCTTGCCTTCTCTAACTTTGCCAAATCTCTCTCCTCCCATGTAAGGATGTTTACGGAATGATCAGCACTAACGAAACATGTCAAAAACTGATACATGGAGATTCACGAAACTTGTCATTTTTGCCAAACGAATCGGTTCATCTCGTAATAACATCCCCCCCATACTGGAACCTTAAACGTTACAATGAAAATTCCAATCAATTGGGTCATATAGATGATTATGAGACATTTTTAAAGGAGTTAAAAAAAGTATGGAAAGGTGTATTCCGGATCCTGGTCCCAGGCGGCAGACTAGTATGCATCGTAGGTGATGTTTGCGTTTCACGACGCAAACACGGACGACATCTTGTTTATCCTTTGCACTCTGATATTTCTGTAATATGCAGAAAACTTGGTTTTGATAATCTCAATCCAATCATTTGGCATAAAATATCAAATGCAAATTTTGAGGTATCCAATGGTACAAAGTTCCTGGGAAAACCATACGAACCCAATGCTATTATCAAAAATGATATGGAATACATATTAATGCAACGGAAACCGGGAGGGTACAGACAACCTTCCGCAGAACAGAGAAAGAAGAGTAAAATCAGTAAAAGTGATTTTAACGATTGGTTTAAACAGATATGGAACATAACCGGTGCTTCTACGAAGAATCACCCTGCTCCCTTTCCTCTTAAATTAGCAACTCGTCTGGTCAGGATGTTTTCCTTTTATGATGATACGGTGCTGGATCCTTTTTGCGGTTCCGGAACGACAATGATTGCCGCTTTAAGAAATGGCAGAAACAGCATTGGCATAGATATCGATAAGGAGTATTGTCGAATGACGGCACGATACTTAAAAACGGAAATCAGTGATTCATCGGTCAAAGCGAAGTTAATCTTTCAAAAGATGACTGGTGGTAGTTCAGGTAAAGTGAAAATCTGTGAAGATCAATCCTTATACAAAGTAAAAACGGCGGGAAAAGTGATGAAATAGATTACGGATCAGGACATGCTTGTCTCCTTTGAGAGAACGGCCTTCTCTACAGGTACTTCCGGGGTGATGGTTATATCCATGTAATCTCTGTTTTTTTTCTGATTTGCCTTAAAAGACAAAAATTTTACCTCAATAAATATTGATACCATACGCACCGTCCATGAAGTAACATCCCAGATCCTGCGGCAATAATAGACTGGAATGGATTCTGTACGAAACCTTGGCGAGCGTCGCTTTCTACCCTTCATGCGAAAAATGCCAAAAAGGAAAGGGTGGATATCCTCTGCAAAAATCGCACTTAGAAACCATATCATATCCCTGGCAATATTTTTCTGACGACGGTCTTTCCTACGCTTCAAAATCGTCTCAACATGTTCTCGGGAGTAAAATAATTTCCAAGCATCCCGGTAAGCCCGCATCAGCTCATCACGACTCATCATGGGGTGATCCATGCAGGGCCGGCACGTGTCATAATCATTCATATCTTTAGACATCGGCACACCCTTCTGATAGTTTTCGAGATGGTCCCTTGAACCCGGTAGTGGTGTCATCATGGTAAACTCAACGAATTCAATAGGAAGCTCCTGTTTCAGACGCTCCACATCACGCATGATAGAATCATAGGTATCACCTGGAAATCCTATAATATATCCCGCATGAGTCACTACGCTGGCATCACGCCAGGCCTGAAGCATGGCGCGATAATCACTGATACGGTTCTGCGGCTTGCTACATGCCTTCAAATTATCCGGATTGACACTTTCCATACCAACAAAAATACGCCGGCAGCCGGCTCGTGAAAGTTTATCTACGAACCTTGGGATCTTATACGACATCGCATCGGTCTGTACCATGAGAGTAACACGTTTCTTCTTTTTTAAGGCGATGATACGATCAGCAATCTCCTCCCAGTGTGGATGACGTGCAAAATTATCATCCGTAATGAAAAACCCTCTCATATCTTGCGCCTGGTTACGTTTGATTAATGCTTCAATGTCGTCCGGTGTACGCCCCCGCATTGTGTTACCTTGTACATTTATGATCGTACAGAAAGAGCATTTAAACGGGCATCCTCGCCCAGCATCAAATGATGTCTGGCGTGAGTCGCCGTTAAATGAAAGGTTCTCCCTGGAAACAAATGGAGCAGCCACACCCTCCAGTAATGGTTGATCATTCAAGAAATTGTAAAGTGGTTTGAGCGAATTATTGTAAGCATCCTTCAGCAACTCCCCCCAGCGGTTTTCTACTTCACCGGCAACCATAGTAATACCGGCATCAATACCTTCCTGTATTTCATCCGGAACACGTGGAAGCATCAGGATGGATCCACTCACATGAAATCCACCAATCATCACGTTAAGGCCGCATGCCATGAATTCCTTTCCAAGGTCAACGGCACGTGGGAATTGATTTGTCTGAACACCAACCATGCATACAACCGCACGATCATCACCTGACAGCACTTCACGAGCCAGGCGTTTTACCTGTATTCTCCGAACGGTTTCATCATAGTAATGAGTAATAATTTCTACATCCGGCCCTAATGCTTTCGTACGCTCCGCATGTTCTGTCAGCGCATTCATCACAGCCATAGAATTCGATACAAGCACACCCCGGAACCAACTGATGACATATCCGTCCTCATCGTATTTAGAAGGTTTTATCAAAATAACATGAAATCGTTTCATCTATATCTCCCGGGATCAACCAGACTTACAAAATAGAAAGTAACTTCTTTGCTTGATAATGTATCATTTAAACAGAATACAGTAAGACTTCAACTGCTTTTTCATATTTATTCATGAAAAGATTATTACGTCTTCTCTGTAGCAGGCGATTTACGGAGTGCTGGTCTCCTTTGAAAGGACAGCCTTCTTTACCAGTGGTTCTGGGGTAATAGTTATATCCATGTAATCGTTGTTCTTTTCCCGGTTTGCCTTAAAGTACAGGTATCTCAACTCAACAACCATTAACAGCGTACGTACCACCCACGAAACAATATCCCGGGTCCTTCGACAATAATAAACCGGAAAGAACTCCGTACGAAACTTTGGTGAACGCCGTTTCCTACCCTTCATCCGAAAAATGCCAAAAAGGAAAGGATGGAGACCTTCAATAAGAACCGCATTTCGAAACCATATCATGTGCCTTGCAATATTTTTCCTCCGACGATCTTTCCTACGCTTCAAAATTGTCACAACGTGTTCGCGGCTGTAAAAAGATTTCCACGCATCCCGGTAAGCTCTAATCAGCTCATCACGACTCATCCTGGGGTGTTCCATGCAGGGCCGGGTTGTGTCATAATCATTCATATCTTTAGACATCGGCACACCCTTCAGATAGTTATCGAGATGATCCTGTGAGCCCGGTAGTGGTGTCATCATGAAAAACTCAACAAATTCAATAGGAAGTTCCTGTTTCAAACGCTCCACATCCCGCATAACGGAATCATAGGTATCACCTGGAAATCCTATAATATACCCTACATGAGTTACTACACCGGCATCGCGCCATGCCTGAAGCATGGTACGATAATCACTGATACGATTCTGCGGTTTGCTGCACGCCTTCAAATTATCCTGATTGACACTCTCCATACCAATAAAAATTCGCCGGCAACCGGCTCGTGCAAGCTTATCGACAAACCCCGGAATTCTATATGACATCGTATCGGTCTGTACCATGAGAGAGACATGCATCTTATCTTTTAAGGAGATGATGCGATCTGCAATCTCTTCCCAGTGTGGATGACGTGCAAAATTATCGTCCGTAACGAAATACCCTCTAATACCCTGCTCTTGATTACGTTTGATTAACGCTTCAATATCATCCGGTGAGCGCCCCCGCATGGCATTGCCTTGTACATTTATAATAGTACAGAAAGAGCACTTAAATGGACAGCCCCGTCCCGCATCAAATGATGTCTGGCGTAAAACGCCATAAAATGAGAGTATCTCTTTAGAAACAAATGGAGTTACCGCACCTTCCAACGAAGGTTGATCATTCAGGAAATTATAAAGTGGTTTGAGCGAATTGTTGTAAGCATCTTTCAGCAACTCTCCCCAGCGGTTTTCAACTTCTCCGGCTACCATAGTAATGCCGGCATCAATACCTTCCTGTATTTCATCCGGAATACATGGAAGCATCTGGATGGATCCACTCACATGAAATCCACCAATCATTACGTTAAGACCGAATGCTCTAAATTCCTTTCCGAGGTCAACGGCACGAGTGAATTGATTTGTCTGAACGCCAACCATACATACAATAGCACGATCAACGCCTGATTGCACTTCCCCAACCAGGCGTTTTACCGGTATTCTCCGAACGGTCTCATCATAGAAATGAGTTATGATTTCCACATCCGGCCCTAATACATTCTCACTCTCCGCCTGTTCTGTCAGCGCATTAATTACGGCCATAGAATTGGAAACAAGCACACCCCGAAACCAACTGATAACATAGCCATCATCATCGTATCGAGAAGGCTTTATCAAAATAACATGAAATCGTTTCATTCATATCCCTCAGACTCAATAAAACTTAAAAAATGTGGTAATCTTTTCTCTTAATTATGTAACATTTAAACATAATACAATAAGACTACAACTGTTTTTTAAGATATTATTCGGGGAATAATTGAAATAGGAATTACAAGGAGAGATGGGTACAGGATCACTCATTTTGGACCGGAAACAGGCAATTGAGTGCAAAGCATGAAAAAATAGTGTTAAAGAAAACAAGGGGGACTGCCGATAGCCAATATTATAAACAGTATACGTAAATAGTATCAGTTAAACTACAGGCAGGCCCCCTTTCAGTCTTTATACATGAAATCTGCTACTGTGATAACACTATGGGTGTAGCAAAGTAACTCAACAAAAACAGACTCTTCACCTTGTTCAGAAAGACACAAGGTAAAGAGTCTTAATAACAGACAAGCTACACCCCCCCCCATACTAATCACTAATTAGAGAAAACATTAGAAATTAACGGTTACTGTGTCCGAACAGTTAGCAATAGATGATGACTCGCAAACATGGTATGTATAGCTGCCACCTCCCCCTTTTCCTA
>CAYTGO010000010.1:0-66954 GCA_964437425.1 uncultured Candidatus Scalindua sp.
TATAGGCATATTGACAATCCTTTCACTGATGACGATTACATTTGCCACCCTGTCACGAATAGAGACCAGAGCCACGAGGAATTATACCGACAGCGTAAAGTGTGAAAAGGTCGCAAAGGCCGGACTGGAGCATGCGATATACGAAATATGGCTGGACAAATTTGGGACTGATACACTAGCGTATAATGATAATGATGATGGCAATCCTGGACAATATGGACTAGATGAAAACTTTGACTCCTCTGGCACATCATGGCCCGGCGATTCTACCTTTCCTGGTACTGATTTTGATAATGATAATAATGATGGTGACAACGACGACGATACAGGTGGTGATTCGGCGTGGAAATACTTCCCTGCAACTGATCAGAATTCCGACATTAGACTTCCCGGTAACCTTAGAGCAAGATACGCGGTACTGATAACCGATGACAGAGAGGCAAGGGTTAATGTAAACGTAACCGGAAACCAGCCAGGTGGCGGTGCACATACATCTAATGAAGGCTGGTCTACATTTGAGATAGACCTCTCTAGTATAATTAATCTTGCATCAACTGGTAATGGAACTGCAACCGCAAACAGTATTATTGACACGAGGCTGGGAAGTGACGATGCCCCCGGAACTAGCACCGCAAACGACGATACTGGAATAGTACCTGATCCTCAGTCTGACAATTTAGACAATGATGGAGATTGGGTTACAGGCAACGATACAAACGCCAACGGAATACCTGATTCAGGAGAGACAGGTGTCGATGATGGAGACAATTCCGAATCGATTGATGAACCGAATGAGTTCAATTCAGTATTTCCCTACGGTGATGATATTCCTTTAGGTATTCTTTCAGAGGCCGAGATTATGGGCACCACATCCTACACGAGCAGACTTGAGACAATTTTTAGCAATAACAGTGTTCCCGAAGATGCACTCAACAGCTGGGTAACCACCTGTTCCGCCGACACAATACTATGTCCGTCCTATACACTTGGAACATCTACAGCTACAACAATGTTAAACATTAACGCACTGATTTACAATGAAGGTGCATATACAGATACAGGCACTTACGATTCTGACAAAAAAGTAGAGAGGATCATGGATGTTTTAGTAGCAGGAGGTTTGACCGGTTCATCAGGTTCATCAAATTATGTTGAACGTCACCAACTGGCGGTAAACATAAAGGATTTTATAGATCCTGACAATACTGTAACCACATACGATGACCCTTCAGTTCCTGGTGACACATACTACGGAGTGGAAATATCTCCATATATAAATGAAGTAGAGGCAATGACGAGTAGTGGTCTGGACGAATTTATCGAGTTGTTTAACCCATACAATACAGCAATCCCCAATACAGGCGACTGGACGATAACACTGGATGGGGACACTACCACTATCACACTTACCGGTCTGACAATTCCTGCCGGGGGTTACTATGTCATAGCTGACCAGGACGGAGCAGGAGTAGACCTGATTGACGCTGCCGGTATCAATAACCTTGATGATACCGGTGAAGAATTAATCTTAAGGGATAGTAGCGGTAAGACCGTACAGGTTACAAACTACGGAAGTGCAAACGATGCCAGAAGCATGCAGTTAAATGATCCCAGGCCAGCCCCTTTAGCTACTGTTTGGGGTGTGAGTAGTATAGATTCAAGCAATCCATGGCGCTGGGACAGTATACAGCCCAGTACACCTGGAGCCGAAAACGATGTTTTCGATCCAACACCCTGGAACCCGAATGCTGTGGACGGCTGGGAGAACACTACACCTACATGGCCTGACAGTTTTCTGATAGCAAACAGAAGATTTTCGAACAAAGGGTATTTAGGCTTTGTCCATAGAGGACGTCAATGGTCTAGTTTTAGAGTTAATGATAGTATTGACTACCCAAACGTACTGCAGTACTTCACCGTTACAGACCCGTCAATGGATAGTATTGATAATGATGTGGATGGTAGTACTGATTCTGCCGATACAGGTTCTCAGTCCGGTGATTTTGACGGGCAGGAGCACCGCATCCCCGGTCTGATTAATGTTAATACTGCGTCAGTCGAAGTTCTGCAGTCACTACCAAACGTAGATTCTACGATTGCAACGGCAATTCAGGGTAGTGGGAGTAAGCCATTTACGAGTATAGGAGACATGGTAGATGACGTGACTCAAATTACTGGCTCTGGTACAAAGTGGGAGAAAGAAAAGACCTTTCGTTCAATCTCAAACCTGATTACAACACGTTCAAACGTATTTACGGTTTATGTTACGGCACAGATAACAAATGAAGGTGAAACAGAGGTATTTGCGGAGAAACGAATCCTGGCAATCGTTGACCGTTCAGTTGATCCGATCAAAGTGCGATATTTCAGGTGGCTTGTGGAGTAATAACCAGTAAAAAACCTGGCCGGTTCAGGTCACGCCTTAGGCGTATCTGCCTCAGGTACGACTTGTAGCCTGAACCTAAATGTTATGGTTCAATCAATATGATTGAACCTACATTTAATAATATACAGCAGACTAATTATTTTTAGTTAACAAACAATACTTACTTTACTTCAACATCTTCTTTGTCAATATTCTTAATATCTTCCTTTACATCGTCAACCTCATCATTGACGCCCTTTAAGCCCTTCTTAAATTCTACGAATCCTTTTCCGATTGACCTCATAGTACCAGGAAGCCTTTTACCAAAAATCAACAGAGCAACAATCAGAATGATAATCCACTCAAAACCGCCAGGAATACCAAACCACCCAATTGGAATATTAAACATTTTAAATCACCTCCAATATGTACTTCAAAATAAATAACGGCTCTAAACTTAATCTATTTACTGCCACATGTCAAACTATTTTCGTAGAAGTATAATCGAATTCAGAGGTTAGGAAATATACCATGCATCAATATATAGGGGACCAAATAGAAGGTCATCCGTCTTTCGTAGTTCAGACCTCGCAACCCGTAACCCGCAACACTTTTTCTACAGATACCAAGTATAATGCATACCTGTTCTATACCTATTCTTACCCTATTGACTTTTTCCTTATGCATGATTAATTATGATATTATTCCTGATGCTTGAGAAGAGTTTACAAATGTACCAGGATGGTGCGAGGAGGAATAATGAAAACACCTGAAATCTACAGGGAAGTAGATCTAAGGGAGTTGAGCCTTACTGACGGAGATGTTTTGTATAAACGTCTTCTTGTCCTCGGCGTTGTTTGTCCGGGGAGCAGTAAGGCTTTTTTATTTAACAGACAACAGGAATATGAACAGAGGAGAAGGAAAAGCGGTTATCTATCTCGCTTAACTACGTAATCACCTAATTCTATGAGTGAGGCTTTGTAAACTGAATCGGGGATGATGGATAGTTCGTCCTGCGCATCTTTTACCAGCCGTCTTGCGGTTTCGTATGCGTAGTCTACTGCATCATGTTCTGCAAGCAAGTCAGCTATTGCGGCTTTTGAATCTTTACTGTTGTTCTGGAAGATAAGTTCAAGTGTACTCTCTTTTCGATCAGTAGGCAGCTTATCTACTAATCTAATAAATGGCAGTGTCAGCTTTCCAATCTGGGCATCCAGATTCATCGGTTTTCCCATTTTCTCCTCTGAACCTACAACATCCAGGCAATCGTCAATTATCTGGAATGCCATTCCTATCTTTGAACCGTAATTGGTAAGCACCTCGATCTGCTTTTTATTTGCTCCAGCAGAGATTGCTCCTAATTTACAGCTGGCAGCACAAAGAGAAGCCGTTTTGCGCTCTATAATGCTTAGATACTCAGATTCCGTAACTTCGGCATCGTAGCATCTTAAGAGCTGGACCATTTCACCTTCACAAAGGGTATTTATGGTCTGGGACATTATGAGTGTTGACACCTGGGAATCGAGGGCGGAAAGTATGGTATAGGCACGCGAAAAGAGATAATCACCAAACAGAATGGAAATTTTACTCCCCCATTTTGTGTTCATCGTCTCGATATGCCTTCTTACCACTGCTTCATCAATAATATCATCGTGTACAAGGGTTGCCGTATGAATAAGTTCCACAACTACTGCTAAATCAATATGTTGCGGAATTAAGCCACCTGCACATTGACCTGACAGTAAAAGAAGTGCGGGACGTAATCTTTTACCCTGTATCTTGCTGATATGAAACACTAAATCTGAAAGGCGCTTGTCTGCCGGAGACAAATCACTATAAATTCTCTCCTCAACTTCGCGCATTTGATCTTTTAAAGGTGCTAAAATAGCATCCGTACTCATCTAGTTTAAGACTCCTAACTTTTTCCTGTTTCTGGTTAATTTATAAATGGGGTGAATATATTATCAAGAACTCAAAAAAATGTCAATTATGTTTTATTCCATCGTTTCACTTATTTATGTGAATCAGAATTTACCTAAGTCTCTCTTCTCATTATCTTTGATATGTCTATTTCCCTGCGAAAGTCTTCAACGATGTCACCGTAAACGCAATTCTCAACAGATACATCCTCTTTGAAAGGAATAGTTCCAAGAACAGGAGCTGAAGAATATTTCTCTATTTCTCGTACTAAACCGCCCCCCCCGTTCTTCAACATATTTATCACTATTCCCTTTATTCTCAGATTTCTGTTCCTGGCATATTCAATCGTTAAAAGTGTATGATTTATTGCACCCAGATAATCTCCAGTCACTATTACGAGTGCCAGATCCATCTTACGAGCCAGGTCTGCTACAAAGAGGGTATCATCAATGGGAACCATGAGGCCACCAACTCCTTCAACAACAACAAAATCATGTCTGTTCGTAAGCGCTTCGTACGCTTTTAATATTTTGTCAATGTCAATCGGAATGCCCGCTTTTGATGCCGCAATCGTTGGCGCTATTGGCGGTTTGAGAAGAATGGGATTCACAAGGTCATCATCATCAGTACTATCAATTATTTTTTTCAGATACACTGCATCTTCAGAGACAAGTTTGTTCTCTATCTCCTTTGCGCCTGATGCAACCGGCTTCATGACACCTACGTCCAGACCGTGCGCCTTCATTGATGCAGCTATTGCGCTGGCAATTACAGTCTTGCCGACTCCTGTGTCACATCCCGTTACAAATACTCCTTTTTCCATAAATCAGTCTTTTATATCGTTGAATCCTAACTAATTTCCTAAAATCAGTTTATCACCTTTTTTTAACTTTAAGACTTTTCCAGCGTTACCCAAATTCACTGATATTTCCAGATAACCGGAACTGCCAAATATTGCCAACGCTTCATTATCACCCACATCTGTATAAGAGCTACAAATACCGTTAATCCTCTTCCTACCCATTGTAATTGACACTCTGTCCGTTCCAATCTTCATCCTGTCAACAACTTCCTTATTAACGTTAGTAATAAGATTGCCAAAACTATCTACGTATATAATTTCAGCCGTCAACTTTCCTTCTGGAGAAAGAATAGGTTTCGGCAGACTGATTTCATTTGTTTTGTCAACTCTTTCACCGAGTTCTTTATGGCTAACCCCTTTGGATAGATGCGCAGCTACGGGCGCAAAGATATCACGTCCATGAAATGTATTACTGAGTTTAGGCAAGAAAAACTTATTGTTAGTAACCTCTCTAATAGACGGGGATTCCTCCTTCTCAATAACAAACGAGAGCACTCCATTATCAGGTGCAAGGAACATATAATCCTCAGTTTTTAAACAGAGAATTTTCCTGTCGCTCCCTACTCCAGGATCAACAACAACTACGTGGATCGTCCCCTTCGGGAAGTAATTATATGAATTATTAAGAACACAAGCCGCCTGAAAAATATCCTGGGCAGCTATTGTATTGCTAATGTCAATCACACTTGCCGATGGGTTGATATCAGCAATGACACCCTTCATCACACCCGCATATCCATCCTGTAAACCAAAATCTGTAATTAACGCTATTGTTGATTGTTTCTTAGGCATATATAAATCCTTAAAATATTCCCCCCTCTTTTATACAAATATTACGGATTTTATTCTACTGCATCCACAGCCTTAATGCAATCTTCGATAACTACCTGCGTCTTGCATCAGAAAGCCCTGTTTTATCCAAAAACTCCTACAACAGGAATCTTTGTATTACAGTTTATACACATACCGTCCCTTATTTCAAATGTTCTAATACTGAAACCAGACCTTTCAATTAACATTTTCCCACAGCTATGGCAATATGTGTTTTCCCACTCGTGTCCTGGGACATTTCCTATGTAAACGTATTTGAGACCTTCTTCAGTTCCTATCTCCCTGGCTGATTCTAAAGTGGAAACCGGCGTAGATGGAACATGTGACAACTCAAGATATGGATGAAATCGGCTCACATGCCATGGTGTCTCATCACCAAGATTTTGCACAATCCATCTGGCAATGTTATGTAGCTCTTCAATACTATCATTATAACCAGGTACCACATTGGTTATAATTTCCACATGCATATTCCATTTTGATTTTGCTCTGACTGCTGCATTCAGAATCGGCTTTACACTCTTTATGCCGGTAACATCTCTATAGAAGCAGTGCCTGGAATCCTGCAATTCATCACTTATCTTAATATCAGTCCTTGAAGAGCCCTTTGTCGTGTAACTATCAAGACCTTTTATATCAACCCTGTAAGCATCTAAAAACGGCCCGATTGCATCTAATGCATCTGGTTCTATATATCCGTTTGTTACAAAAACTGTGTATAGCCCTTTCTCCTTTGCCAATTTTGCACCATCAATTGCATACTCAAGCCAGATCGTAGGCTCATTGTAAGTCCATGAAATCCCTTTACATCTGTTTTCAATAGAACGGTGTACCAACTCCTCCGGAGAAATATAAGAAGTGTCTCTACCACTATTATCAATACGTGAATGTGCTATTTGCCAATTTTGACAATGACCACATCGCATATTGCAACCAAGAGAACCAATTGAAAATGTATGGCTACCGGGAAAAAAATGGTATAAGGGCTTCTTTTCAATCGCATCAGCACATGCCGATGAGACCCTGCCATAAATCATCGAAAAGAGCTTGCCGTCTATGTTTTTCCTTACCCCACAGTAACCCAATTTACCATCTGCGATTACACATCTATGTGGACACAAACAGCAACTAATCTTGTTATCATCTTCTGCTTGATAAAACAGTGCTTCATGTCTCATTATGGTCTGTGTTTGGAAATTATTAGCGTACAAAGCAAATGAAGTAGAAAAATATTACATCTTATTACTCTCAGGTTTATACCCTCCCATAATCGTCTTCCAGGCGCACAATATCATCCTCTCCAAAATACTCTCCCTGTTGTATCTCTATAAATATCAAATTCTCCTCACCAACATTAGTAATACGATGTGCTACCTCTCGTGCTATATCTAAAGTATTCCCTTTTTCTATACGAATCTCTTTGCTATCAAGAGTCACCATGCCCTTTCCCTCGACAACCATCCAATGCTCACTTCTCCTGAGGTGCTTCTGATAGCTCAGCCTTTTTCCAGGTAATACGGTTACCCTCTTCACCTTGTAAGAGGGCTCTTCAAGCAGAACCTCCCACTTGCCCCATGGAGGATTTGAGACTTTCTCATCATGTTCTTGTTTATTCATTTATCTCTTCCTGTAATTATTCATGGCAGGAATGCTACACTATCTCAATTTATTTATCCGTGAATGCCATATTACTATCTTGTGTATCGTTGCGCAAGAGGCATCCTCCTTCCAGTCCCAAATGCCTTTGTCGTAACCTTGAGTCCCGGAGCCGCCTGTTTTCTCTTATACTCATTTCTATCAACCTTACTGATAATATCTTTAACAAGCGACTCATCATAACCCATTCCCACGATATCACCAACATCCTTTGTTTCTTCAATATAGGCCATTAAGACTCCATCCAGGACATCGTACGGGGGCAACGAATCCTGATCCTTCTGGTTTGGACGTAATTCGGCTGACGGAGGTTTTTCGATAGTTTCAGTAGGAATAATCTCTTTTCTTAGATTGATGTACTCAGCAAGATCGTAAACCATTGTCTTGGGAATATCGGATATGACCGCCAGCCCGCCACACATATCACCATATAGAGTACAATAGCCAACGGCAAGTTCTGATTTATTGCCTGTTGTCAGCACAAGATATCCGTGTTTATTTGAGATGGCCATCAGGATCTTACCCCTTATTCTTGCCTGAAGATTTTCTTCTGTAACATCAAATGGAAGCCCTGCAAATATATCACTCAAGGTTTTCGTATACGCATTGTAAACAGACTTAATAGGTATTACCTGACAGTCAATTCCTAGCTTTTCTGCCAGCACCACGGAGTCCTCAACACTACCTTTGGATGAAAAACTTGAAGGCATTGTAACCCCAAGCACCTTGTCCCTGCCAAGAGCTTTAACAGCGATTACAGCTGTAACGGCAGAATCTATTCCACCACTAAGGCCAATAACGGCTTTTTTGAATCCACATTTTTTGACATAGTCCCGCGTACCCAGGACTAAGGCTTTATAAACCGATTCAACATTACCCTCACCTGCGACACATCGAGTCTTCTTTTTATCAGCTCTTAATTTACTCTCCCCGGCGTTTACGTCTGAACCCTTGAACTCAACCATGAGTAAATCTTCTTTAAAGCCAGAAGCCCGATCTACAACAACACCCTTTTTATTGATTACCAGGCTGTTTCCATCAAAGACCAGATCATCATTTCCTCCAATCTGATTTACAAAAACAATTGGCACATTATATCTCTTTGCATGACCGGTCAACATTTTCAGCCTTGCATCCTGTTTTCCAATAGTAAAAGGTGATGCTGAAATATTTATAATAATCTCCGCTCCCTGGTTTATCATGCATTCAATCGGGTCTTTGTGATGGATCGTTCCAGGCCAGACTGCATCCGCCCCCCAGGCATCCTCACAAATAGAAATTCCAAATTTCCTGCCTGATATCTTCGCTAATGAAATATTGTGTGTTGGTTCAAAGTACCTGTCCTCATCAAATACGTCATAGGTAGGTAGCAATGACTTATAATGCCTGGATAGAATTTTCCTGTTTTTTATGTATGCCGCCGCGTTATGCAAAGCCTTGCCGCGCTGTTCTACATTTCTGTCAACAAAGCCTACAATAGCTGCAATGTCGGAAACACTATTCTTTATCTCTTCCAGCGCCTTCAAATTGCTGTCTACAAATCCGGAAAGTTCCAACAGATCTTTTGGTGGATAACCCACAACACTCATCTCCGGAAATATTACGAGATCAGCCCCCTGCTTCCTGGCTGCATTTATAAACTTACAGATCTTTCCTACATTTTGCTTGAATGCACCTATAGTTGGATTAATTTGAGCCAGACAAATCTTCATAAATTGGTTCCTGTATATTTTGAAATACAGAAAAAAGTTAAAAGCACGGTGACATAACTTGTCAAGAATACGTAATTTATAAGCATTAAATAGTACAATTCGGTATAGAAATCAATAAAATTTGGCAATTATTGTATAAACTTGATATTATGCAGTTACCAAAATGAATAACAAAAAGATCGATCAAAAACTTATTGATAAGCTGGAAAAAATACCCGATCCGGGTGAATTAATGGCAGAGTTGTTTCGGTTATTTGGGAAACGCGCCGCAATTGGTACCAGTGGACAATGGACAGGTGTGGCCATGATAGATATGGTAATACGTGCTGGTATTTCAACCCCCCGTGTTTACACTGTGGATACTCTGCGTCTTTTCCCGGAAACATATGATCTCTTTCGTGAGCTGGAGAAAAAATACAGTATTAAAATTGAGAAAGCTGCACCTGATTTTGATGCTGTAAGTAAGATGGTTCGTGACCATGGAGAGAGTATCTTTTTTGATAGCAAGGCAAAGCAGGAATATTGCTGTAAGATACGCAAAGTGGATCCAAACAATAAAATCCTTGATACCCTTGATGTCTGGATTACAGGGTTAAGGGCTGACCAATCCGATGCCAGATCTCAAATTAAACGATTAGAGATTATTCAACACATTCAAGAGGACGGAAAAGAACGTCCACTGCTCAAAGTAACACCTTTAATTGCATGGACAGAAGAAAAGGTTAAAGAGTACGTCAGTGCCAATAATGTACCCACACACAAATTGCTTGAAATGGAGAGGGATGGATGGCACTATGCCTCGCTTGGATGCATTATTTGCACTACACCCATAAATTCTCATGAAGATCGCCGTGCGGGGCGTTGGAGATGGTTTAACCATCAGCTTGACGACGATCACAAGGAATGCGGCCTGCATCTCACCGGTAAAAAGAAAAACTCCTGATCTCACCATCTACAATAGAAAGCTCTACATCATAGACTAACACTCGAAAATCAGAAATGAAGAAAGCAGAAAAAATAACGATCTGTATTTCCGATAAAGATTCAGCTTGTAATGAATGCAGCAAAAATCATGGATTCAGTTAATTCTCTATCCACCTTATGCCTGAGAAGGCTCCTGTTGTATGACACAATTATTGTCGCTCTTCTCTGTACCGAAAACTTTATCTACAAGTTCACACATTATAGATTCTACATCTTCTTTACTAAGGCCTAGAGCATCGAGCGTGTTCTCTTCAAACACGTACATAAGACCGTCACAACCAAGACCTATTCCAAGCATACAACTAATGGCATCAGCAAGGTGCACGATATATGTTAATTTTTTATTTATCTTCGCTTTCTCCGGGCGGTGGTGATACTGTACTGCCTCCACTAGAATGGACGGAAGATTCCATTTTTTAATAATTTTTCCACCGATTTTGGAATGATCAAAACCAAGAACCTCTTGCTCTGCTCTATCAAATGAGATTTTATTGTTCTTCGCCTTCTCAATTATTTGCACAAATTGATCTTCAGAGAAATTACTCAGCATGATCTTGCCAATATCAAGTAACAGTCCTGCTATGTAAGCTTCCTCAGACTCATTAAACCCGATACGCTTTGCGATTATCCTTGAACACGTTGCGCAACATATGGAATGTTGCCATAACATTCCTTCTTCAAGTGCATACGCAGGTACTTCATTGTTTAACATTTCTTGAGTAGATGAAGTTAACGCAATACTTTTAACAGTATCAAGACCAAGACAGACTATAGCATGAGATATTGTTGATATCTTCCTGGAAAAACCATAATAAGGTGAGTTTGCAAGTTTAAGCATATTTGTTGTCAATTTTGGATCACGTTCACATACTTTTGTCAGATCGTGAGCAGAAGATTTATCACTTTTTGTAAGTTCAAGTATTTGTGCAATACTTTGTGGTAAAGGCGGCATGCTCTTTACTTTGATTAACAATCTTGCAAGCGTTATTTTGCTCATAATTTACACCTCAACTATTATTTATAATTTAAGCTTCATTCAGCGTATACACAAAATAATTAATGTTTAGTTTAGCAACTATTATGCCATTTTATAGCTTATTGATTGGCACCCTTTATGTCATTGAATAAAGTATGGTTAAATCAATTACAAGACTCAATGTTTTGAAATGTTTATATTAGCCATGTCTCATTGTGCAACACATATTAATTAGTTCAGGAAAAAATGTTCCATTACAAAGCAGACAATGATAATGGGAACACAATGCAGAAAATGAATACAGATTGTAGCTTCAAACTTTCCAGTTCGGATGGGAAGATTTAAATCATTGAACCTACCAGTCAAAATCATGCTGCCAGAAGACTGTAACTACCTTAGTTTCCTGGTTTTGTGAGCAACATCACTCCTAACCGGTTAAAATTTTTTTGTTGACGACTGAAAAACCATACGTAACAATATCCAAATCGTGGAATTAAGGTTCTCATCTAAGCAGAGTAAACATTTAAAATTTATCCTATAATAAAAGCCAGAAAAGGTTATGGTCAAAAACAATCGCAATATTGCACTTGCCTGGTACCGCCAGGATCAATGGCAACTTCTTCTAGATTATTCTACAGATTCGGATAAACTGGAACGTACATATCAGGAATGGCTGGAACACGCCGAAGAAAAAGTGAACGAAATGGGCAAGGATGGGATTAATATCGTAAAAATAGACATTAATATTGAAGAGATGAAGAAATGGTGCGAAAGACATGATAAATCGATAGATGGCCATACTCGAAGTGAATACGCCGTGTTCCTGGCTCAGAATAATTTAAATATCCTGGAATAACAATTGGAGGATATAAACAACTATTTATCTTCCTTCTCTGAAGGCCAGTAATAAGCATCCGGAGTATCTCTGACGCCAAAGATGGCAGTTCCTACGCGCACCATATTAGCTCCTTCCTCGATTGCAATGTGGTAATCTCCGGACATCCCCATAGAAAGATACTTCATTTCTACACTATCAATTCCCTCACTTATAACAGAATCATGAATTCCTTTTAATAATTTGAAACACTTCCGCACCTTCACTTCATCATCTGTAAATAGGCCAATGGTCATTAGCCCTTGGATTTTCAGCGTATCGAATCGTGACGCCTCCTTTATCAGTGAAATTGCCTCCTCAGGAGCAACTCCGTATTTGCTCTCTTCATAGGATGTATTGACCTGGATTAATACGTTCATCGAACGGCCCTCACTCATAAGACGTTTATCTAGCTTCTCAACCAGACTCATTCTATCCACAGAATGAATCATGTCCGCAAATTTCAATACGTCCTTAACCTTATTTGTCTGCAAATGTCCGATAAAATGCCATGCCGCATCCTCGTCCTTTAATACCTCATATTTTTTCAGGGCTTCCTGTATCTTGTTTTCTGCAATAACATGACCACCATTTCGAACGGCCTCTCGTATCCGTTCTGCATCAACAGTCTTTGTGGCCATAACCAATGTAATATCTTCCGGCTTCTTACCAGCCTTTAAAGCAGCATCAGCAATTTTCTGATTTACTTTTTCTAAATTCTCCTTGATTGACATAACCTCTCCAATTTATTGTTAAATGCAGGGACACAATGCACCATACCCCTACGTTGTTTCCATAGGTTCTTCTTGTTTGTCATCTACAAAATTAGACCTGACCAATGCCAGGAAACAGGCCGACGAAATTCCTGCCGAGCCAAATATCATGCACATAACCATAATCTGATATCTCGCAGCTATAAACGGCGAAATTCCTGACAAAATCTGCCCTGTCATCATCCCTGGCAGGGAAACCAGTCCCACCGCAAACAGGGAATTTGTAATAGGAATAAGAGACGCACGAAGTGCAATAACACGCGCCTTATCATACGGCACATCCCTCTCAACTTCAGCATTCAACCTCTCTACCGCAATACTAACACTATTCATCGCACTGGCAAAGATCATCCCTGCAAGCGGAATAACATAACTCGGCAGATACCATGGCTGTAGATTGAGAACGCCTTGCGTTATAAGTAGCAATATTAATCCTCCACCAACTGAGATAGAGCAAAACGATTTCAGATACAGTACCCTTCGAGGAATTTTTACTGTTCTCAAAGCGATCCAACTTGATGCGAAAAGCATAACAGCCAGAACACCAGCAACGATCAGATAACTATCAGATTTAAAAATGAAGATTAAAAAATACCCTATCAGCAGAAGCTGAATGAGCATCCGGAAAATAGCGTATAGCGAATTTCCGTAACCAAGCCCCCATTTCCAGAGGATCCCAACAACAGCTACGGCTGGAATGAAAGCTAATATCAGATTTGCAAACGGAATTGTCTGAACTGAATTATTCATAATTGATCAATGGAAAAGTATTTTACCATGGAACCCCTGATTAAACCATATTTTAATCATGTTCGTAGTATGAAGTATCATACCACTACGAATCCTGGCCCTTTTTAGCCTTATCTCTAACCTGTCTCAATCTCTTACTGATCGTTACAGGATATTCAGTTTTAGAACACAAATCCTTAAATTTTTCAGGCAGTTGAGAGAGATTTTCTGCTGCTGTTTTCTGTATTTTCTTAACGCTTGGTATCTTGCATACAAGCTTACCTTTTTTCATAACCGGCAATAAGAGTTCATTAGCATCAAACGCTTCATCTACCAGTCCAATTATATCTTTTTTATACAGCCCTTTCTTATTAATAAAGCGGTAGACCTGCTTCTTTGACGGACAGGTTTCCTTCTCTTTACTGAACTTCATTTTAGGCATCAGCCTTCCTTCTTTCTCCTGCTCAACCAGTTTGTAAACACCACCGAGAGCTGGCATATCTTTCGACGTAACCATCTCTGTACCTACACCAAATGAATCAACACACGCACCCTTAGCAAGCATTTGTGAAATCTTATACTCATTCAGGTCACCGCTTGCCGTAATCTTTACATGTTTAAGACCGGCAGCATCCAGGATATTCCTCACCCTTTTGCTTAATAGCGTAATGTTGCCACTGTCCAGTCTGACGCCCTTCAGCTTCTTCCCAATCTTTGTAGCCAATTTTGCTCCCTTGATTGTATCGTATGTATCTATTAAGAGGATCGTATCGTCAGGGAAAACCTTGTGAAAATCTTGAAACGATTCATATTCGTCATTGAAAGCCATAACCCAAGAATGGGCTATGGTACCAATGGGAGTTATCCCCAGTTCTTTAGCCGCAAGAACATTAGAGGTACCTACACATCCACCGATAAAACACGCCCTCGCTGCCAGCACTCCTGCCTGAGGACCGTGCGCACGCCTTGTTCCGAAATCAATTACCCCCCTGCCGTCAGCGGCATGGACTACCCTTGAGGCCTTGGAAGCGACAAGTGTCTGATAATTGATCATTGAGAGAAGATACGTCTCAATTATCTGGGCCTCAATTATTGAGGCCGTCACCCTTATAATAGGTTCATTCGCGAAAACAACAGTACCTTCCGGGACAGCATAGACATCTCCGCAAAAACGAAAATCTCGAAGATAATCAAAAAATGCTCTGCTTACGTTTTTGAAAGCAGGAAGACTCTTAATGTATTTTAAATATTCAGACGTAAATCTCAGATGCCTGAGATAGTAGATAGTCTGTTCCAAACCGGCAGCAATGAGGTATGAACGTTTTTCAGGCAAGTTTCTGACAAACAGTTCAAAAGTCGATTTATGGTTCATACCACGTTCAAAATAGCCGGCAACCATGGTTAACTGGTAGAGATCAGTTGCCATACATATATTTTCATTATCCAGGAAGAGTGATTTTGGTTTTCCAGTATTTATTTTCATAATCTTTGTTCTTGGAGTGCAGTGACCGAGTCACTGCTTTTATAAGCATCATCGTGGATGACGCACTCCATATTCCTTAATTTTTATAGCTTATTGTAAAAACGTTGTAAACCTGTTTTTTGTACTATGCTTGAAAACATCCCTATAATTTGCTCTGTTATAAGAAAGCTGCTATGTAATTTTCTTGGATTAAAAATCCTGGATATTGACACATATGTCCGTATCGTTTATGCTTTAGCATCATCTTTTTAATATACAAAATTATCTTATTACATAAATGCCTAAATCTGAAGACTTTGCGCAGGAATTAATAGACAGCGGTTACGATTTTTTCACTGGCGTCCCCTGTACTATTGTCGGCAATCTGATTACCACTCTTACGGACAGGCCTGACATAATCTATATTCCAGCTGTCAGGGAAGACGCCGCAGTCGGGGTTGCAAGCGGAGCATATATGGCAGGAAAGATACCCGTGGTCTTAATGCAGAACTCAGGGCTTGGCCAATGTTTAAATACCCTTACCTCCCTGAACCTCATTTACAAACTCCCCTGCCTGTTAATAGTCACGTGGCGTGGGTTTGAAGGCAAGGACGCACCCGAGCATTTGGTAATGGGCAGGTCATGCAATAAACTCCTCGATACGATTGGCATTCCACACCATGACTTCAACCATGACAATATTAAGTCGCTCTTAAATATGTCATATAAACTTGTCACCGAAAACAAGGAGCCTATGGTCCTTTTCTTAAAAAAAGGAATAATTGAATGAATTATCGAGAGGCAATAACAACAATAACAGAATTATTGGACGATCAGTTAGTTGTCTGTGCGAACGGTTTGATAAGTAGGGAAGCCTTCACAATAAAGGACAGGGCTGAGAATTTCTACATGATTGGATCTATGGGAATGGCCTCATCAATAGGCCTGGGAGTGGCGTTGAACAAGCCATCAAAAAAGGTAATAATCCTGGAAGGTGATGGGAACCTGCTGATGAATCTTGGGTCCCTACCTATGGCGGGTTCGCTCCAACCCGGAAATCTTTTGCATATAGTACTGGACAATGAAGTTTACGCATCAACAGGAAATCAACCAACTATCTCTAACGTAATTGAACTGGAAGAAATTGCAAAGTCAGCCAGATATGCTTATGTAAAAAAAGTGACTACTAATGATGATCTGAGAAGAGAGGTAGTATACACTCTGAAAAATGACGGTCTCTCATTCCTTCTGGTAAAAATATCGGATAAGGAAGAACAGAGAGAGATCGGCAGGGTTACCCACAACCCGGAACAAATTAAAGAAAGATTTATGTCAGCAATAGATTAACAGTATGGCGGGCACTACCCACCATACTGCAAATTGAGATTTATCGACTGAAAACTCATTAAACAGAGAGGAATAGTAAGTTTGAAAAAAATGATTCTGCTGAATCCCGGCCCGGTGTGTACTTCGGAGGGTGTTAAAAATGCACTTATGAAAGGTGACTTGTGCCACAGAGAAAGTGAGTTTTCAACAATACTAAAAAACACACGCAAAAAGATCCTACAGGCATTTGCGCCAAACGGAGATTACACTACTGTTATAATTACCGGCTCCGGTACTGCTTCTCTCGAAGCGGGTATCTGCTCTTCAGTAAGCGAGAACAAAAAGATATTAATTGTAAATAATGGCGTTTATGGTGAAAGAATAACACGTATTGCATCCGCATATAAATTCAACATAGTGGAACTTAAATACGACTGGTGTGAACGACCAGATATAAAGCAGATTGAAGAAACTGTCTCGAAAGACTCTGATATTGAAGTAGTAGCTATGGTACACCATGAGACCACTACCGGCTTAATAAACCCAATCCATGAAGTTGGCGCTATTACTAGAAAGTATGGAAGGACTTTCTTCCTGGATTCTGTCAGTGGCCTTGGCGGGGAAGAGATAGACCTGGTCGATGACAACGTCGATATATGTATCTGTACTGCAAATAAATGTATTCAGGGACTACCGGGATTGTCGTTTGTCCTACTAAAGCAAAACGAAGTAAAGAGGATGAGAAATATACCTCCTCGCTCCCTCTATTTTAATGTTATCTCCCAACTGGATGAGCAGGAACAAAAAGGAGAATGTCCTTTTACGCCGTCAGTACACACATTCTATGCATTTGAAGAAGCGCTGGATGAGTTATTGGAAGAAGGCGTACAGGGCCGACTAATCCGATACAAAAAGGCATCATCATACTTAAGGAAGGAGTTCAAGAGGCTTAATCTGAACCTGCTTCTACCTGAAGAACTCCTTTCCAATACAATCACAGCTTTGTATCTACCAGAAAATATGACTTATGCCTGTCTACATGATAGCCTAAAGGATAGAGGCTTCATCATCTACGCCGGTCAGGGAGAATTAAACAAAACTATCTTCAGAATTGCAAATATGGGAGAGTTAACCATAAATGACCTTGAAGTATTAATTAAGAATTTACAGGAAGTACTATCTGAATAATTAAGAAAACACTACAATGAAAGTTATAATGCTTGCAGCGGGCGTTGGGAAGAGGATGTCAGCAGTAACAGACATAATACCCAAATGTCTTATTAAAATCGGTGATAAAACGCTTCTGGAGAGGCATCTTGAGATAATATCTCTTCTGGGAATTAAGGACATTGTTTTTGTTGTAGGCCATTTCAAAGAAAAAATAAAGGAAGTTGTAGAGAAGGATAACAACGGATTTAATATTAAATATATTGAAAACGAAGAATACACAAAAGGCAGTATCCTATCACTGTGGTATGCCAGAGATGAACTGAACGATAATGTCCTGATAATGGATGCAGATGTGTTGTATCACGATAAGCTGCTCAGAATCCTTGCTGAATCAGAAAATAAGAATTGCTTCCTTCTGGATAAAGCCAGTGTATATGCAGGCGAGGAGATGATGTTGTTTGTCAAAGAAGATAAAGTGATAGGAATCTCGAAAGTCCACTCTTATGATTGCGATTTTAAGGGAGAGGGAGTTGGCTTCTTCAAACTTGCGTCAAATGATTGCCACAAACTTAAAAATATACTCGAAGAGTTTGAGCAGGCAGGAAAGGTGAATGTGGAGTACGAAGACACATTACACGAGTTGCTTTTACAATGCACAGCGGGCTTTGAGAGTGTGGGTGATTTACCATGGATTGAAATAGATTTTGAAGAGGATATAGAAAGGGCCGGAAGAGAAATTCTGCCAAAAATAGAACAATGCAAATAGAAGTTGAAAAAAAGAGTGACCAACCTGTAATCTCCCATTCAGACAGCCCTATAATTGACAGATACATAATCCGGAAGATATCAGGGTTTATCACCTGGCTTCTCGTAAAGACACCAGTCACGCCAAACCAGGTAACTATCATAAGCCTGATACTTGGAATTGTCTCTGCGGCCTTCTTTTCCCACGGAGCACATACGTATACCATAATTGCCGGTGTGTTTTATTTCGTATCAACTGTATTTGACCAATGTGACGGAGAGGTGGCAAGGTTTAAACACATGACATCTGATTTTGGCAAAACTTTCGATATCATAGTTGATTCCATAGTTAATGCTGCAATCACTATTGGAATCACTATCGCAATCTACAAGACAAATGGTTCCGGCCTTACTATCATAGTAGGCTTGCTTGCGATGACAGGTATTGTAATCTCGCTCCTCTTAACAACTTATTTTAGTAATGAGAGCAAGAACGATACCGGAGCAAAGGAGATGCTGGATAAGCTTAACAATAAGGACTTTTTTTATATCATCATGCTTGCATCAGTAGTCTTTAACCAGATGATATGGTTTCTCCTGATTATGGCAATAGGAACAAACATATACTGGATTGTTTATAAGATAGCTCATCGTAAAATTTCTTCATAAATCCAGTGACTCCTGATTGTGAATGATATGAAAGTAATTGAATATCACGAAAGGACAAAACACCTTCCGAATCGCCCGGCTAACTCAGCAGGCTATCTTGATTGGGCAACAGAGCCTAATCCATTTAGAAGTTATGAAGGTACAAACCCTATTCAACTCCCTTTCTCAAATACCGTTTCAGGTGCAAATTACTTCGATTTATTTAGAAGAAAGAACAATAAATTCCAGCCATTTTCCTTGGCAAATATAGCCCGTCTTCTGGAACTTTCCATGGGACTCTCCGCCTGGAAATCATACTCAGGAACTTCATGGGCACTTAGAATGAACCCCTCAAGTGGTAACCTGCATCCCACGGAAGCACATCTTGTTCTGCCACCTATTCAGGAAAACAACAATTCCGGAGGGGTTTTTCATTACAACCCTCTATCACATGTGCTTGAACCAAGGGCAGAATTTACTGAACAGTTCTGGTCAGGACTAGAGAAACATTTTGATCGAAAAGGGTTTCTAATTGGACTCACAAGTATATACTGGAGAGAATCCTGGAAATATGGAGAACGTGCGTTTCGCTACTGTAATCATGACATTGGACATGCGATGGCATGCCTGAGCTTTTCAGCGAATCTCCTGGGATGGAAAATAAGCTATCTCAATTCTTTATCAACTGAAGAGATCGGAATTATACTGGGATTGCAGAAAACCAAGTGGAAGGAGTTTGAAAGGGAGGAACCGGAACTTCTACTATTTGTGCATGAAGACACTGAGAATTCTGACAGAAGAAATATCCCCCCAGACATTATTAAATCTTTTAGCTCGCTCCAATTTAAAGGTGAACCAAACCAGTTAAGCAAAGATCATGAGGACTGGTATGTTATTGATGAAGTATCTTCTGAGACTAGCAAACCAGTGACAGAAGAGAAAACATACCGTTACAAAGAGTATGAATATTTCGAGAAAGAGATACCTGCAATTTCTGGTGAAGGGATTATTCGCCAGAGAAGAAGCGCTCAGGCCTATGATGGAAAGACTGCTATCAAAAAAAATGACTTCTTTGCTATTTTGGACAAGACTATTCCCAGGAGCCATAGCGCTCCATTTGACATGGAACCGGGTGATATATCTGTACATCTCCTCATTTATGTACACAGGGTTGTTGATCTGGATTCCGGACTTTATTTCCTGATTCGCAACGAAGAAGATTTTGCAGATGTTAAACAAAATTGCCATCCATATTTCTTCTGGAAAATTGTCCACGATGCGCCTAGCATGCTCAACCTTTATTTTTTGCAAAAGGGAGATGTCAGGCAAGAAGCTACATTTGCAAGTTGTCAGCAGGATATCGCTGGTGATGGAGCCTTTTCTGTAGGAATGATTGCGAAGTTTAAGGAAAACGTAGAAAACAACCCTTTTCTATATCGCCGACTCTTCTGGGAAACCGGGATGATTGGACAGGTGCTTTATCAAGAAGCTGAAGCTCATTCAGTCAGAGGCACAGGAATCGGGTGTTTTTTTGACGATGTGGTTCATAAGCTCTTAGGGTTTGATGACAATACGTATCAAAGCCTCTACCATTTTACCATCGGAGGCGCATTAGAAGACACAAGAATTACCACACTACCCCCCTACCATCACTTAAGAAAGTAGAATCACGATCACGAATGAGAACAGAAGTGATTATATGTGATTCACTTCTCTACGTCTTCTGATACCATGTTCTCAGCATTTACAATTCTACAATTCTCATCGATCTCTTCTTTATTCAACATACCAATGATAAATGAATCTACAAAAGAGAGCGAATTGACGTATTTTATAGCTTTTTCCGCATCATCTCTCAACATGCCCTCAGCCAGCACTTTCATCCCTACAATTCCCTTTGACTGAGAGTGAATCTTTTGTAGCGTTGCCTCTGCCTCATTACGCTCATCCTCAGCGATTGGCTCATGACTGGCTTTAGGTCGAATAAGTAATTTAACTCTTTCCGGAAGAAGTTTATAACATTTCTTCAGCCAGTAAACCGAAGCCATTTGATCATACATACCAAGGCATTCAGAATCCATATTCAGACCAGCATAATTTATCCTTGCCCACACCAAGTCCAATTCCGGCATTTCCAGAACCGATTTTAAAACACTCAGACCGTGAGAAGACAATCCTATTGCACGAACCTTACCCTCTTTTTTAAGCTTTACCATCGCATTTAATGCACCCGATCTCATTTGCAGTTCTGTATTTGTCCTCACACCATGCAATAGACATACGTCAACATAATCAACGTTTAAATCCTTCAGGGTAGTATTAAAATCCCTTATTATTTCCTTCTCATGAGCTGCTGAGAATTTTGTAGTCAATACAACATCTGTACGTCTGATCTGTTTCAACGCCTCTTTGATGTGAGAATAGGTGTTATACTGAAATGCAGTATCCCAATGATTTATACAGCGATCCAGAGAGTAAAGCAGAAGTCCTGCCAACTCATTAGTATCCATTAATGCCTGTGCACAGTGCCCGGACGGAAGTCCCGTTCCTGTCCCTATACCCAGACGTGAAACCTTAATACCAGTTTTTCCAAGTTCAACTTTTTTCATAACCTCAAAGTAACATAATTTAGTTCGAAAGTACAATCAAGTGTAAAAACAGAATTCCAGATTCCTGCCGACCCCTGTCTTAAAGCTTCATTTGTAAATTCACGCATATTTCTTTATAATCGACGTCTAATGCTTCAAGTTAACAGTACCGTGCTCGGCAATTAAACCAGGTGTGTCTAATGCAAACAGAATATAGTAAACAAAAAGTATTATTTGTGTGTACGGGGAATTCATGTCGTAGCCAGATGGCAGAAGGCATGCTAAGGCATTATGGAAAAGATAAGTTTGAAGTCTTCAGTGCCGGATTAGAGCCTTCTTACGTCCATCCTCTTGCGATCAAGACTATGGCAGAATCAAGAATTGATATTACAAATCAGCATTCGCAAACAGTGAACGAGTTCCTGGGAGAAGATTTTTCATACGTAATCACTGTCTGTGATAGTGCGAAAGATCTTTGCCCTGTCTTTCCCGGGAAATATAAAGCCATTCACTGGAGTATTGAAGATCCTGCTTCAGCCGAAGGCACTGAAACCGAAAGGATGAAGGATTTTAGAAGAGCCCGCCAGAACATACTAGAAAGGATAAACCATTTCATTTCGGACTTGTGTGAAGAGTAAGTACTATTCAACAATTTATTGCTAGTATGAATAATGAAGCAGTTGTTCTCGAAAATATCAAAAACCCAGCTTTTCAAGTTCCGGATAGAATCTTCCCTCTTCAAACGCTATCCTGTCTGCAAGTGCACTTTTTATACCACCAAAATCGTTTGCAAAATCATCACTGTCTACTGCCTCTGATGATGAATACTTATCAAAAAACGGTAATAATGCTATCTGGGCAATGTCGCCAAGTTCAGCCATAAACCTTTGCGCTGATGGTTTAAAAGTCCCTTCTGCACCCGGTTTATCCATTGCCTCCAGTATGATATTATTTTCTTCACCAACATGAGCCAGCAAAACTTCTTTTAAGCTGTTTAGTGCATCAACTCTCTGTTGTTCTCCCGTGGAATCAATCTGCTCTAACAAACCTACTACGGTCTGATGCGTAGCTTTAAACGCGTCTACAGTTGTCCCCATGTAACAATCCTCCTTTTATATAACAATAATTTACCCACTAAATATATACAGGCATAAAAATAATGAATAAAACAGAGAATACGTGTTCAGGCTTAATATTTATCTTTTTGACAATGTTTTAGTACGAATATACAATTCACTTACTTAACTGCAGATCAATCTAACAATATTTATAGGCAATGACAACAAAAAATATTTTCAAGCGATACCTGGTATCTTTCAACAGCAAAACACTGCAACACATTTTCACCGACACTCTAATAATTGGTAGTGGTGTAGCAGGCTTAAGTTCCGCTATTCACGCTGCACAAGGAGGATCGGTCTTAATAGTAACCAAGTCGAGGATAAATGAGAATTGTACCGAGTACGCTCAAGGAGGAATTGCTGCAAAATTAAACCCGGTTGACAGCTTTGATCAGCACATAAATGACACCCTGAATACCGGGCACGGTATCTGTGATAGAAAAATAGTTAGCGGAGTAGTCAGGGAAGGCCCAAAACGTGTGAAAGAATTAATTGGCTGGGGTGCTAAATTTGACAAGGAGAATGGAAAACTGGCCTTCACAAAAGAGGGTGCACACAGCTACCCTAGAATATTACGGGCCAGAGGCGATTCCACAGGCAAAGAGATTGAAGAAACGTTGATTAACAAAGTTAAAGAAAACCCTAATATCAGAATATTTGAGCATACATTTGCTCTTGACTTGCTGGTAAGTAAGAACACTTGTAACGGAATAATAGCTTGGCGCAAACGTGGAGGAAGCACATTAATATGGGCCAGACAAACAATTTTAGCATCAGGTGGATGCGGACAGGTATATAGAGAAACAACAAATCCTGAAATAGCAACTGGAGACGGACTGGCAATGGCTTATCGCGCTGGTATAGAACTCCAGGATCTCGAATTCGTACAATTTCACCCAACAACACTTTACGTCGCTGGCGCTGAAAGAGTTTTAATTTCTGAAACGGTACGTGGTGAAGGAGGAGTATTAAGGAATAAATTTGGGGAACGGTTTATGCCAAATTATCATTCCAGCGCCGAACTGGCACCAAGAGATATCGTCAGCAGGAGCGTTATACAGGAAATACGTAAGACCGATTATACTCACGTATATCTGGATGTACGACACATTCCGAAAGAAAAACTCAGCAAAAGATTCCCTAAAATCAAAAAACTATGCAAGTCTTTTGGAATTGATATAACTAAGGATTTAATACCTGTACATCCAAGTGCTCACTATATGATCGGAGGTATTAAAGTTGATCAAAAAGGAAGAACGAGTATGGAAAATCTTTATGCATGTGGAGAAGTGTCCTGTACAGGGCTACATGGAGCAAACCGTTTAGGCAGCAACTCATTATTAGAAGGACTGGTTTTTGGTTACAGAGTCGGTTACATTGCAAGTAAGGAAGCGACAAAGAAAAAAGATGAATTATTATCCCCACGTTTCTTTAAAGGACCTCCTAAGAATAACTTGTACAATGAACTGGATTTAGAGGACGTAAGAAATTCTCTTAAAAGTATTATGTGGAGAAATGTTGGTATTGAAAGAGATGGCAAATACCTCAAAGACACAATTAACAGCATAAAACACTGGTCAAAGTATATAATAAGTAACGATTTTTCATCACCACTTGGCTGGGAAGTTCAAAACATGCTTACAGTATCATTCTTAATTGCAAGCTCAGCTTTCAGGAGAAGTGAATCGAGAGGTGTACACTATCGGCTAGACTACCTTGAAACAAATGACAAACAATGGAAAAAACACATCATAGTTAATAATAACAAAAAAGACATTGAACAATAATTTCTCATTGCCATTGAAGTTTCAGACAATAGGCATTAGCGAACCTTACCCAGAATAATACTGACATTGTGTCCGCCAAAACCAAAAGAATTTGACATTACATTCTCTACGTTTTTTTCCTTTGCTTCATTAGGCACAAAGTCTATTCCATCGCAGTCCGGATCCGGATTTTCATAATTTATTGTAGGAGGTATCACGTTCCTATCCAATACCAATGAACAGATTAGCGCTTCAACTCCACCCGAAGCTCCCAATTGATGTCCCAACATGGATTTTGTAGAGCTAACCGATATGTTCTTTACATGATCACCAAATACCTTTTTGACAGCATTGATTTCAACCATATCTCCCAGATGAGTAGATGTCGCGTGTGCATTAACATAAGATATTTGTTCAGCATTCAATTTAGCGTCTTTTAATGCATTTCTCATGGCGATACAAGCACCATTTCCCTCAGGGTGCGGAGCTGTAATGTGATGTGCATCATCACTCATTGCAAAGCCAAGCATCTCAGCATAAATAGTTGCGCCTCTTCTCTTTGCACTCTCCATTTCTTCTAAAATTACCATGCCAGAACCCTCAGAAATGATAAATCCATTCCTATCTCTATCAAAAGGCCTGCTGGCTTTCTGAGGTTCCTCATTTCTCGTTGACAACGCCTTCATATTATTAAATGCGCTCACACAGAGTGGCGTAATAGTTGCTTCAGTACCTCCTGCAAACATTACAGAAGCTTCTCCTCTCTGAACAATCCGGAAAGCTTCAACAATGGCATGCGCACCAGACGCACAAGCAGTAATAACAGAAAAATTTGCAGCTTGAAGACCAAATTTAATAGCTATGTAGCCCGGCGCGGCATTAGCCATTAATTTAGTAATCATAAACGGGGAAACTCTTGATGGACCTCTTTCGAGTAGAACCTTATGCTGTGCTTCAATCTCAATAATACCACCAATACCGGTACCGATAATTGCACCTACCTTCTCCCGGTTCATTTTATCAAGATCTATTCCTGAATCTTCAAGGGCAAGGCTGGCTGATGCAACCGCAAATTGAGTAAACCTGTCTAATCTTCTTTCTTCCTTTTTATCAAACCATTTAGACGGATCAAAATCTGATGCTTCCCCTGCGATAAGCACATCATGATCTGCTGTGTCAAAAGCCGTTATATTGGCAATTCCACTTTTTCCATGACATAAGGATTCCCACAATTTATCCTTTTCATTACCTACCGGGGTTATTGCCCCAAGACCTGTAATCGCAACTCTAAGTCCCATCTTCTTTATTTGTGCTCCTTAATGTAATTTATTGCATCCCCGACAGTTTGCATCTTCTCAGCTTCTTCATCTGGAATACTCATATCAAACGCATCTTCCAGTTCCATTACCAACTCCACAGTGTCAAGTGAATCCGCACCCAAATCGTTTATGAAAGATGTTTCCGGTGTAACCTGATCCTTATTCGCACCCATCTGCTTAACAATTATTTCTTTCACCTTTTCTTCAACTGATTCTTCTGTAGACAAGACATTTCCTCCTTAGGACAAAATTCCTAGATTTTTCAAAATTTTACTATCACTAATACTTCTCATATTTCTGTAAGATCTATTTCTCATAGGTAATCATGCAAATAACTTCCTTGAACCTGTTCTATAAAACACTTATGATTATCCAAAGACTACATTTATGTTCTTCATTTTACCACTTAATAACAGATGAACCCCATGTTAAACCTCCTCCAAAAGCTACTAAAACTGCCGTATCTCCAGGTTTTAACATTTGCCCCTTATCTATCTCATCAATTGCTATAGGAATAGAGGCAGAAGATGTATTGCCATATTTGCTGATATTAATGAATGCTTTTTCCCTTGGTAGCCCCAGCTTTTCCATCGCCGCTTCAATTATTCTAATATTGCTTTGATGTGGAATAACCATATCAATATCTTCTATCTGTATATCATTTGCAGTTGCTGCCTTAGTGATCACCTCTACCATGTTAACAATGGCTTGCTTAAATACCTCTTTACCTCTTAATTTAAGGTAATGTGAACGCGATTCAACTGTCTCATGTGATGCAGGTAATTTAGAACCACCTGCAGGCAGCGTCAATAACTCTGCCTGACTACCATCCGAACCCAAATGTGTCGTAACTATCTCACGTCCACCATTACCCTGTTGAACGACTACCGCTCCGGCTCCGTCACCAAAGAGAATACATGTTGACCTGTCTGTATAGTCAGTAATCTTTGACATACATTCTGCACCCACAACCAATACAGTTTTCATGGCTCCGGACGCAACAAAACTTTTGGCTACAGACAACGCATAAACAAACCCAGAGCATGCGGCCAACAGATCAAATGCACCTGCATTCCGCGCACCTATCTTCTCCTGTATATAACAAGAAGTAGAAGGGAATAAACAATCGGGTGTAATAGTGGAAGTTATTATTAGATCTACTTCAGCGGGTAAGACATTTGCATCATCCAGTGCACGCAAAGACGCTTCAACCGCCAGATCCGAAGCAGCAACTCCATTTTCGACAATACGTCTTTCCCTTATTCCCGTGCGCTTGGTGATCCATTCATCTGTTGTATCCAGCATCTCTGACAGATCATCGTTGGTGAGTACTTTCTCGGGTAAAAAAGACCCTACCCCTGTAATTGACGCCTTATATCCTTTTTCCATTAATTATCCTAATTAAATTAGGAAATTTGGCTTATTATGTAGCTGTCACGAGTGACGAATTCGCCTTCTCGAGTTCAGAGTTAATATGTTTATTTACTTCATACTTACCAAATTGGATAGCTTCCCTTATTGCGTTTTGAATGGTCTTGGAATCTGACCTGCCATGAGAAATAATACTGATACCATCGATTCCAAGTAGCGGAACACCACCGTATTCAGTATAATCCATTTTACTATACAGATGCTTACGAACAGGCTTGCAAAGCCAGGATCCCAGTCTTGTCAAGACACTCTTATTCGCCTCCGAGGCAAAAGCGGATAACATACTTATGGAAAGCCCTTCAGCAAATTTCAGTAAGACATTACCAACAAAACCTTCACAAACAACTATATCGAACTTACCGTCAAAGACGTCACGTCCTTCAGCATTTCCAACAAAATTCAGCGAAGTACTCGAAAGAAGAGCAAAAGTCTCTTTCACCAACTCGTTACCCTTTGCGTCTTCCTCTCCAATATTTAAAAGACCTACTCTCGGTTTTTCAATATTTAAGACATACTTACAAAAGACCGATGCCATGACTCCATATTGCATTAAATGAGCAGGCTTGCATTGTATGTTTGCTCCGGCATCAATTACCATGCACGCACCATGAAATGTCGGTATAGACACAGCAATCCCCGGACGTTTTACATGTTCTAACGTACGAAGAAAAAGGGATGATGCGGCAACTGTTGCGCCCGTGTTTCCCGCACTTACTACAGCGTCTGCAGCTTTCTCCGCAACCAATTTGACACCCTTGGTAATTGATGAATCTACTTTTTTCCGCACAGCTACAGTTGCAGATTCATTCATACCTACTACTTGTGAGGCATGCACAATGGATATATTGTCAAGTGTGGCATTACACGCAGACAATTCACTTTTAATTAGATCCTGATCACCTACCAATATTATCTCGTGATCGGTATAGGACCGTGCGGCTGCCACCGCTCCTTTTACGATCTCAACAGGAGCTGCATCTCCACCCATTGCATCAACAGCAATTCGCATAACTATGCTCTCTCTACAGCAATTACTTGTTGGCCACGATAATAACCACAATTATGACAAACTGTATGTGGCTTTTTGATTTGTTTACAATGAGGACAAATAAACTTCTTTGATCTACTGCCTGATGTACTCCCCGCAAATTCAGTGCGTGGAACATTTGGTGGCGTCAGAGCGTCATGTGAACGTCTCTTACCTGACCTTGAACTAGATTGTCTTCTTTTAGGAACTGCCATTATGTAACTCTCAGCTTAAAATCTAAAATAAATAAGGGAAGAATGAGAAAGAAATGGGAAAAGTATGAGGTATTATCTTTACTACCAAGTCTCCCGTCACTTTCTTGTTCTTCCCTTATTCCACCTATCCCCTTTAAGCTCATAAGCTTATAGGAATGTTAGGCAGGATTAATAATTTTCTTATTCTATATTTGCACTATACCTTTGTCAAGTAAAAACATCATTGGTTGATTTCATAGAAGACTACGCATGATCTTCTATCTTCTCTTGTAGTATTTTGAATCCTAAGTCTATGGCTTCATGAATCTTATCTGGAAGCTGACCACCGGCCTGAGCCATATCTGCACGTCCGCCACCGCCACCTCCCACAATTTTTGCGACCTCCCCGGCAATTTTGCCGGCATGAAGTCCTTTCTTCACCAAATCACTGCTCAATGAGGCTATCAATGTTACTCTACCATTCTCTACAGCACCTAAGATTATTGCAACAGAACCAAGACTCTTTTTTAACGAGTCTACCATCTTTCTCAAATCATCAACCCCCACTCCTTTTACTACTTCTGTTACAACTTTCACACCCGATACTTCTTTGGCTTTGGAAGTAAAGTCAGAAGAGAATTTCTGCACACTATCCCTGTTTGCCTTCTGTACCTCTTTTTTAAAATCCTTTATTTGCTGCATCAGCTCTTCAGCACGTTGAACGACCGTGTTTTCCTGCGTTTCAAGTACTCCGCACAACCTATCCAATGTTTCTTCCTTTCGCCTTGCCCATGCAATGGCTTCATTTCCCGTAACAGCCTCTATCCTGCGTATTCCTGCTGCTATTGATGATTCGCTTATAATCTTAAAGAGTCCTATTTCACCGGTATTATCTACATGAGTGCCCCCGCAAAGCTCCTGGCTGTAATCTCCAACATTTACAACCCTGACATTTTCACCATACTTTTCTCCAAACAAAGCCGTAGCGCCTGCTTTCCTGGCCTGGTCTAATGTCATCTGATCTGTAATTACAGAAGTATTTTCCATAACCTTCCCATTCATCAGTTCTTCTATCCTTGCGATTTCGTCTCCTTTAACACCCTCAAAATGATGGAAGTCAAAACGCAGCCTTTCCGGAGTTACGGAAGAGCCGGATTGTTCGGCGTGCTGCCCTACCACTTGCCGTAAAACTGAATGAAGCAAGTGCGTTGCTGAATGATTGCGCTTTATGGCGCCTCTCCGCTCTATATCAATAACACAAGTAACGTTTTCATTGGCCATGATCTTGCCCTCTATCACCTTACCAATATGCACTATGATGTCATTAGATTTCTTTGTGTTGCTAATCTCGACCTTTAAGTTCTTTGCTTGAATTATACCGGTATCACCAACCTGGCCGCCAGCCTCTGCATAAAAAGGAGTTTGATCCAGCACTACGTGAATCTCCTGCCCTGCTTCAGCAGAATCAACCAATTGTTCATCTACAATCAAACCGATAACCTTACTCTCTATTTCACACTTTTCATAACCCTGGAAAATAGTCTCTTTTACAGATTCTTTAATTATGCCTATTGGACCCTCATCAAATATATTACCGGTCATTTGCGTAGAAGACCTTGCCTGCTCACGCTGTTTTTCCATCTCTCTCTCAAAACCCTCTTTATCAACGGTCAGATTGTTTTCTGTTACTGTCGACTCTGTTATTTCAAATGGAAAACCAAAGGTGTCATACAGCTGGAAAGCATCCTGTCCGGACAGCATCTTTTGTCCGCTACTACGAAGGCCTTCCATAAGTTCGTCCAGCCTCTTACTACCCATAAACAAGGTTTCATGGAACCGTTCCTCTTCGTTCTTTATAATTCTTGCAATATTTTCTCGACGTTGCTTTATCTCAGGATAAGCGTCATGCATCACGTCAGCAATAACGGGAACAAGTTTGTAGAGAAAGCACTCCTCTTTTCCCAATTTCAAACCATCACGAACTGCCCTTCTCAAGAGCCTTCTTTCAACGTAACCTCTTCCTTCATTACCAGGCAGAACACCATCCGAGATACAAAATATTATTGCCCTTATATGGTCAGCTATTCTATTCATCATCTTGCCGCTTTCTGTCTGGCTATCGTATTCGACTTCAACAAGTTCAGAAATATTTTGAATTATCGGCTCAAATAAATCTATCTCAAAGTTTGTATTGACACCCTGAATAACACTGGCCATTCTTTCCAGGCCCATTCCCGTATCGACATTCTTATTTGGCAGAGGGTTAAGCACCCCTCCGTCTCTTCTGTCAAACTGTGTAAACACCAGATTCCACACCTCAACAAAACGCTCGCAATCGCAATCCGGGGCACACTCTTCTCTTCTGCAACCAACGTCCTCTCCCCGATCATAAAAGATTTCTGAGCACGGACCGCAAGGACCGTTTGGGCCCTCTGAAGGAGCACTTGCCGGCCAGTAATTTTCCTTTTCTCCAAACCTGTATATCTTATTTTCTGGAATACCGATTTTCTTTAACCAGATTTCATAAGACTCTTCGTCATCCTGAAAAATGCTGACTGACAATCTTTCTTCCGGTAGTTTCATCTCATTAAGCATAAATTCCCATGCCATCTCTATTGCCTCTAATTTGAAATAATCTCCAAAAGAGAAATTGCCCAACATCTCAAAAAAAGTATGATGCGTGGGAGTCTTACCTACATTATCTATATCACCTGTTCGGATGCATTTTTGACATGTAGTCGCTTTTTTTACATCCAGCGTTCCTTTCCCCAAAAACATATCCTTGAACTGGTTCATCCCTGCACCGGTAAACAACAGTGTTGGATCATCTTCCGGGACAAGTGAATCACTTGGTAAAAGAGAATGCCCTTTTTCCTCAAAAAAACTTAAATATTTTCTTCTGATTTCGTTCGTTTTCATAATTTATAAGCTGATATTCTACATGCCTTAATAACGAAATCAAGCCAAATATTATTACAGAAAAACTGTCTCACTAACCTTGCCAGTTACTTCTAAATGCATAGAGTATATTAATTTAGCGTTGACAACATTAAACCACCAGATATAATTTTATCACACTTTTAATGAAAATAAACTTGAGTATATTTTGTAAATAGAAAGGACATAAACTTGCGTAGCGATACTATTACGTGTGGAATTGAAAGGTCACCGGCAAGGGCATTACTCTATGCTACCGGACTGACAAAGGAAAGCATGAGTAAGCCGTTTATAGGCATTGCCAGCAGTTTTACAGACTTAATTCCGGGACACACCCACATGAGAAAGCTGGAAAGGGATATAGAAAAAGGCATACATGCGGCAGGAGGCGTCAGCTTCATTTTTGGTGTACCCGGTATCTGTGACGGAATCGCCATGGGGCATAAAGGGATGAGTTACTCTCTCTCGTCGAGAGAATTAATTGCTGATTTAATAGAAACTGTCACTAATGCACATTGCCTGGACGGACTGATATTGTTAACTAATTGTGATAAAATTACTCCGGGAATGCTTATGGGAGCAGCAAGAATAGATGTCCCCACTATTGCAGTAACAGGCGGACCCATGATTTCAGGACGCCGCAACATGAAGAAACTTTCTCTGGTTCGTGATACTTTTGAAGCCGTCGGTAGAAAGCAAAAAGGTGAAATCAGCGAGGAGGAGCTTGAATCTCTTGAGAAAGAAGCATGTCCCGGACCAGGATCATGCCAGGGCTTATATACAGCAAACACAATGGCCTGTGTAACGGAAGCGCTGGGCATGTCGTTACCTGGATGCGCCGCATCTCTTGCAATCTCTGCGGAAAAAGAGAGAATCGCATACAAAAGCGGAGAAAGAGTAGTAGAGCTAGTAAGAAAAGGGGTAAGCACTAGAAAGATTATGACACAAGAAGCATTTGATAATGCGATATTAATAGACATGACGCTTGGAGGCTCAACAAATACTTGCCTCCATATTCCTGCAATAGCCCACGAAGTCGGCATCGATATAGAACTGGATCGCTTCGATGAAATCAGCAGAAAAGTACCGCAGATAACAAATCTACGGCCCGGTGGTGAGCACTTTATGGAGGATCTTTTCTATGCAGGTGGGATTCCTGCTGCAATGAAGAGACTCGATGATGTCATAAACGATTGTGAAACCGTCAGCGGATTCAGTACAAAGGAGATAGCAAAACAGGCAATCGTCTATGATGATGATATTATACGAACGAAGGAAAACGCCTATAATAAGGAAGGCGGAATAGCAGTTCTTCATGGAAATATAGCGCCGGATGGAGCCGTAATCAAGCAAAGCGCTCTAGCTGACGATATGATGGTTTTCAAAGGTTCTGCAAAGGTATTCGGAAGCGAAGAAGAAGCGATGAAGGCAATCATGGATAAGAAGATTTCCAAGGGATCGGTGATGATTATCAGATACGAAGGCCCTCGCGGTGGCCCTGGAATGAGAGAAATGTTATCGCCCACTGCAGCACTTGTCGGAATGGGCCTGGATAATTCTGTTGCCTTAATAACTGACGGACGTTTTTCTGGCGGAACAAGAGGTCCGTGTATCGGACATGTCTCTCCGGAAGCAATGGTAGGCGGGGCGTTAGCCTTGGTAGAAGACGATGATGAGATAGTCATTGACATTCCAAATCGCAAATTATATGCTGTTGTATCTGATTCAGAACTTGATAGCCGCAGGGAAAAATGGACACCTCCTCCGCTGGCAGTTACCAGTGGATGCCTCGTCAGATATGCCAATAACGTAACGTCAGCTGACAAAGGAGCAGTTCTTAAGGACTAGCAGTCAGGAAGTTTTCCTGGTTATCAACATTTACAAATTGTCTATTCATCGTAATTACCCGGTAGTGTAATGGCAACACTAGAGATTTTGATTCTCTCATTGGAGGTTCGAGTCCTCCCCGGGTAACCACCTAAGGAAGAATTAAATATCAATCTTTTCACGATATTTACCTTTGACATTGCCAATTATTGGTATAAAATCTGGTATCCTGATATTTAAAAGAAGAGCACCTTTTTTTCTTGCTGTTCTTAATAGCATAAGAATATTAGCGAAATACTAACATTATGAATGCATTACTGATATATCCTGAATTTCCGGATACGTTCTGGAGCTTCAAACACGCACTCAAGTTCATACGTAAAAAGGCATCATTCCCGCCACTTGGATTACTAACCGTAGCCTCAATGTTCCCGGAAGATTGGGCAAAACGCCTGGTGGATGTCAATGTAGCAAATCTCACTGACAAAGATCTTGAATGGGCGGATTACGTATTCTTCAGCAGTATGGTAGTGCAAAGAAAGTCTGCACATCAACTCATCAAACGATGTCATGAGGCGGGAGTCAAGATTGTTGCCGGTGGCCCACTGTTTACAAGCGAGCATGAGCAATTTAAGGATGTCGACCATTTTGTACTTAATGAAGCGGAGATAACCTTACCATCTTTTCTGGAAGATCTGAAAAACGGTTGTGCCAAGCCAGTATATAGATCTTCTGATTTTGCTGACGTTCGGGAAACCCCAGCCCCTTTATGGAAACTAGCCAACTTGAATAAATATGCCTCTATGGGCATACAATATACTAGAGGCTGTCCATACCAATGCGAGTTTTGTGACGTAACTGCATTATTTGGTAGACGGACACGGACAAAAAATACGGAACAGATCATTACAGAACTCGACACTTTCTATAATCTGGGATGGCGTGGAAACGTATTTTTCGTCGACGACAATCTTATAGGAAACAGAAGAAGCCTTAAGAAAGACTTACTGCCTGCAATAATTGAGTGGCAGGAAAATCACTCTGGAATAACATTCAACACTGAAGTATCTATCAATCTTGCTAAAGATGAGGAATTGTTGCAAATGATGTCCACAGCTGGATTCAACACGGTATTTGTAGGAATTGAGACACCAGACACGGACAGCTTGTCAGAGTGCGGTAAATCACAGAACAAGGGCCGAGATTTAGCTGAAGACGTAAGAGTTATTCAGAGAGCCGGGTTACAGGTACAAGCTGGCTTCATTGTCGGTTTTGATAGTGATACGCCATCCATCTTCCAGAGACAGATTGATTTTATCCAGAAAACCGGAATTGTAACCGCAATGGTAGGTCTGCTTCAGGCCCCAACCGGAACAAGATTGTACGAACGTCTAAAAAAAGAGGGACGACTGCTCGGACGAATGACCGGAGACAATGCAGACGGTTCAACGAATATAATCCCAAACAACATGGACGCTGACACATGCCGAGAAGGATATAAGAAAATATTGAAACACATATACTCCCCTGAAAATTATTATAATAGAATTATGACACTCTTCAAAGAGTATAAGTCTCCAACAATTAAAAGTACAATTAAAGTTGAACATGTCGTGGGATTGTTTAATTCCATTTACCACCTCGGCATTGTTGGCAAAGAACGTGTCCAATTCTGGCGTCTTTTATTATGGACATCTCTTCATCGTCGTGATTTATTCCCTCTAGCCGTTACACTTGCTGTTTATGGCTACCATTTTCGCAGGGTTAGTGAGCTACACGTCCTTTAGGGTTCGGTAATAATAGGCTGAGCAATGTAAGGCCAAAAACCCCTCGAACCTTTAGTAATCCAAAATTCAAAACAATTGACTGCTATTTCCCCTTTTCGTAATAGGTTCAAGTTCTCCCAGTCGGACCTGCCTCGGGCATGACTTGCGAAAGCAAGGTTTGTCAGTAATTATCCAATATGTTGAGGAAACTGGTTTTTATTTGACTCTATAAAATGCGTGTGCTAATATTTTTAGTTGGCTATTTCAATAACTTTATACAACAAAAGAACTTGTAATATATTTTAAATGACAATATTCTTATGAAGATCGCTTATTTTGATTGTTTCTCCGGTGCCAGTGGTGATATGATTCTGGGGGCTCTCATAGATGCCGGGTTTAGCCAGAATGAACTTATCGAAGAGCTCAAGAAACTTGGCATAAACAACTATGAACTCAGTTCAGAAAAAGTACTTAGATCTGCAATTACCGGAACAAAATTCAACGTATCGATAAATGAAGGTGCTATAAACGATGAACACCACAAGAGAAGAACTCTCAAGGTTATATCCAGGCTCATTAATGAAAGCACACTAAGTGAAAATGTAAAAAGAGGCAGCATCAATATCTTTGAGACCCTCGCTAATGCCGAAGCAAAGGTGCATAACACGTTACCGGAAGATGTTCACTTTCACGAAGTAGGTGCTGTTGATTCGATTGTAGACATTGTTGGAGCCGTTATCGCCTTTGACAGCCTAAAGATTGAAAATATATATTTTTCGCCAATAAGGACCGGAACCGGGTTTGTAAAATGTCAACATGGGCAGTTTCCAGTCCCTGCACCGGCAACAATAGAAATATTAAAAGGATATCACGTAATAAGCACAGACATACAACGCGAGCTTACAACGCCAACCGGAGCGGCTATCCTGACAACATTAGGCGTAAACGTAGAAATGTGCCCTGAGATCACATTAAATCAGATCGGATATGGTGCCGGTAATCATGAGATTCCGCAACTCCCCAATCTCCTGAGGGTGATGATTGGTGAAACAGTCACGGTAGCTGAACAAGATGAAGTGTGGATGTTAGAAACAAATATTGACGATATGCCCGGAGAGCATTTCGGTTACTTGCTGGAGAAGATATTAGATGCCGGAGCACTGGATGGTTTTTTAACACCAGTACAGATGAAGAAGTCGCGTCCCGGAACTCTCATCAGTGTTCTTGTAAATGATGAATACCTGTCAAAAGTTGAGAAGATAATCTTTGAACAATCTACGACATTTGGTATCAGAAAGTACAAGGTAAGCCGTAAAAAATTAAAAAGAGAATTTGTTGATGTCAAAACCGAATACGGCATCATTAAAGTAAAGATAGGCATGCTGAACGGGTGCGTAAAAAATATTACTCCGGAGCACGAAAATTGCAGAAAAATTGCTGATGCAAAGGAGCTTCCGTTGAAACTGGTATATAATGCAGCAATAAACGCTGCCCAGTTAATTAAAGATAAAACCTGAATAATTGAAGGAGCTTAACCCTCATGAAACACGTAATCTCTGTCTTGGTTGAGAATAAGGTAGGCGTACTGTCTCGAATCACCGGACTGTTCAGTGGAAGAGGTTTTAATATTGAAAGTCTGGCTGTTGGCGAAACCGAAAGCAAGGCAATATCCAGAATGACCATAGTAGTCAGTGGCGATGAGTCAATATTGGAACAGGTTCGCAAACAATTGGGTAAGGTCATCGACACAATCAAGGTAATAGATTTTGCTGACACAGATTATGTTGAACGCAACCTGATGCTCATTAAAGTTAGTGCTGTTCCGGGGAAAAGAGGTGATATCATTGAGCTGGTTGATGTCTTTAGAGGAAAGATAATTGACGTTGGACTAAAGGATATGGTCATTGAAATTTCAGGCCCTGAAGACCGACTTGAAGCAGTGCTGGATCTAATAAGACCATACGGCATAAAGGAAGTTGCACGTACCGGCAGGATCGCCATGAATCGTGGGCCAAAATAAGATTCTTATACGAAGTTTCAGTAATGACTAATTATAAAAAAATTTTAATCAAAAACGGCACTGTTTACAATGTTCCAAACAAAAAAGCAGGCATTTTTGATGTTTTGATCAGCAACTCCAAGATTGAAAAAATCAGTAAAAATATTAGTGATAAAGAGGCTTTAGTAGTAGATGCTAAAGATAAAATAGTAGTTCCCGGACTTGTAGATGTTCATGTTCATTTCAGGCAACCGGGACAAGAGCATAAGGAAGATCTTCATTCTGGTTCGCGGGCGGCGGCGGCGGGTGGTTTTACTACAGTAATAGCAGAACCAAATACTAACCCCCCGATTGATACTCCGATACGACTTGCCCAACTTCTGAAAACTGCTAAAAAAGAGAGTATAATTAATTATTATTCAAAGTCAGCCACAACAGTTGGGCTGAATGGAAACAGATTAGTAGATGTCGAAAAATTAAAAACTGCAGGTGCGAAGGCGATCTCTGATGACGGACACCCTGTCGCTGGAGAAAAGTTGATGCTTAATGCACTAAAGAAGGGTAAAGAATGTAATATTTTGGTGAACCCTCATTGTGAGGAATCACCTTTATATCGCAAAAGGCAAAACGAGAAAAAGGAGAATCTGCGAAACTTTCCTGATTCTATTACGAAACAGCCGTACACGGCTGAAGCTGATTTTATTATGCGTGATATTGGACTGGCAGAAAAAACAGGTGCCAGAATCCATATTTCCCATGTCAGCCTTGCTCAATCTGTATCAGAAATTGCTAAAGCCAAAAAACGAGGTGTAAAAATAACTGCGGAAGCAGCACCACATCATCTTTTGTTAAGCGAAGATGAAGTTAAGAACATTGGTACTAACGCTAAAGTTAATCCTCCGTTGAGGTCAAAGGCGGATGTCAAGGCAGTACAAAATGGATTAGCCGACGGCACTATTGATATTATTGCCAGTGACCACGCACCTCATTCGGCAAAAGACAAAAATCTGCCTTTTAACAAGGCCGCTTTTGGGCTTATTGGTTTAGAAACAACTTTAGGTCTGGTGTTGACACATCTGGTTCGACCAGGGATTTTGACACTGAAACAGGCAATAGAGCAGATGACTATTTTGCCGGCTAAAATTTTTGGTCTGGATAAGTCAGGAATTGGTAGTCTAACACCGGGAACTAAAGCAAACATAGTTGTTATTGATTTGAAGAAGAAATGGCAAGTAGATGTTAACAAGTTTTTTTCGAAAGCACGGAATTGTCCCTTTGACGGTTGGAAGCTTCAGGGAAAAGCAATAATGACAATAGTTGGAAACAGGATTGTCATGAAAGACGGAAAAATTATAGAAAATATTTAATTTACACATTAACGGTAGTGAAAAAACCTTTCCACTTGAAGGATTGTTTGGTGGACGGGTTTCCACATACATTAATACTACAATTATAGAAAGGAATGACATGACAAAACTCTATTCAGATAAAGATGCCAATATTAAACCGCTGAAAGGCAAGACGATAGCAATAATCGGCTACGGCAGCCAGGGACATGCCCATGCGCAGAACCTGCGCGAAAGTGGACTCAAAGTCATAGTTGGGCAGAGGAAGGGCTCTCCTAATCACACTCTGGCAGTTAAGCATGGCTTTAAGCCGGTAACTGCAGCCCAGGCTACACAAAAAGGTGATCTGGTCGCAATATTGATGCCTGATGAAGTACAGGGAGATGTTTACAAAGCAGAGGTTGAACCTCATTTGAAAAAAGGAAAAACACTTCTATTCTCACATGGATTCAACATCCATTTTGGCCAGGTTGTACCTCCAAAAGATGTTGACGTAATCATGGTAGCGCCAAAGGGGCCCGGACATCTGGTAAGAAGTGAATATGAAAAAGGCGGTGGTGTACCATGTTTAATGGCCATCCACCAAAACCATTCAAAGAAAGCAGACAAGATCGCCCTAGCATACGCTGGAGGTATTGGAGGCGGAAGAGGCGGAATTCTAACAACAACTTTTGCAGAAGAGACTGAAACAGATCTTTTTGGTGAACAGGCAGTTCTGTGCGGCGGAGCTTCTGCCCTGGTCAAGGCCGGGTTCGAGACGCTTGTCGAAGCAGGATACCAACCGGAACTGGCATATTTTGAATGCATGCATGAACTGAAGCTTATTGTTGACCTCTTCTACCAGGGAGGCCTGACATACATGAGACACTCTATCAGTAATACTGCAGAGTTTGGAGACGTGACAAGAGGACCGAGAATAGTTACCGATGAAACAAAGAAAGAGATGAAGAAGATACTCTCTGAGATACAGGATGGCAAATTTGCTAAAGAGTGGATTCTCGAAAACAAAGCCGGTCGTCCAATGTTTAATGCGCTTGTTGCAAAAGACAAAGATCATCAACTGGAAAAGGTTGGTGCAAAACTGCGCAAACTTATGAAATGGATAGATTCAAAATAAATTGTAATTGTAGGAGCGTACTGCTGCCTGTCTGAAGAGGTGCAGGCTAGCACGCTCCTACCTTACTTTTGTAAAAGGCAAAAACCGTTATGTCTAAAATCAAAATTTTCGATACTACGTTAAGAGATGGAGAGCAGTCTCCTGGTGCAAGCATGGACAACAAGGAGAAGCTACAGATAGCGAGACAACTCTCTACTCTGAATATTGACGTAATGGAAGCCGGTTTCCCTATTACATCAGAGGGCGACTTCAAGTCTGTAAGTGCTATTGCAAAGGAGATACGGGATGTCACTGTTTGCGCACTTGCACGTGCAGTTGACAAAGATATAGACTGTGCAGCAAAGGCTCTGAAATCTGCTAAATCACCCAGGATTCATGTCTTTCTCGCGACATCTGAAATTCATCGCAAATTCAAACTGATTAAGGCAAAGGAAGAGATCATAAAGACCGCCGTAAAAGGTGTAAAGCGTGCTAGAAAGTATGTTGACGATGTAGAATTTTCTCCGGAAGATGCATCAAGAACTGAACCTGATTTTCTGGTAGAAGTTGTAGAAGCCGTAATAGCCGCGGGAGCAACAACAGTAAACATTCCAGACACGGTAGGATATGCAGTACCGGAACATTATGCAGCGATAATAAAAAATCTTAGAGATAATGTAAAAAACATCAATGATGCTGTTATAAGTGTTCACTGCCACAATGACCTCGGACTTGCGGTTGCCAATTCGCTTGCAGCCGTAAAAGCTGGCGCTACACAGGTAGAATGTACGATAAACGGAATCGGTGAGAGAGCCGGCAATGCGTCTCTCGAAGAGATTGTTATGGCGCTTAAGACAAGAAAGGATTTCTTCAAGCACACTACCGGAATTAAAACAAAAGAGATAATGGCAACGAGTAAAATTGTCAGTGGCCTGACAGGATTACGTGTACAGAGAAATAAAGCAATAGTAGGAGAAAACGCATTTGCGCACGAATCAGGAGTACATCAGGATGGAGTTCTAAAAGAGAGTTCAACATACGAAATAATGAAGCCTGAAGACGTCGGACTGCCTAAGACCAACATTGTCCTTGGTAAGCTTTCCGGCAGGCACGCATTTAAAAAGCGTGTTAAGGCACTGGGCTACGAACTACCTGATAAAGAGCTTGAACATACATTCAGTCAGTTTAAACTCCTGGCTGATAAAAAGAAGGAAATCTATGACCAGGATATAGAAGCATTGATACGTGATGAGAAATCAGAAGTACCACATTTTTACGAACTTGAGAGCCTAAGTATTAATTGTGGCCCGGTACCGATAGCCAGTATCAGACTCCGTGTCGGTAAAAATAAAATCATTGCCGATTCAACCAAAGGAGACGGACCAATTGATGCCATTTTCAATACAATAGATTTATTAAGCGGAATTAAAGGAACACTTCTCGATTATAGTGTCAGATCGGTAACCAGCGGAAAAGATGCACTGGGTGAAGCAAGCGTAGATGTGGAAGTTGAAGGCAATACCTATAAAGGTCGTGCAGTGAGTACTGATACAATTGAAGCAAGCGCAAAAGCATATTTAAATGCCATAAACAAGGTCGCAATAAAACATCGTAGAAAAAAATCTACATGAACAATAATACTAAATCAAAGTTCTTCGTCGAATTGATCAAACCATCCCATTACGACGATGATGGATATGTTATCCAATGGCGCAAATCCTGGATCCCGTCCAACACACTTGCCTGCATAAATGCATTGTCGCAAGACGCATCAGAACAGAGTGTCCTTGGTGATGATGTCGAGTTTGTCATCAACGCTTATGACGAGATGAATATAGTTATACCCGTTGCTGATATTATTAGCAGATTCAAGAATAACGACAAGCGAGGAATTGTCTTTTTCGTAGGGGTCCAGTCAAATCAATTCCCTCGAACCATGGATATTGCCAGACGGTTTTGTGAAGAAAATATTCAGGTTGCAATAGGAGGATTCCATGTCAGCGGCTGTATCGCCATGTTATCTCAGCTTCCTGAAGAGCTGAAAGAGGCAACAGAGAACGGCATTGCACTGTTTGCGGGTGAGGCAGAGGAGGGACGACTCGTAGAGGTCTTCAACGATGCCTACCAAAAGGAAATGAAACCGATCTACAACCACCTGAAAGACCTGCCCGGCCTGGAAGGTCAGCCAATGCCGAAAATGCCAACAAGCGTTTCCGAAAGATTTGTCAGCAAGATTGGCTCCTTTGACGCCGGCCGCGGATGCTCTTTTCTATGCAGTTTCTGTACCGTCATCAATGTACAGGGACGCAAATCACGATACCGTAATCCTGACGACGTGGAAAAAATGATCCGTTTTAATATATCTAATGGTATCAACGATTTTTTTCTTACTGATGATAACTTTGCCCGTAATAAAAACTGGGAAGCTATTTTTGATCGCTTGATTAATCTTCGTGAAAATCAGGGGTTTAAACATGTAAAGTTTACTATGCAGATCGACTCGCTCGCCCATAAAATTAATAATTTTGTCTCTAAGGCTGCCAGGGCCGGATGTAGAAGAGTATTCATTGGACTGGAAAGTATTAATCCTGAAAACCTGCAGGCTGTAAATAAGCGACAAAACAAAATCACTGAATATCGAAAAATGTTTCAAGCATGGCGTAACGCTCGAGTTGTAACTGTAGCCGGTTATATACTAGGATTTCCTGCTGATACTCCTGAAAAGATCGAACAAGACATCAAGACAATACAGCAGGAACTGCCGGTTGATCTCCTGGAGTTTTTCTGCCTTACACCTTTGCCCGGCTCTGAGGACCACAAGAATAATCACATGAAGGGAGTATGGATGGATCCGGATCTGAACAAGTATGATCTAGAACATATCACTATGTCACACTCACAAATGACCAGTGATGAGTGGGAACAGATTTACCGAAGAGCATGGGACCTTTATTACTCACCTGAGCACATTAAAACTTTGATACGTCGCGCGGCAGCCGGTGGCCCAAACCCCAGCAGAGTCATGCTGCACATTCATCAATTTCATGGTACCATTAAATACCAGAACGTGCACCCGCTTCAGGGTGGCTTTCTAAGACGCAAGGTACGTACACAGCGACGTCCCGGTATGCCTCAGGAAAACCCGATTACTTTCTACCCGCTCAGGGTCTGGGAAACAGTTAGCGGTCTTGTACCTTTCGCCCTCTATTATTTTAAACTACGGTCAATACGCAAGAAAATCAAACGCGAACCCGAGAAACGCTCATACACAGACAAAGCACTGATACCGGTGAATGAAACCGAAGACTTACTGCTTGAAAATGAGAGCGTAATGTCACAATGACAATAATAAATTTTTAAAATGTAAAGAATATATGCTTATTTTGGAACAGGATACAATATAAAAATGTATAAGATTACTGTTAATAAGTGTATTGAACTGTAATTATTTTTCAAACTATTTCAAATAGAGGAAACTTAAATGAGAGAAAGAGTTTTAAAAGTAACAAAATCATTGATGAACATTAAACTGGCATTGTCTTTAGTAGCGGGAATAATCCTGATTAATGGATTTTCTGCCATGGCCGGTGTCAACGAAGCAGGCGGTAGAAAGATAATCGTAAAGAAAGGTGATAAGGTAAAAATCCAATATAAAGCCAGCCTTACGAATGGTACGGTATTTAAAGAATCGAAACCGGGGAAACCACTGGAATTTACTGTCGGAGACGGTAAGATGCCACATGGACTTGATAAGGCGGTATTAGGAATGGAATTAAGAGAGGAAAAGAGTGTTACGGTAGGTCCAAAGGAGGCATACGGAAAGAGAAACCACGAATTGGTAATGAAATTTGTTAAAGACAGCCTACCCAGAAGCTTTGAACCAGAGGTAGGTAATGTAGTAAAAATTCGAGACGTACCGGGAACAATTGTTAAAATAGACGAAGAAAACGTATACCTTGACGGCAACCATCCCCTGGCAGGTAAAGATGTTGTGTTCTACATAAGGATTATTGGAATAGAGTAATTTGACGAGTTAGCAATTTGGCTGGGTCAGAACCGAAAAGATATGAATTTCTTATCCGTTCTGCCTCGGTCGGTTTGTTAAATGATACCTGCAGTACTACTGTGCTTTCTTCCTGCCATCCATATATTTCTGGTAACGTTCCGGGCCTACGCACTCACTTCCTACAGGACATTTTTCAATACAGCTTTCAGGTAATTCACGCTCTATTATTTCACCACAACTCTCACAGGCAAATTCATTCTCGAAACCGGCAGCCGAAGCGGTACCCTTTTTATGACAGTGGGGACACGTTACGTCTATAATTTCTACCCTTTTTATTTTCTCCGCACCGGGACATTCAAAGATAAGTGGTTTTTTAAAGGCTCCTGTAGAAGTTTGAGAATTGGTTTTTATCTTTGAAAGGGTCTGCATGGCTACAAGGCGAAGGGGCATTCGCTTCTCTTTTCTCAAGAAGTCCTGAACGGCCTTCATGGCTTCGAGATTGCCTTTTCCAACCCTGCATATTTCGTCAAGTGTCTGCTCTACCTTGTCAGCATCATAGTCATACAATTTCTGGAATAGCGATTTAGTATCCGTAAAGCATCTCCCCTCTCCATTCGCAGAGACCTAAGAAAGCCTTGTCTGCCCTTTCAGTCCAAGCCTTCCAATTACAAAAAGCGCAACTACCGCTATAAGAACTAATATGCTGACATTTTGTGAAATTGTCATGCCGTCAAAAAGCAGCGGATTATCATCCCTGAATATCTCTACTGTAAAACGCATTATAGAATAGAGACCGCAGAACATCAGCGTCACTTCCCCATCCCTCCTGCGGTGTTCAAAGAAAGCTTTAATGATAAAGAATATTGAAATATTACCTAACATGGAATATATCTGTGTAGGGTGAACAGGAAGAGAGTGAGTATCAGACACACCCACCAGGCCCTTCCCAAGATGATGCAGAAATGCGGGACTGCCGTCAATCATAAGGTTTACGTCAACGGACTTGGGAAAACTAACCGCCCACGGCAAACCCGAGCTGCAAACATCCCCCCAGCAGCACCCATTAAGAAAACATCCTACGCGCCCACATGCCACTCCAAGCGCAAAAGCAAAAGCAATAATATCGATTGTTTTAAGTACGGGAAATTTCCTGATCCTTGAGTAAACAACTATGGCTGCTATAGAGGCCATTAAGCCACCATAAAATACCAGTCCTCCCTCATAAATTTTGAACGCATCTAGAATATTGTGTTTATATGAATCGAAATTCTGAATGACATAAAATGTTCTCCCTCCCAGAATACCGGCAAAGATTGTGTATAGTCCCAGGTTTGATATGTCTTCCGGGTTTAGACCTTCAGCCTTTCCCTTATTACGTGCCACGTACATGACTACCAGGAAACCCACCATAAGCATGAAACCGTATGCGTAAATGGGAATTGACATGCCAGTAAAGGGAATTGGTATTTCAAAGAGAGTTCTAATCATTGAGGTCAGGAATTGGGTTCGGAGATAATCTCCTTAATCTTATTTTTTTCATCCAGTAAGACTATTTTAGGTTTCCAGCTTCGTGCCTTCGCATCATCAATAAGGCAATAGGCGATTATGATAACCTTGTCGCCAGGAACTGCCCACCGTGCAGCTGCGCCGTTAAGGCATATAATTCCTGAATCAGGTTCACCCTCAATTACGTATGTTTCCATTCGAGCACCATTATTAATGTTCAGCACCTGCACACGTTCGTAATGCAGAATGTCCAACTCCTCTAACAATGACTTATCGATTGTTATACTGCCGGTATAGTTCAGATCTGCTTCTGTAACTGTTGCCTGGTGAATCTTCGCTTTGCACATTTCTCTAAGCATATTTTTTATTCCAGAATAGTGTTATCTATTAATCTCGTATTTCCGATCCATACCGCAACAGCGGCTAAAGCCTTTCCATTTATTAACGAAAGGTCTTCAAGTGTATCAGTGTTAACTATGGATATATAATCTATCTTTGTCTGTTCTGTCTTATTAATGACAGATGTCATCTCACCTATAATCTCTTTTGCATCCCTTATATTGGAAGCAAACATATCCCTGGCTTTTAATAAAGAGCCATGAATACAGAGTGCGTCCTGACGTTCCTCAGGGCTTAGTCGCTCATTTCTTGAGCTGAGTGCAAGTCCGTTTTCTTCACGAACTGTGGGGCAGACCCGAACATCTATATCCATATTCATGTCTGCTACCAGCCGTTTTATGATTGCACTTTGCTGATAATCCTTTTGGCCAAAATATGCCCTGACAGGTTGAATGATATTGAACAATTTTGTTACAATTGTAGACACACCATTGAAATGCCCGGGCCTTACCCTGCCGCACAGGGTATCCGAAAGTCCATCCTCTGTCACATGAGTGCAAAATCCTTCCGGGTACATCTCTTCAGTGCAGGGTGCGAAAACGACATCTGCGTTTTCTTTTCGTATGATCTCAATATCCTCGTTCAACTGGCGAGGATATTTATCGAAATCTTCATTGTTATCAAACTGTGTGGGATTCAGGTATATACTGACAACAAGTTCATCATTCTCTTCTCTTGCGCTTCGCATCAGGCTTATATGGCCGTCATGAAGTGCTCCCATTGTGGGTACTAATCCGATGGACCTTTTCCTGTCCTTGACAGAAAGTACCCTTGTCCGCATCTCATTAATCGTTTTTATAACTTCCATTCAATGATATCAGCTTTTTTCCAACCGACTTTGCTTCTCTCAAGCCGAATATCAATGGTAACAATAACATTTTTTTTTGTCAAGTTCATGGTTCAGAAATAAATTTTCCCGATTCCTACAATAGACCCCTATCGAAATTTCCAATAGTTGTGTTTTTCATTCTCTTCGCACCTTGAATTACGGAAAGTATGTCACGAATCATCTCAGATGTATAATCCTTATAGCATAAATCAATCCGGTAATCCCTGTGTCCGGCCTCAAGGAATGTCTGAATGCGGTGGATAATTGAGAAAGGCCTTTCCTTGATAATCACGGTCCTGCACGCCTCATTTATAGCGGTAAACCGGTCGCCATGCTCGTTTGCAAGAACCATCTTTTCAAAGCCGCATCTGTCGATCCCGGGACACGCACTTTTCATATTTGCCCAGACACACGCCTCGGATGTAAAGAGAGGTGTATCCTGGTAGAGAATCAAGTCCGTATTGTCAGAAAGAAGTGTCTTCAGATTCTCCATTCCATCTTCAGGAGACAGTGTCTGCCGCTTAAATCCCAATTTACGCAGTTTTATTACAGAAAGCTGATTCAGAGAATATAATGGATAGTCCGCATACAAAATAACGTCTGCATCACTAAACAGATCCATGGCCCCCAGGTTAGCGAGTTGAAACTGCCTGAAGCCTTTTTTTATCAATAAGCGAACAGACTTCTCAAAATAGTTATATGTCTCAAACCCGTTCCCTATATCCCGCATTATTACAGGCAATGATAATACGATCTTCTCCTTTTGCTTCAATAATGTATCTACAATGTCATCGTTTTTCTGTAAGCAAGAGATAGTTTTATCTGTTAACACAATATAAAGTTTGTATATCTTTTCTGTAAGGACAGAGTCCAGACAATTCAACCTGTCAATCTTCAGAGATAACCGAATTTCGTTCTCGGTGTCCTCATGACGTAGTTGATCTTCTTCGTTTTTAGAATTACCAAATATAACAGATTCTCCCTCTAGCCATCTCTTTACCTCTTCACACTTGAGCACCCTCTCATTCTGCCATGCAGCTGATAACTCTTTAAAATACTCCCTCCTGATATTATTTAACACACTCAATGGAACAAATAATCCTTCTGATATATCGACACGTATATTCTCCAGTTCAAAGGATGTTTTTCCCAAACGCGAAAAACATCCTTTGACATCTTCCTCATTTGTCATCCGGCTAATACTTTTTTCAATCTCAATGGAATATTTCTTGTTAAATAAGAATTGCATTACCGTCCCACTTACAGCAATACTATCGGACTCTATTCTCACCTCCAGTTCCACCGGTACCTTGGCAGATGTGAGTTTCCTGGGAATCTTTTGGGCGAATGCCTCTTTGGTCTTCTGGGAAGAGACGACATAGAGTTTTGTACCATGCTTAACCTTCTGCTCTGAATTGATAACCGCAATATCTCCGCCCTCAACATTAAATACCCTTTTACCGTTTACCTTAATACTCTTTACGTGAAGCAGAGCAGGTTTAGCAGAGGCATTCTCAAACACCTGTAATAAATCTCTCACGCCAATACTGCCCTCTGCCCTTACCACTATATGATTATCCTCCGACCTTATTACCTCTCCCACATAAAGCCCTATATTTGCAGGATAAGACGGATTAATTATGTCTATGGCCTTGATCTGACTAATATCAGAATCATTTTTAACCGACAGATTATTTTCCCCAGTTACATACGCAGATGTAGTCTCACGACTAAACACTGTTTTTATGCGATTGGAAATCTCATCCTGATCTGACAGCTCGCCGTCTATTGCCTTTCGATAGGCATCTGTAACGACAGATACGTAATCAGGCGACTTCATGCGCCCCTCTATTTTCAACGAACTAACTCCGGCATCCACTAAATCTCCTATCTCTGAAAGAGTAAGTAAGTCTTTCATGGAAAAGAGATATCCCCCTTCACCTGACGTGGAATGATAAGGCTTCCTGCAGGGCTGCGCGCACCTTCCTCGATTTCCACTTCTGCCCCCTACCATACTACTGAAAAAACATAATCCTGAATAGGAGTAGCACAAGGCGCCGTGAATAAATGTCTCTATCTCTATCGAAGAGTTTTCTACAATATCTTTTATCTCAGCAGCGGACAATTCCCTTGCCAGTACAACCCGCTTAAATCCAAGCTGATCCAGTTGTTTGACCCCGGCAATGTTATGGATGGCCATTTGTGTACTTGCGTGAATATTCAATCCGGGGAATTTAGATTGGATCAAGTAGAGAAGCCCCAGATCCTGAACGATTATTGCGTCAGGCTGCATCTCTTCCAGTGCTATTAAAAGGTCAACAGCCCTTTCAAATTCTGAAGTTTTTACCAGCGTATTAAGAGCGATATAGACCTTAATTGACTTACTGTGTGCAAAGGCAATGGCCTTGCTGGCATCGTCCAGGGAGAAGTTCTGTGCACTTGCACGGGCGCTGAAATCCTTTAAGCCAAAATAGACAGCATCAGCTCCATTTTCAACAGCAGCAAAAAAACTCTCCATATTTCCGGCCGGTGAGAGTAGTTCCGGCTTTCTGCTTTGAGAACATGAGATAGGCATGGGAATATATAATTTTTGTTTTACTTTCGTAAAGAAACCTTATAAATTGGTTATATATTATCATAAAACCTGACAAATTCAGTTATCAATAATACTTTTTAACGGGAGAAGAAAATTGAAGTTATTTATTATTTCCATTGCAGTTTCTCTGGCCTTGATCGGATGCGCTAACACTAAACCGGAAACTATCGTTTCTGAAAAGAAACCTGTAGTCACTGAAAAACAGACTGAAGTTACTATCTTCGAAGGCGAAAAACATTTCAAAAATATCAAACAACTTACTTTCGGCGGAGAGAATGCCGAAGCTTACTTTTCTTATAATGCAGACAAACTGATATTCCAGTCGAAACGTGATGATCTGCAATGCGATGCAATCTTTACCATGGATGTAGATGGCAGTAATGTTACGATGGTATCTTCAAGTAAGGGCGCTACTACATGCTCTTATATTGCTCCAGACTATAAATCTATTATTTATGCGTCTACTCATCTGGGCGGTGAAGAATGTCCACCCAAGCCGGACATGTCTAAGGGTTATGTATGGGCGTTATATAAGAGCTTTGATATTTTCTCGGCTGATCCGGACGGATCAAATCTTGTACGTCTGACTGACACACCGGGATATGATGCCGAAGGGGTTTACTCACCAAAAGGCGACAGGATCATTTTCACGTCAGTACGTACCGGAGACCTGGAACTGTTTCTGATGGATCCCGACGGTTCTAACATAGAACAGCTGACTGATACTCCCGGCTACGATGGAGGTGCTTTCTTTTCGCTCGACGGAGAGTGGATATGCTGGCGTGCGTCAAGGCCGCAGGGAGATGGACTTACAGATTATGTAGATCTTCTCAATAACGGTTTAATACGCCCGAGCAAACTTGAAATTTATGTTATGAACCTGAAAGATCGCAAGCCGATCCAGTTGACATCCAATGGCGCCGCTAATTTCGGTCCATATTTTCATCCGAACGGTGAGAAAGTGATCTTTGTATCCAATATGGATGATCCTCAACATCGGAACTTTGAGATGTATATGGTTGATGTAAAGACCAAAGAGATCGAACGAATATCGTATAACCCGACATTCGACGGTTTCCCCATGTTCAGTCATGACGGCAAGAAACTGGTATTTGCTTCAAACCGCAACAACAGCAGACCACATGAAACAAATATATTTATTGCAGATTGGATGGATTGAGCAGAAAGACTTTCACCGTAAGGACCAGATTAATAACAAAGGGAAGAGGAGGATTGCGTGGAAGAGAGTGGACTGGGAAAAACATATAATAACGGAGAGGAGATCATCCGTCAGGGCGAGAGGGGCGAAAATATGTATGTCCTGCAGTCCGGTCAGGTAGAGGTAATTCGTGAGAATAGAGACAAAACCGGCAAACCTTTGCGTATAACGGTATTAAATGAAGGGGATTTTTTCGGAGTGGTACCTCTCTTCGAACGACCAGATAGTATGGGTATAGTACGTTCTACGGTAAGAGCACTGGGAGCCGTTCAAGTAATCACCGTAGACAGAAAAACCATTTTTCGTAAAATAAATGAGGACCCTTCTCTGGCTTACAGGATCCTGGAAACAATGTCACGTCGTGTCTCGGAATTGGAAGGAATTGTATCTCGACAAAATAATAATTAAAGTTTTTTGACAGAGCGAGTAAACAGGCTTTCTCCATTTAGATATATTAATTTGATATTTATTTGTGATTTGTGTATTGAGATTTGGAATTTATTGAACGCTACTACCGTGTCAAAAAAATTATCTCTCTATCACCTTCGTTGTAACAGTGTGTTCTGTGCTATTTCGCACAAAAACAATCGTAATCTCATTACCAGCCTGTAACGTCTTTAAAAGATCAGAAAATGATTCCAGATCTTCAATTTCTGTTTCTCCGATTCGTACAATGATGTCACCCTTCTGAAGCCCAACTTTCTCTGCCGGTGAACCGGTTGTAACACCATCAAGACGAACACCTTTACCTGTAAAATCATAGGCAGGGACAGTACCCAGAACAACACGCCTTTTCTTGTGTGGCTGTTTAGCCTGTGGAGCAAAGCTCTCTTTCGTCTCAGTCAGTGTTGAGGCCAGAGGCTCCGGCCTTGCAGCAAGGTACTCAACTGTTTCTTTCAATACTGCCGCAGTCTTTACAAGACCAGCCGTATCGATCCTGTCAGCAGTATCAGTTGGACGGTGATAGTTATCGCGTGCACCACTGAAGAGATGCACCGACGGCACACCTGCATCGATAAAACTCTTTTCGTCTCCATTGCCGGTATCCAGGGTTGATTGCTTGATCTTAACTCCCGTTACATATCCTGCACCACGGAATATATGTACCCATTCGCGTGCGGAGTAATTACCAAATATGGTCAGCGCATCCTGGCCCAACTGGCCGACTGTATCTATATTAATCATCGCCATCATCTTAGAGGCAGGATATTTCTCTGCATGCTTTACGTAATGTAAAGAACCAAGCTTACCAGCTTCCTCCGCACTGAAAGCCACGAATACAATCGTGCGTTCAGGCTGCAGTTTTCTACCAACCAACCTTGCAAATTCCAGTAAGACGGATATCCCGCTGGCATTGTCGTCTGCACCGTGGTGAATCTTACCTTCGTTACCTTTAAGGCAATCAGGCCAACCCAATCCATGTGAATCATAGTGAGCCCCAATAACTATACTCTGGCCATCAAATTGAGGATTCTTGCCCGGAATGATTCCGATTACGTTCTTAACAGTGACAACATCACGACCAGGCATATCTACCTTCTCCGTCCAGGTCTGGAAATAATCATCCGGTCCATCTCCGCAAGGTTGTATACCGGCATCTGACAACTGCTTTGCGATATAGTCAGCAGCTTTATTCAGCCCCTCTGTGCCAAGCCCCCTGCCAGCCAGCTCGTCAGAAGCAAGGTATTCAATATCCTTTAACATTCTCGCTTCTGAGAAAACAGGAGGCAACTGCGCAAGGGCAGAACGTTGTGCCAGTTTAGCTGCTGTTGGCTCAACGCCTCTGCCATCTTCCTGAGAGATAGCGATAGACATTGGTGAATTGACTACGGGCCATTGGCCTTTAAAAACGTTGGTGGGTTCGTCACCTGTAAAGCCAAGATAGCTGTATTTGTTGTAGTGTGGGAGCTTCCTTCCAAGCCCGGGCATAGCAGCCACATTATCCGTCGCCAGCCAGGCCAGGGCATGAGCACTGTTAGACGGATGTCGTGCCATCACAACAGTTGAATGTTGATCACGTTTCATTTCAGTACCTTCGATCGATACACCACTCTCCTTATCGGCAAAACTGTAATCTGAAAGTGCTCTATTAATAACAGGAAAGAAACGGTTTTCCCATCCGAACAACCATACCGCTCGATCAGCCGGTAATCCCTCCAGCTCACTATCAAGCTTTATCTCCATGTTCACAGAACGGCCTTTCTGCCAGCCCCTTGCCAGATTTCGATATCCCAGTCGAATCGGTTCAGAGGCACTCGCTGGCAACACAATCAATGCACGTTTGGCCCCGAATACCTGACTTAATGCAGGCGGGCTCTCATTGTGATCCAATGTACGGAAGACATCGAATTCAGGATCGACGTCCAGTTGTAGCGGACGCATAGGAAAGTTGAGTTCCAGTTTGTACTGTTTAGCATCTATATCCACACTGGTCTGGTACGCATTTGCAACCCCTTCTATCTGAATAGCGATTGGCAACTTTAATAGATATGGATCTTCTTCCTGTGTCTGTTCAATAATAGCTGACAACACATAACCGTCTCCTTTGGGTTCTGCAACCGCCTGACTCACTCTCAGTGAAGGAGAACCAGTTCTCTTCACCCACTGTTCAAACAGAGGTTCCATAGATTCATCGTTCACATTATTGAAGACCGTTTCAACATCATCAAAGGAGGCAACCTTGAACTTATATTTTCTATAAAATCTATGAAGGGCCTTGACAAAATCCTGATCACCCAGATGTTGCCGGACCATATGAAAAAGCATCATGGTCTTACCGTAGCCAACCGCCTCAGTGACCGCACTGTGCCTGGAACGGAATTGAGTCAGCGGAAAGTCCTTCTCCTTATTGGCGGTTACATAGTTAGTATATTTCTGCAGAACAGAACGACGGTACTCTACAGCCGCACCACGCTGTTCTTTAATAAGATGGTCAGCAAGATAGGTTGTCAGTCCTTCCGCCCAGTTGCCTTTTTCGTAATCAGTATATACCCCGTTACCCCACCAGTTGTGAAGGATCTCGTGGGGATAAGAGGAGTGAAGGATAAAAGGAAAACGGATAACTCGTGGACCAAGCAGCGTGAATGACGGCATGCCGTATCCTGTCTCCCAGAAATTCTCTACAAGTGCAAACTTGCTGTACGGATAAGGGCCGAGAAGCTTCCTATACATTTCAAGGTACTGAGCGGTTGTATCCAGGTATTTCTGTGCAAGCTGTAAATCCGGATTTCGTAAAAACGCCATTGCCTCCACAACGCCCGCAGCCTGGCTGTACTCTGTAAACCTGGATGATATAAGATATATCTCCTCCTGCGGAGTGTCAGCCACCCATACATCATGTCTGAAATCTGTACCGGTCTCGGCACTTGCACGTGTGCCCTGGCTTACAGACGACCACCCTGCCGGCAGCTCAACATCCAGATGAAATGTTACCAGCTCGTCCACAAAATGTGGATACCAGATAGTTGATCCACTCAGAAAGATACCTTCCGGTGAGATAATACCGGGCGACACACTGAAACTGCGTGCGTACTCTTCTCCATATTCCTGAACAGGATGGTAGATCTCACCTGCATATCTGAGTGTAAACTGATCGATTCCCTCCGGCAGATTTACCTCAAAGAGTTCCAGTCCCATACTACTATGTAGAAGAGATGGGTTATCACTAAAAAATCTACCGGCTTCCGCACCAGATATTTTTCTCAGCAGGATATCTTTATCTAAGACTTCAGGTTCGAGCCCCTGATGAATCGTGAAATGGAGTTGTTTTGATTTCAACAACTCCGGTGACAAGTTAATTTTATCAACTACCTCGATTAGATGGCTTTCCGGCTGCAGCTTGACCTTAATGTCGTGTGCAACCTGCCCGAAGGCTGCCGGCGACACGATCAGGACAAATAATGCGATCTGAAACAAACGCCAGAATAATCTGTAATTCATTTATGTTCTCCGCTTAATTGTAGTAATTCCTGCTGTTTTTCTTAATACTTAGTCTTCTATTATAATCATACTATTTCTACAATCTACTAAATTGTCATTTCATTAAATTGATCAAGGTAAAATATTTGACTGAGGGTTATGGGCTATGTTAAAATTTTTAGAATATGGAAAATGAGACAGGTTTTTTTGACATAGATGATATAAATAGTTCGGCAGATACCGAAGGTCAAATCGGCTTTTTATCTATAAACGTACCTGAGGAGTTAATTATTGCGGCAGGAAAGACGCCTTTTCGTGTCTGCGGTAGTGAGAAACCGGCAAAACTGGCTAATGCTTACCTTCCCAAGACATTTGATCCCTACGTGCTTGATAGTCTCGAAGGGGCACTGGATGGAACATATTCCTTTCTTGACGGAGTCATCATAGCAAATATCAGTGACGGACATCGCAGACTCTATGATGCCTGGCGGACAGGTGCTCCTTCTGCGAAGGTATTTTTCCTTGATATTCCCAAGAGTTCAGATGCACTCGGTTTAAAAGCATTTAACCTCTTCATGACTCACCTGAAGCGTGATCTGGAAAAGGCTTTTGGGGTGGAAATAACAGACGAAAAGCTGAGAGATGCAATTCATATCTGTAACACGACACGAACACTCCTTACAAAACTGAGCGAGAAAAGAAAGAACAATTCTATTCCATTTACAGGTAAAGAGTTTTTTGAGATGGCCAAATGGTGTCAGTCTAATGACAAACAGACGGTAAACCAAGCTCTCAAGGGATTCCTTGAGAAATGTGAAAAAGTTGAATCGAACGGTTCTCAGGTAAGTACAGATGGCCCTCGAATAATGATTATGGGCAGCTTTATGGGTTCGTCGAGTTTTATCGGTCTTATAGAATCTTTAGGAGCAAATGTTGTATGCGAGGATCTCTGTCTGGGAATGCAGTACTTCTCTACTGGAATTGATGAGGAATCGGATAACCCAATTGCATCGCTGGCACAGAGATACCTTACAATACCAACTGCGCGAATGGTGGATACGGAAGCGAGGTGGAACTATCTCCTCAACATGACTGAGGAGTACTCCATTGACGGTATTGTCTATTTTGCCCTTAAATTTGACGACACTCACCTTTTTGAGTATCCTTATATAAAGAACAAGTTCCAGAAAGAGGGATATCCCCTGCTATTTATAGAGGCAGAAAATTTCGTAACAAACCTTGGCCAGATCGAAACAAGGGTACAGGCCTTTACCGAAATGCTTGTATAACTAAAAAATAATCACACAAAGTCACAGAGAATTAAAATGACTGAAAATGAGATTGGAGAAATAACTCCTTTTGCGCTAGTAGCGCCTTAGCGAGAGAACATTATGACTGTAACTGAGACAAAAAGGCAACAGCAGAAGCGGTACTTCAGTGATCAATTTCAAAACAGGATGAAGCAGCCGCGTTTCTACTCTCCTCTGAAAGGTTCACAGGCAAGAGAGAGGGCCATGTATAAACTGTTTATGGAGAGCTTCCGGGACACCTCTACGGTTGTATGGAAGAGCACGTTTGTACCGTCAGAGATTATATATGCGATTGGCGGCGTACCATTATATATTGAAACCTTCAGTGCCATGGCGGCTGGGGTTGGCATGTGTACCGATATGCTGACGGCTTCGGAAAACCAGGGTTTTTCCAGGGACTGCTGCTCATTTCTCAGAGGCGTACTGGGAGCCTCCCGTAAAGATATTCTACCCAAACCGGACGCGCTTATATCCAGCTCATACTATTGCGACGGCGATCCAATGATCTTTGATATCTTTGCAGATGAGTACAAAAGCCTGCACCATTATCTCCATATTCCTTTCTTCTCAGAAGGAGAAGATGCCTGCGATTTAGTAGCGGATCAGTTAGAAGAGATTACACGTTCGATAGCACGGGAAACAGGCAGTGACTTCAGCCATGACAAACTAGCGGAAACTATTGCATCCTCCAATGAAGCGTGCAAATATTTTAAGAAGGCGATGGACCTGAGGAAACACAGACCAAGCCCTATGCTCGGTTGTGAAGCTATTGACCATATCGGATCTATCTCTCAATTATGGGGATCTAAATCGTTTGTTAGGATTTCAAAGCTTTTGTGTGAAGAGCTGGAGGAGCGGATAGAGAAAGGGATTACCGCTGTTGAAGACGAACAACATCGACTACTATGGTGCCATTTAAGGCCATACTATAACGACGAGATATTTCAGTACCTTGAGGTTGAGCACAATGCAGTTGTTGCGTTCGAAATGGTAAATTTGATTACGTGGGATGAGATGGACCCTCAAAAGCCGTTTCAATCGCTTGCTAAAAAACTTCTGGCAAATCAGTCCATCGGCCCTTATGAAAGAATGACACGCTGGATCTCAACCATGATTAAAGAGTACTCAATAGATGGCATTATATGGATGGCGCCATGGGGATGTAGACACTTTAACAGCCTATCCCAGATGGTAAAGGAAGATCTTCGTAAAGAGGGAAACATTCCATTTTACGTATTAGACCTTGAATGTGTGGACAAGAGAAACTATTCAAAGGAACAGGTAAGGACACGTCTAGACGCGTTCCTGGAAGTTCTTGAAGATAAATAGGAAGGATAAATGCATAGATGATAACAGCAGGAATTGATATCGGTTCCGTATCAACGGAAGTTGTATTGGCAGGAGAAGATAATAATATATTAAGCTATGTCGTACTCCCCTCCCAGATAGACATGGAGAAAACGGCTAATGAGGCTATGGATGCAGCCCTGAAAAAGGCCAACCTCACGAGAGAGAAAATAGACTATTCTGTCGCAACCGGCTATGGCCGAAATAATGTCCCTTTCGCGGACAAATCGGTCACTGAGATCACATGCCATGCCCAGGGTGCTCACCATCTATTCCCCAATACAAGAACGATTATTGATATCGGCGGACAGGACTCCAAGGCGATAGCGATCATGGCCAGGAAAAACCGTGATGCAAAAGTGATCGATTTCATGATGAATGATAAATGTGCAGCCGGCACCGGAAGATTTCTGGAAGTTATGGCGGGAGTGCTGGATGTTGATATAAATGACATGGGTGCGCTATCACAGAAATCCTCTAATGAGACATCAATCAGCAGTATGTGCACAGTGTTCGCAGAATCGGAAGTAATTTCCTTAATACATCAGAAACTCCCCAAAGAGGATATTATCAATGGCCTTCATTCCGCAATCGCAAGGAAGGTATTAAGCCTTGTACAGCGGGTACCTATCGAAGAGGAGATAACGCTCACCGGAGGCGTAATGAAAAACATCGGGGTTTGTGAAAAACTGAAAGAGGAACTCGCGCCCAAAAAAGTCAACCTTCCTGATGAGCCACAGATTGCAGGAGCACTTGGCGCAGCAATAATCGCAAAAAAGCATGTTGCTGTACAGACGAATTAAACATTGCAAATATCATAGCATTAAAGTATGGTGGCAACTACACATCACGCTAAGCGTGGAATACCAATTCTTTGTATAGCTCTGTAGTTAAGCAGTCAGGGCAAAGCCTTACCTCTTCTGTCACAATAATTAGTGTACTTTTATAACTTATAGTTAAAAAAAGTCATGAAGAAAGTATTGTTGATATACCCTGAATTTCCCGTATCATTTTGGGGATTTCAGTATGCAATAGAGTTTATCGGAAAAAAATCTAACGTGCCGCCGCTTGGGCTGCTTACTATTGCCGGCATGCTTCCTAAAGACCGCTACGAGATAAAGCTTATCGATATGAATGTTACTTCTCTCAAAGAGGAACATATCACATGGGCTGATCTTGTTTTGGCTTCATCCATGATTGCCCAGGAGCAATCACTAAGGTTGGTAATTTCCCAATGTAATCTTCTGGGCGTACCGTTAGTGGTTGGTGGGCCACATGCCACATCGTACCATGTTGATATCGAAGGCGTGGATCATTTTATTTTAGGTGAAGGCGAAGAGATCTTTCCTGAATTCCTTACGGACTATGAGAATGGAAGGGCAAGAGAAATATACCGTGCCCCGGGACTGCCGGATATGTCGAAGACGGTACCACCACGTTTTGATCTTCTGGATTTAGGCGCATACAGGTCTATGGCTTTACAGTTTTCCAGAGGGTGTCCGTTTGATTGTGAATTCTGTGAAATTACGAATCTCTTTGGTAAAGTACCTCGGACCAAGTCTAATGAGCAGATGTTGGCTGAGCTTGAAATCTTTTACGACATCGGATGGCGCGGACCGGTATTTCTCGCTGATGACAATTTAATCGGAAACAGACGTAATGCGTTACGCCTCCTAAACGCAATTGCGGAATGGCAGAAAGAGAGAGATTATCCATTCTCCTTTTACACTGAGGCCAGCATGACACTCGCAGATCTGGAACCTTTAATGGATTCTATGGTAGAAGCCAGGCTTACTACAGTGTTCCTGGGAATTGAGAGTCCCAATCCGGATACCCTCAAGAAAATGAAGAAGAGCCAAAACACCAAGAAGAATGTGGACAATTATATGCATCATGCAGTCAAAACCATTCAGAGCAAGGGCATTATGGTTTCAGGTGGATTTATTGTAGGATTAGACGGAGATGGGCCGGAGATCTTTGACACACAAATCAACTTTATCAAGGATACCGGTATTGCAATTGCCATAGTCGGGCTATTGACAGTAGTACGAGGAACAAACCTGTATGATCGACTTGAACGAGAAGGACGGCTAATCAGGGAATCCATTTGTGACAGTACGGATGTTAATATAAACTTTGTTCCGGAGCTGGACAAACAGAAGCTTATCAGTGGATACAAGCACGTCCTTAACGAACTTTATGATCCAACACTTTCTAACTATTTTAGACGCTGTTTGTCACAGTTCAGAAATATGAAATCTGTCAAACACAATAAGGTACGTATAGGAAGAACTGAAGCGATCGCAATTATGATATCTTTCAAGCGACAGATATTATCAAAGCAGGGATATGCATATTTGAAGTTCATTATAAGAACGATTTTCCAATATCCCAGGATGTTAACGAATGCCTTTGAAATGGCGATAGTAGGTTATCATCTGCAGAAACATGCAGAGAACATTCTGCTGAATTGCAAAGATATGCCGGCTGATTAATGAAGTAGTTTAAAGTAAGAGCTGGTACTTGTGATAAACCGAGAGAGAACTCACACCATAAAAATTCAACCTCCCTGACAAACCCCGGATAGCAGGACCCCTTGATGCTGCAGGCATTTTTACTGCTTTAATGAAGAAGATCAGGAACTATTCCCAAAAATATTCCTTATGAAAGCGGTTAATATAGACCACTTATCTATTATTACTTCATTTAATAATTATTTAATGAAATTATGGTTTACTATACTATATAGGATACACTTCTTAAATATAGCAAAACAGTGAATATTGGCTGATATAGGACATTTTATAATGTAATTATCATAGCTGCATTGATTCTCAAAATTTCTATTCTTCAGAATAGTTCAAAAAAAAATATGCCTACCCAAAGTTATAAGAGGTTAAACATTTTTCAAAAAACCTACTTTTAAGGCGTTACTTAAACAGCAGTTAGAAAGTAAAAGCTCTTTCAGCAGGAAGCAGGATTATTGATTATTGAAGTGGTATAGCAAAAAATGCATTCACTAAAACATAACCAGGTTTATTATTGGCAGGTCTTTTGCGCAATTCATATAGCATACCGGTAAACTACCTTATAGTATTTAACGTATTACCTACATCTTAATATTGTAGGAATAATATTTCTTTGATCTTTTATATAGGAGGATTGAAAGATGGATGTAAAACTGGAATGTGGTACATATGGTAAGACAGAAGAAACAGCAAGAGTTGGAGATACGGTGACAATTGAGATCTGTGACGATAACGAAAACAATATTAGTGTGACTGGAGTAGTTGCAGAAAGATACTATCGCGGACAGCTTTTGCCGCAGTAATTAACTGGTACAACTTTGTGACCAGATATTTGTATGAAGGGGCGTAGGTAGTCAAATACCTATGCCCCTTTTTTTGTCTTTGTCAATAGATTAGATTTGACCCCGAGCATCTCTGTTTTGTCATGATTCTTTCTGTATTATTGAACTCAATGAATGAATTAGATTTAAGTATTTCCTAAATGGTTGCAAATCCTCACTTGCATGTTCCAATAGTTTTTTTACAAACAATGTTTTGAACGGCACTCTATCTTTTCGAAAATACTCATAATCTACTATTTGCCCTTGCCGTTTTTTAATAGTTACTAATTTTTTATCATCGATATAATTTAAACATTTATCCCATATTTCTTTCTGTACAATATCCTCAATAGCATTCTCTTTCTTGTAATCAGATTCTGGAATAAGAACAAGTAAGTCCTTAGAAACACCTTTATTCCGGAGATTTTCTCTAGCATCCATACCAGCTTTGTCTCTATCAAAAAGAGCGTAAAAACTGCCATATTGATTAAACACATTATACATATGGTAAAAATGCGATATTGCGCTTGCTGAGCCACATTCTATAAACATAGTCTCTTTTTCATCAAGCAGGTTACTTTCTCCTGCTTGATGAAAAAGGTTGTTTAAACCTAAAATTAAATTCTTGTCTGTTTTACCTTCTACAAGAATATTAAATCTATTAAAAAGTCCTAATTCATCAAAACCAACACCTAAGCTACCAGTAATTAACTTTCCTACATTATTTGCCCTGATTTTTTTAATTTCTGTTTCTGTATTTTTAACAACCTCAAAAGAATTAGAATAATCTCTCTTATCAATAAAAATAGGAGAGTGTGTTGTTATAAAAATATGTCCATCTTTTGAATATTCTTTTAATTTGTTAAAGGTTCTTCTTTGCAAGTCATGATGCATAAAAGTTTCAGGCTCTTCTATTAGCCATAAATATTTCGATTTTTTGTAGGTATTAGTTGGTCTCAGTTCATGAAGCAACTTCAACATACTATAAATTGTGTAGCTTTGAATTCCTGATCCTTCACTATCTAATGAAACTTTATCTTTAATACCAGTTTCTGTAATTTGAAAGACAAGACGTCCTAAAAAATCTTCAAGATTGTCGTATGGCAAAGAAAAATCAAATCGTTCGACGGAGGAAACTACTCCCTTAAACATTTCTGTCATAGAATCTCCAGAAATGTTTAGTATCTTTTGGAGGTTTTCCATGATTTTTTGGAAATCCTCCTTATGCTCTCCCAATTTTTTACTAGTACGGCCTCGTCCCCATCCATGAAAAGTGGATGCAACTATCCTGCGCATCATATCTTTATTTATTACATTCTTATAATCTTTGATAGCTGGTACATAAATACAATTAACATATTCAAGGAGTCTCACTCTCAAGTCATCCATAGCTGTTGATTTATAACCTTTACCTGTAGTAAAAACATATTGTGTTGTTCCATTGGTGTATAAACGTAACGTTAACTGAATAACATGATCTCTAAAAGTTTCTGGATATTTATCATCTATATATTTTACTATCTTATTGTCAGCTGGCTTTAGAAACTTAAATTTTAAGGTAATATTAGATGTTTTGTTTGCACCAATTGTTATGTCTTTTTTTGAATTAAAACGGATTCCTGGTTCTGATTCTAAATTAAAGAATAAATTTAATGCTCTAAGAATATTAGATTTCCCAGAGTTATTAGGCCCGACAAACACCTTAAACGATGAAGTAAGGGAGTCTTCTAAAGTAACTTTTTTCCTTATTGACCTGAAATTCTCAATTTCTATTTTTTCTATTTTCATTTTGAAAACTAGGGACAGCGCCCGTTTTATTAATGCTTTATTAAGGACAACTTTTTTTGGCAAGAAAGTTCATGCCATTTACGTCCGTGTAAGCATAAACATTTATTTAAGATAACCTCCCCACAACACACTATGTGGTCTGGCTTTATGTATTTGTGAATTGAATAAGTGCGATAGTAAAACTACATATCATCAAAGTCAAGCAAAATAGAGTCGAAATTAGCCAATATAAACAACAATCGCACTATTCAATAATCAATATATTCTTGTAATCAAATCCGTTAAATGTACAATATTTTCTGACAATTTAGCAAATATAGATACAAATATTGCTTATATATAGGAACAGAAGATGAAACGAGTTGGAGCTCATGTGAGTGCAGGTGGCGGTGTTGAGAACGCACCTTTGAACGCAAAGGCGATAGGTGCAAAGGCGTTTGCCCTCTTTACCAAGAACCAGAGGCAGTGGAAGGCTAAACCTTTTACCGATGATAATATTGAGAAATTCAGGCAGAATTGTGAAGATGCCGGATATCTGCCGGAACATGTACTCCCCCATGACAGTTACCTGATAAACCTCGGACATCCGGAAAAAGAGGGGTTGGGAAAATCGAGAGACGCTTTCCTGGATGAAATGCAGCGCTGTGAGCAATTGGGATTGACGATGCTCAACTTTCACCCGGGCAGCCATCTTAAGAAGATCGAGGAGGATGCCTGCCTGAAGAGGATCGCAGAGTCAATTAACATCGCCCTGGACAAGACAAAAGGTGTTTCGGCCATTATAGAGAATACTGCCGGACAGGGAACCAATATGGGCTTCAGGTTTGAACACCTGGCCGCTATCATTGATAACGTTGATGACAAGAAGAGAGTAGGTGTCTGTCTTGACACCTGCCACACGTTTACCGCCGGTTACGATATTCGAACTAAGAAGACTTTTAAAGAGACAATGGATGAGTTCGAGAAAGTTGTCGGGTTTAAATATCTGAGTGCAATGCACCTGAATGATTCAAAACCGGACTTGGGCGCACGTGTAGACAGGCATCAAAGTATTGGCAAGGGAAAGCTGGGAGTAGAACCGTTCCGTTTTATTATGAATGACAAACGCTTTGACGAGATTCCCATGGTACTTGAGACTATTGATGATACTATCTGGGCAGAGGAGATTAAGCTGTTGTATAGTCTTGAGAAATGATCTTTTCACCGCACCCGCCAAACAACACGTCGGGCAGGAAGGCGCAGAGGGCGCAAAGAAAGAAACTTAAAAAATGAATAAAAAATTTTTAAATATATTTGTAATAAACATTTTGTTTATCGGAATAAGCTGCTTTGCGTGCAGGGCTGATGAGTTGCAGGATCAGGCGTTGTCTATGTTTGGTGAGACTCAGAACGCTTCGGTATTTTATCTTGATAACGGGATGGAGGTTATTCTTATTGAAAACCACGCCAGTCCAATGATCACGGCATTTACGATCGTAAAGACCGGGAGCCGCAATGAGGATGCGGCAACAAACGGGTCAGCGCATTTCCTTGAGCATCTGCTCTTCAACGGTACGAAGACACGTACCCAGAAGAAGCTCTATGAAGAGATGGACTATTATGGCGGTTATAACAATGCCCATACCGGGCCAGACTATACCAACTTCATGATCCTTATGCCGAGGGAGTATATCGAGCAGGGAATGGACATACAGGCGGATATGCTTTTTAACTCTACCCTGCCTCCCGGAAAGTTTGAAAAGGAACGCGGAATCGTTATTGAAGAGATTGGTAAGGGTGCAGACCGGCCATCAACCCAGGTTAACAACCACTTCTCAAAAACCCTGTTCTCCGGTACGCCTTATGAACGTCCCGTGCTCGGAACTGTCTCCACGATTACTCATCTGAAACGTGATGATGTACGGGAGTATTATCATAACTGGTATGTGCCTAACAATATGACATTGATGGTTATCGGAGATTTCACGACAACAGACATGGTAGAGTTGGTAAAGAAGAAGTACGGCCCCTACGCTGCAGGACATCTTCCTGAACATAAGCAGGTCTTGCTTACACCTCCGGAAACACTGAAGATCACCCGTGCGAACGGTATGGGACAGTTCCCTGACGACCGTCACTATCTCAATATGGGTTATATATTACCTGCACCTTCATCAGAGAATTTCTTTTCCCTACAGATGGTTGCAGATTTTCTTGGAGGCAAGAAAGACTCGATACTGGACGTACTGTTTGAGCAGGATTCCAATAGAGGCCTGGTTAATTCAGTCGATACAAGCGTAACATTTAACAGCGATTTTTCCACACTGCAGATCTCAGCAAATCTACCCTTAAACAGTGATGTTGACCGTGTTGTAAATTTGATTACACACGCCGTACAGGGCATGGCAAACAACCCTGTACCGATGGACGAGATTCAACCTATTCTCATATCAAGGGCAACTCAGGAGGTTTATCTGCAGGAGAAACTGCACTATTATGCAATGATGAAGTCGAGCTATCTTGCCGCAGGTGGATACACTTTTCTAAGTGGATACATGGACAGCATAATGCAGGTTACCCCCGAGTCGATTCAGAACGCCGCGTTACAGTACCTGAGTACACAGTTACCGGTGGTCACATTAATGTCGCCTCCATTTAAGCATGCTGAATCTACCGGAGGCCACTCTCAAAACCGATACCATATGGAGACGCTTGAGAATGGTATGACGGTTGTGGTAAAAGAGAACCATGACAGCCGTGTTGTCGGTGTACACCTGGCAGCAAAAGGCAGAAGCCTGTCTGAAGGCAGAGAGAAATGGGGAATGGCAGAGGTTTTACAGCGAATGTTGCTTGAAGGTGGAACGGTAAACCATCCTGAAGGGAAACTGTACGATACGCTTGTGTCAATTGGAGCAGAACTGAAGCTTCACGACAACCCGGGTATCCCTTACGACGATTACTACAATTCACCGCGTTTTTCTTACATGAGATTAAAGATGGTAGATTTCTTTTTTGAAGAGGGTATCAGGCTGCTTGCGGAGATGGTCTCCCAGCCTCTATTGACAGAGGATGCCTTTGGCCAGGCCTGGAAAAATGTCGTTTCACTATCTACCACAACTGCATCAAGTACACCTAAAGTTGCCAGGAGGATGCTGTATGACAATCTGTTTGTGACCAACCCCGGAATTGGATGGACGTCAGGAAAGCCAGAGAATATTAAGCATTTCAGCCTCGAACAGATAAAGGCATTTCATAACAGACTGTACAATCCTTCTAACCTGGTTTTGACAATTTCAGGTAATCTGCCTATTGAAGAGGTTATGGATCTTGTGAAAACCTGCTTTGGCGGTGCGTGGGGAGAGGCAGGATGGCAGCCGCCGGAATTTAAACTAGAGATCGGTAAGACTGGCAGGACTATACACCAGAAGATCGGCAAGTCACAATCTTATATCATCGTTGCAAATTCCTGTGAAGTTGAAGAAAAAGATCAAGCAGCCCTGCACATTCTCAGCAGCATATTCTCCGACAGGCTTGCCTTCAATCTTCGAGAGAAGCAGGGACTCGCTTATTCTATCGGCGCGCATTTTCCAAAATACAAAGGCGCGCGTTGGTACAACATTACCATGGGGACAAGACCTGAAAATATTGAAAAGGCAGTTTCCGGCATCAAAGCAGAGATCCGCTCAATACGGGAAGCGTCTTTTGATGCAGAGGAGGTACAGCAGACAATCAATGCCGCCCTGGGACGCCGAGGCATGCGCCGTATGGACCGTGTCAGCCAGGCGTATTACATTAGCATGGAGATACTTGACGGCAAATCACCCGAAGCTGATGAACAATATGGTGAAAAACTGAAGGCAGTCACTCCACAGGACCTGGAACGACTTGCACCCCTGGTGTTTGGTAATGACGATCATTTGATCGTAATAGCAGAGTAGTACTCCAATTAGTCATCATTAGACTTGGCCACATTTCCGAAAAAGCAAATCACAAGCGTATGTATTTAATTTTTTCTACCTCTCTTATTATTTAAATAAGACATGAAATTATTGAATCTGTTAAGTACGGAAGACCGCATAATTGCCGGCTCTATGGCTTTGAATCTTGCCGGTGTCGGGATCGGAGCATTGCTGGCAAATCCAAAAGTTTTCGGGATAACGACACTAATTGTTATCAGTGTACTGCTTGCGGGATGGTACCGGACTCAGAGTTCTCGATTAGCCTGGTTGTTGATTTTCGGTTTAGTAGCCGGTGCAGTTGAACTATTGGCAGATTGGATACATGTCGAATACCTTGGTTCATTGGTCTATACTGACTACTTTGGATTCCGCCTGCTTGCTTCACCTTCATACATGCCAATTGGATGGTGGTTAACTGTTGTTCAGTTCGGCTACTTATCGCTGCGGCTGCATGAGCGCTGGCCACGATGGATTACAGTAAGTATAGTCAGTGCATTAGGAATGTCTCTGCCTCCCTGGTATGAAGAATTTGCCTCACCTGCAAAAGCATGGTATTACACGACCGGTAGCCTGAATATTTCACATACTCCAGTATGGGTTATTTTTACGTATGGAAACTGCATGTTTGTAATTTCTATTATGGCATTATTGTGTTATCGTCCAAGGTCGTGGATTAGAGCGGTGTCAGGTGGTATTTTAACGGGTTGTGGTTTTATATTTTCAGGTGTGTTGTGGTTCATTCTGCTGGGAAAGTAGTAAAAACTCTATATAACACCTATTTGCTTAATGAGTACATAATACTACCTAATGGTTGTGTTATAGTTCATCGTAAATCAGTTTGACATACAAAAATGTTGTGTTATCTTTATTTATGTAACTATATTATTTAAAAATCTTCAGAATAGAGAAATTTATAAAGCATCTGATAAATAAGAAAGACGGCTGCTTTTACACAAATTAAGGGAGACAAGAATGAAAATCCATGTAGGTAATTTATCTGACGAGGTTAGTGAAGATGATATACGACAGGCTTTCGAAAAGAGCGGAGCAGTCGAATCAGTTCTAATTACAAAAAGCAAATATAATGGCCAATCTAAAATATTTGCATTTGTTGTGATGAATTCTGACGAAGAGGGTAAGTCTGCAATCGATAGCCTGGATGGTAAGGAGCTGAAAGGAAGTACTCTTAAAGTTGGTGAAGCTCTTGCTGATGAGGGCCAAGGTGGTAAAGGCGGACCAGGTGGCAAAGGCGGATTTGGCGGCAAGAAGGGACATGGCGGTACAAAAGGCGGATTCGGAG
>CAYTGO010000011.1:0-12683 GCA_964437425.1 uncultured Candidatus Scalindua sp.
GGATGTAAGACCATGGCAGGCTGTACCATGGCTTCGTGATAGATGAACTCGTCTCGCTCTGCAGACTGAAACTCATTATCGAGTATCAAACATCTACCAAAGCATTCAGTCTCAGCAATAACAATCTCCTGATATTTTGAATGACCATGGTACAGTGTCTGCTTTAGAGCGTGTTTGTGGACTTCATACGGGCTGAAGTAATCGTAAATCCAGCGTGAAGGAGTGTCTTTTTTCAGTTTATTTTCCCTAAGTTACAGAAGAGACTTTGGACAGCATTGTCTCTTTAATGTATGGAGAACCCCTCTTGATCTCCACGGACGTGTGTTCTTTCGGCTCAAAGCCATCCAGCAGCCCCTTTACGGCCAATTGAGGATCGGCTACTGTTCCACATGTGAATATATCAACAGCCACATAGCCTTCAATAGGCCATGTATGCACCGAAATATGTGACTCTGACAAAATGGCTACAGCAGTAATTCCAGGAGGATCAAATTCGTGGCTAATTGATTTGACTACGGTTGCGCCAGCATCATTCGCGGCATCGCACATGATCTGTGTTACCTTTTCAGCATCATTAAGGATCTCCCTGTTACAATCCCACATCTCAAGCAATAGATGTCGTCCAAATGCTTCCATTCTCTACCCCCCATTCTCAAGCAGAAAGATAAAGAATAATTTGTGGCGATTGTTGACTGCCTGCCTTAACAAAGACACGGACAATCAGGTACCTTGACCTCAACATTGCCTTAAATTACTCTTACAACTCCTTGACTCATACAGTTATTTACTGGTGAAAAATTAAAGTTTATTTTTATATATCTACATTAATTTGTCAAGAAAGATTTTCAAAATCTATTCAACAAAGGCCTGATAAACCGGCCTTTCGGCAGCACTTCAACAATACCGATGGCTGTTCTAACAATGTTTGTCAGCTTACGTGAGAGGCTTAATGTTATTAGCCCTTTTTCAAATGACAGTTTGTCCATTGAAATCATGTCCCAGTATCGAACCTTCACCACATCTTTGTTAAATAGTTCTTTTAACTCTGAAATTCTATTGAGATCTATTGTGTGTGTACCGTCAGGATCAACCGTGAGTGAATCCTGGCTGAAGATACTATCTTTTAGACCATCTCTTTTATCATAAAAAATGCTGATTACTGATAGACTAAACCAGAATAAGAACTTCGAATAATAATTATTTACTTTATCTATTTTCTTCTCACCAAATTTAAATGTAACGGTTCTTTTGTCCTTATTGAAAATAAAGTGTTCAACCGTAAACGGCATTTTTACTACACCATCAAAAAGAGTTTTTTTTAATTCTAATGAAAAAGAGGCTTTCCCCTCTTCACAGGAAATATTGATTGACTGTAAACCCTTATCTTCAATGGACACTTCACTCAGGTAGTCGTTGACAAAGCCTTCCCTGATCTTCACAATCCCACGGTCAACATCAAGTGATATATTCTTGCCCAGTCTGGCAAGTATTTTCAAGAGTTCAATATAAGCAGGCAATTTTTCTCTGACCTCTTCGGAGACGCCCTTCGCCCCCCTCCCCAACTTCCCTGCTATATCCTTAATAGACAACCTGCTATCCTTCATTTTATTTCATGTGCTGAACTCCTTACGAAAGCAAGAGCACCCTTTGTTCTCATTTTAAATGGTAGATGTAGGAGGATGAGTTATAGCCTTACTCGCAATATCCCTACGATAATGTGCACCGTCAAATGATATTTTGCTCACCGCTTCATACACATTTTTTTGTGCGTCTTCTATACCTTCACCGCAAGCAACAACACCCAATACACGACCTCCATTTGTTACGATCTTTCCGTCTGCTGATTTCGTACCGGCATGAAAGACAGATATACCGTCTTGATTCTTTAGTGAATCTAATCCGGTAATCTCCTTTCCATTGTCATAACTACCGGGATAGCCGCCCGAAGCAATTACAACACAAACAGATGGCTGTGAATACCATTCCAGATCTATCTGGTCCAACTCTCCTGAGATTGTAGCCAGCATTATTGGAACAATATCACTTTTCATTCGAGAAAGTATTACCTGGGCTTCCGGATCTCCTAATCTAACATTATATTCCAATACCATAGGCCCGGCAGCAGTAATCATCAGGCCGATATAAATAACACCTTTATAAGGTCTGCCTTCTCTATTCATAGCGTGAACGGTTGGCACAAGTATCTCTTTCTCTACCTTGAGATACAATTCACTTGTCATAAGAGGAACAGGCGAATACGCACCCATACCCCCTGTATTTGGGCCTTCATCTCCGTCAAAAACAGTCTTGTGATCCTGGGAGCTCTCCATGGCAACAATATTTTTTCCGTCTGTAAATGCCAGTAGAGAGATCTCCTCACCTATCAGGCACTCTTCTATCACGACCTGATCCCCCGCTTCTCCAAACACTTTATCCTTCATTATTGAGTCTATTGCCTGCAATGCTTCATCATTAGTTTTGCAGACAAACACGCCCTTGCCCTTACTCAACCCATCTGCCTTAACTACTATTGGTGCCTCTTTAGATACAATATAACGCCTGGCCTGTTGATAATCAGCGAAACATTTAAAGTCCGCAGTCGGTATGCCATGCTTCTTCAAAAGACTTTTTGAGAATACCTTACTATCTTCTAAAATTGCCGCTTTCTTATCAGGCCCAAAAACCTTCAATCCGTGTTTATTGAAAGTATCCACAATCCCATCTACTAACGGGGCTTCAGGCCCCACAACCGTAAGGTCTATATTCTCTTGAACTGCAAATTCACAAAGCTGATCCGTTTGATCTACGGTTATATTAATGCATTCGGCATGTTCTGAAATACCCGGATTTCCGGGTGCACAAAATATCTTACTCACGAGTGGAGACTGTGCTATCTTCCAGACGAGGCTATGCTCCCTTCCACCACTTCCAATTACCAACACCTTCATAGTAAATTAGCTCCTAGTAGCCCTTAAGGCAGATTGTAAAATTTATCTTACACATTAATTAAGATATTTCATATTTGTAATTAATTTGTCACCTGAACATTCAGGAACGATTAAATGTTGACTATTCTATTAATGTTAAATAATTTGAGCAAGCAAATTGTTAGAAGTATTAAATATCAGTATGTATCATGTCTGTTTTGAACCTTTCCACCCAATATTGCAATCTTTTCCAGAGAAAACCGTTAAAGGGTTTAGAGCCACCAGATTTAAATTTTTTATTGGAGAAATTTCGCTGTCAATGCTATATTTGACGCTCTTTTTATTTATATTTTGGCACAAAGTCAATCTTACAATTTTTTGATCTAAACGATATTTATATGAGTACTAAAAAGATTTTTCTTACGATTGGAATAGCTTTTACTATATTCCTAATCACCCTTCCACTAGTAAGCTACAAGTTTCTTAAGACTGCGGTAAAAACTGCTGCTTTTAATCACCTGGTCACAGTCAGAGGGTTGTTAAAACATCAGATAGAAAACTATTTCCAGGAGAGATTTGGAGACATTAACGTCCTCTCTAGAAATCCCGTAATCGGACAAGCTTTTTCCAGATTAGAAAAGGCGTTTCACTCTTCAGGACTGGAAGGAGATCAGTATATCAAGATATCTGAACTTTATCAGCCTTTGATGGAATATTATTTAACTGACTATGGTTATGTAAACTTGTATTTTATAGCAAAAGATGGAGATGTAATGTATTCCGCGATTAGAGAGGAGTTTACGGGCACTAATCTACTTACCGGCAGATACAAACAATTCAGTATCGGTCAGGTTTATGCGAACGGCCTGGACGGAGTCGCGTTTGAAGACTATACATGGCAAGAGGAGCTAGCTGAGTTTACTTCTTACTTTTCGGCACCTGTATACGACGGACAAATGCTGCTGGGCGTATTGGTAATAGAAATCCCTTTCTCTCATTTGGATGCGATTATGACCAAGAGAGAGGGCTTGGGAGAGACAGGAGAAATGTACCTTGTAGGTGACGATAGTTATATGAGGTCGAACTCCAGGTTTGTGGAAGAACCTACCATGCTTCAGAAAGAAGTTGATACAATAGCTACAAGAGAAGCATTAGATGGAATAATAGGAGAAAAAATAATAAAAGACTACCGAAGAATCCCTGTACTAAGTGCGTATACACCGCTAGATCTTAAATTTGTCAATTGGGCGTTACTGGTTGAGATTGACGAAGAAGAGGCGTTCGAAGCGGTTAATACTGTAGAGAAAAGAGTAACAATACTTGCATCCCTGATCGCGAGCATAACCTTCCTGTTCATCTACCTGGTAAACAGAAGAAAGAAGATAGACATGGTTGCAGAATCTTTAGAAGAAACTAAAACCTGATTACTCTTTTACCTTCTTTGCACGATTCTGTGTATATGCATCCTGAATCGCTATGTAAGGATCTATCGCCTGTTCTACCAGACCCTCATAAGTATCGCCTTTATCTATGGAAATATCATTGACGGCAATAAAGCCCTTAGCCCCTAATGTCGCATATGGACTGACGAATGTCAGAAGTGTTACCGGATCAAGCGCTGTATCTATTATGAGTCCAAAGGCATCCCGTACGTTGGATGGACCAATGAAAGGTAGTTCAAGATATGATCCTGTCCCCAAATCATAACTTCCAAGAGTCTGTCCAAAATCTTCATCTTGAATATCCAGGTGAAAATATTTCTTGGCCGGGTCTGAAAATCCAGCACCACCAATTGTGGAATTAATAATGAGGCGCGTTAATTCCGTACCGGCACCCTTAAATTTACCTTGAAATATGCAGTTGAAAAAACGACCGGGTGTCCTTACATTTGTAAAGAAATTCCTGACACCTAATCGTGCTACTTCAGGCACAACGCCCCAGCCTTTTGATAAAGGCCTGAAGAAGTAATAGAATAATTTATCGTTAAAGGTAAACACAGCTCTATTATAAGGCTGGAATGAGTCTTTAACAAAAGTTGCATCCATTGAAATGTCTGCAAAATCTACATCCTCATCCTCAAAGGTATCACTAGTGTCTACAACAGAATTTTTGTCACCACTCTCACTTACAACAGGTTGTTCGCTAACGACAGGTTGTTCGTTTATAACAGGCTGTTCCCTTGACGCAGTAGAATCTTCTGCAAATAAGGAGATATTAAACGTGTACATTGTTAAAACAAAAAAACACATCAGTAAAACTAGTTTCCTCATCAGTTAACTCCTGTATTTATAGCGATTATTAAAAAGTAATTTTTTCTTAATTTACTTTGCAAACACTTACTTCCAGACTTCTTACTCAATACCCGCACGAGCGGATTTTAGCAAAAAGTTTCTAAATTGGCTACGATTATTTTTTACCAAGCTTTGCTAAAAGTATCCCTAACATTTTAGCAATAATAGTACCAATATTTCACTTTCGTATACAAAAGTTTTACAGCGTGCTTAAGCTATTATTTGGCAACACCTTACCACACAATCCAATAGAATGCAACAAATAAATCTGAGTGTTTGACTGCAATTAAGAACGTAATTATTGCGAAAACACATTCAAACCAATGAGTCGTAGCGAAATATATGCGTCAAGACAGATTGCCCAAGCCCATTGTAATAAGCACAAGCCTATTTCCCGAAAGGTTTAAACACTATTATCAATCGAGGCAACAATGTTAATGCCGTGATCAGCGCAATAAACATTGCAAGGCCGGTCAGGAGGCCGAAAAGAATAGTGGGAATAAAATACGATAAGACCAGGATAGAAAATCCTGCAATAATAGTAAGGGAGGTATAGTACATCGCGTTTCCTATGCTTCCATGACAGCGATGCATTGAATTAATATAACTCCGATCAATTTCATACTCTTCTTTGAATCTGTGAATGTAATGAATAGTATCATCAACCGCAATACCAATACTTATTGCCGCTATAGTGATCGTTATAAAATCCAGCGGCATACCTGCCAGCCCCATTATACCGAGCACTGCAACAGCAGAAATCACATTAGGTATAATTGCTATCAGGGCTATTTTTATTGAACGAAATAACAAGGTAAACATTACCACTAACGCAAGCACAACAAACCCTATGGTTAATATCTGAGAACTGAAAAGGCTTTGAAGCATATTATTATAAAGAACCATCATACCTGCCAGTTGATATTGATTCTCTTGCAAACCAAGTTTATTCTCCATATCAGATGTAATCTGCTTGAGTAAGTTATCCCTTTTTAATCCCTTCAAGGAATCTTTTATCCGTACGGTCAGACGAGCCTGATTATCCGGAATTGATATATAAGGAGCAAGAGCCATATTTCTAAAATTATCAGGCAATTGAGTATAAAGAAGTGCAAGCTGGAAATCATCAAGAGGTTTTCCATCAGTAAATTCCTCTGCAATCTTCAACATCGTCCCTAGAGATAAAACCTTGCCAATTTCAGGTAAGCTATCTAGATAGTCATGAACCTTCATAATTTTGGCCATTTTATCAGAAGTAAACCAATATTTGTCAGAGCTATCTACCTCGTCAAATTCATCGAATTCATCGAATTCATCAAACTCGTCATCTCCTGCAAACTCTTCACTGGATTCAGTACCGGCATCATCGTTTGCGAGAGCATGACCACTTGTTTCCTGGCCTGCTCCTACAACCTCTTCACTGGATTCAGCACCGGCATCATCGTTTGCGAGAGCATGACCACTTGTCTCCTGGCCTGCTCCTACAACCTCTTCACTGGATTCAGCACCGGCATCATCGTTTGCGAGAGCATGACCACTTGTCTCCTGGTCTGTCTCTTGAAAACTCACAATGATATCCAGAGGTGTCGTCCCCCCAAGATTCTGATCAATAACCTTCAAGCCCTGGTAAATCTCGGTTGATTCACGGAAATAATCGATGAAACTATTTTCTACAGTCAGCCTTGAAACACCGACGGCTATCATAGCTATCAGAAGGCCGGTTACAATAAATACCGTTTTTGCATTATTCTGGGTTACATTCGCCAGGAATCGAGTAAACCCTCCACAAAACTGTCTATCCTCTCCTGATTTGCCTTTTGGAATCAGACACAAAATAGCGGGAAAAAGGAAGAAGGTAACTATGAGGGAGACTACCAGTCCGACACTCATCATCAAGCCGAAGGTTATAACAGGCAAAATGTCGCAAATCAATAAAGATCCAAAACCGGCGACTGTCGTTAAGGTGGTATAGAGGCAGGGTATAAATTTTGAAAAAATGGTCTCCTTGACCAGTTCCATTTGAGACCATTCAGGATTGTCTACCTGCAACTCTCTATACCTGACAATCAGATGAATAGTTAATGCCATGGTAATAATAAGCTGCAGGGAGATAAAGTTTGACGATATTACTGTTACCTCCCATCCAAATATACCGAGAATTCCTATCATTGCAAGTACGGAGAGTGTACAGCAGAGTATTGGCAAAACTACCCAGCATACTTTTCTGAAGATAACCCCCAAGGCTACAATCAGAAAAACAACAATACCAATCCCGAATACTTTAAGATCATTTTTAACGAATGTTATCAAATCATCCGTGATCATTGATATTCCGCCGAGAAACAACTCCGCATCCTGCCTATAACCATCCATTATTCCACGGACAGCTGCTATATCGCTGTGCCTCTCTTTATCCAGGCGGATTTTACATTCTCTATAGTCACGCTTAAGCTGTTCAAGTTCAACACGCTCCGCAGGAATAATTGTTTTCTCGTGAAGTTTCTGCCTGAGGTCTCCCCTTCTGGAGACGATCCAGTCATACTCCGCATCTTCGGCAAAATGAACCATGAGCGCAGTCATCTTCATATCACTACTTACCAGAAGTTCCTTATAGATCGGGCTGCCTGCTATCTCAGTCCGTGCAAGTTGTAAATCAACTTCAGGATTTTCCAGGTTCTTAATATTTGATATCAATTCTTTGATGGGAACAGGCGGATTTCTGAGAAGTGGAACGTCGAGGATAGTAAGCACTGAGGAGACACGCTTTATCTCCCTTAATTCACCTCGCAATGAACTAAGTTTACTGAGTGTCTCGGGGGAGAGGAGATCCCCCTTCGGCTTATATGTCACAAACATATAACTGTGCGAGCCGTATGTTTTACTTACTTTACGGTAATATTTATAATCTTCGTCATTCTCCAGTATCAGAGAGTCTGCGGAAGCATCTATCCTGAAATGCTTAGCGTTATACCCAAGATACGAAAACACTCCCAGCAACACAATAATAACAATAATTGGTCTGTTTAATATATTCCTGGTGTAGAAATTCAGAAGAGTTGATTGCATAAGAATAAGTAGCTAAAAGTGTGGCGAGAAACTACAAATGAAGACCGCTGTTATAATTCTTTACTTTTTTTTATTTCCTCTTTTCTCTCTCTCATTTTGGCCAGCAAATCTTCAACCTTGCCACTTTTCAGGATATGATTGTACTGAGACCGGTATGTATGGATCAGACTAACACCTTCAATGGCAATATCATAAATCTTCCACCCGGTTTTAGTGTTAGACATTTTGTATAATATTGAATATTCCTTACCCTTTGAAATCAAGACTGTTGGCACCTGCACCTTCTTTTTTTTCACCACAGTAGCAGGCTTAAAGATAACTTCCTCATCACTGAACAGATCCAATTTGTCTATGTAAAAACTCTGAAACTGATCAGTAAAGAGGTTTGTAAACTCTGCCCTCTGCTTAGCACCAAATTTAGACCAATGTTCTTTACCGATAGACAATTTAGCCATTAATGAAAAGCTAAAAGCATTATCAGTGATTTTAATTACTTCACTTTTTTTCTCATCTAATTCCATCCCTTCATCCAGCATTATCGAAAACACTTTACCAACAGATGACTTTAATATTTTCTCTGCTTTAGTTTCGTCACCTGCAACAACAACTTGAGACAACAATAGAAAAAACAATAAAAAACAATAAACCTTTTTCATAGTTTACACCTTTACCCTTTAATTAGATTTTGCGTATGTGTATCTTTTATATAGACTTAAGTGTATGATAGAGTTGCAACATACCCACTATTTTATTTAATGCATTTAAAAGTCAAACAATTAAATCATCTATAGCTAAAGTTGTCAAGAAAGGAAAACATGGATACCCTGAAAAGGCATTGGATCATAAAAATACAATAATAACCGGCAGTATATTAAATAGATGAAACTAAACACAGACAAGTTTACGTTTTAACGCCACCATATTCTTGAACGCAGATATTCAATCCATTTGAGCACTTCACGTTCAACTTTTATTGCGTCATCTATTAGTGTGTTAATGTCACTATCAGGACAAGTTGCTTTTGCCCTTACTATTTCAAGCATATAGATGCATTTTCTGGCATTCTTTAATGAACGTTTGCAATTTGCTATATTTCCACAGAGTGTATCTTTTTCGTATCCCATACCATGCCCTCCAGCTATTTTGGCAGGGATCACAGAAGATGCAGAAATTGCTTCCAATACATCTTCATCTGCATTCACTCCTTTACGGTTTTTGAAATATTTACTCAGTGTAATATAAAGTTTGTAACTTTTTTTATATGCAGCAATATTTTTTATATCACTTTCTGTTGTTTCGTCATATTCAACAGCATTATCAAAAATTTGATTTACTTCATATATATGACAATCATCTCTTTTTCCACAATTGTCACACGATTCATTCTTATAGTTGCAATCTTCATATTTATGATCCCAACCCATCTCTTTTGCTATAAGTTTATCACAATCAGGATGAGTATGTAGCGTTTCGAATAACTCAAGATATTTTGCAGTACGAACATCGGCCTTCTGCAAGAACCTCTCCCAGTCTTCTTCATCCCAATCATCGCCTTCATAATAATTTTTTTCTTCCATACTCACTTCCTGCTTAGAATGTTGTAATAACAATCCCTCTGAAATGCCTCAAAACCCAACTCTTCTATTAATGCTATCATTTCCTCTTTGTTCATACGATAATCCACCCCTGCTGCTCTTACTACATTCTCTTCAATCATTGTGCTTCCCAAATCATTTGCCCCAAACTTTAACGCAAGTTGAGCAATCTTTGAACCCTGTGTTACCCATGATGCCTGTAAATTTGGAACATTGTCTAGAAACAAGCGGGAGACCGCAAGTGTTCTGAGATAATCAAATCCACCAATTATAAAACCTGTCGTCTTCTCCGCAGATAGGGATAAGGCTGTATTCTTTGGCTGAAATGTCCACGGAATAAATGCAGTAAACCCTCCTGTCTCATCCTGTAGCTGCCTGATCTTTTCAAGATGCTCAACTCTCTCCTCCAGAGTTTCAACGTGTCCGAACATCATTGTCGCCGTACTCTTTATTCCTGACGTGTGTGCCTCTCTCATCACTTGCAACCATTCACTCGCAGAACATTTATGCGGGCTTAGTATTCCCCTGCATCTGTCAGTAAGTATTTCAGCCCCACCACCCGGGATAGTATCAAGCCCCGCGTTCTTTAATAGGACCAGGACTTCTTTTGTTGGCAGGTCGTTCAGCGTCGAGAAATGAATTATTTCCGGTGGAGAGAAAGAGTGAATATGGATATCAAACTTCTCCTTAATAGACCTTAAGAGGTCAACATAATAATCTATTTTCAAATCAGGATGCAACCCACCCTGCATTAATATTTGCGTGCCTCCGAGAGACATTGTCTCTTCAATTTTTTTGAAAATTTCATCTTTAGGAAGTACATAACCATCTCTGTGGTCAGCATCTTTATAAAAAGCGCAAAACGTACAACCGGAAGTACAGACGTTTGTATAATTTATATTACGGTCTACAACGAATGTCCTATATTGTTCGGGGTGAAGCTCCTGGCATAATTTATCTGCGGCTACTCCCAGGCCTATCAAATCATGTGATCCGATGAGGCCTACACCGTCTTCAAAAGACAATCTTTTCTGAGAACAGGCACTGCCAGTTGCACTATTCACTGTAGAACTCAAGCTTTACCCCTTCCTCTACTTCTCCCATCTCTACGGCGTAATCGTAAAAAGACTTAAGTCCAAGAAGCTCCTGCTCACCTAAACTATATTTAATCGACTCCTTGAGGTACCAGAGACAACGTTCTTTTTCCATTCCAAGTCTACCTGCTTCTGCATCAGCTATTTCGTCTACAAACTCCAAGCCACACTCTCTTGCATCAATTAATAGCTTGCTGAGCCCAGGCAATTTGGATCCGGATTTTGCTACCCAGACTGCGTAAACAAATGGCAACCCTGTCAACTCATTCCACTCCTGTCCTAAATCCAGAACGACAAAGCCCTCTTCCCGAACATTCATGGCATCGTCTCCAATGACGAGAAAGGCATCCGCGTATTCGTTATAAATCTTCCGCTTGTCGTCAAGCACTATATATTCAGGTTTCAAGGAATACTTTTTCCAGAGAATAATTTTTGTAAGAACACACGATGTTAAAGAATCTTTATCCAGAGCAACAGTCCTGATCTTTTCAATTGAAGGCGCTTTAATAAATAGCTTCACGCTCTCTACTAAACCATTTGAGGCAATAGAGCTTCCAGGAATAATTTCGTAACCGGTACTTCTGAAATAGCCAGCAGACGGCATGGAAATCAGATCCAGTTTATCATTCTCAAGCATTTCTGGCAGCACTGATGGAACGCCATACACAATATCTATTTCATCCGCTCTCTTTTCAAAACCATAGATAAAAGGTTTTGCATTCATATAGGGAACAACACCGATCTTCAGTTTAACCATTGTATTGAGTTTTTCGTCCTGCAAATTTAAACTAAGTAGTATATCTGTAACGAGATACAGAAGCAACGAGAAAGTGTAAACATGCTGGAAAACGGAGCATGCATCGTCCGTCAGGTGAAGATATTGATATCAGGAAGGAATGGTATGAAGGAATTTAAGTGAAATAAATGATTTATCGTATTAAATCAATTCTCAATCAAAATGACTTTTTTTGAGGTCAAACGAGCAATATTTTCTGCATATGAGATAATCACCTCTTTTTTAGGATTTCTATCAAAGTATAACTTGCCCAGATCCTTACCTTTTAAACTCATCAGCCAGTATCCTGCTCGAATGCCTTTACCCGTTCCTTTGGCCGCTTCCCTCTGCATGGCAACAGTCTTACTGTTGCATACATTTTCTACTATAATTTCATCTATTTTGTCGAATTTGACTTTCTTGGTCCAGATAGGGAAAAAGAATTTGAACCGGATACAAATCTCCTCTAAATCTTTATCCACTACAATCTTCTTATCATAAAAGAGTAAAAAGAAGCCCATCAGGGGAAAAAGTATAAGCGTAAAAATAATAGCGAAGAAAAGGGCCTTATCCAAAAATGCACTCGAATAGAAAAGAAGCCAGATGTATATTGAAGCAGCCCTGTACATTATAAAGAAAACCAGGCTTAAACCCAGCATCATACTCCCCATTGCTTTGGGGAACCTGGACCGGGCCATAAGCGTTTTATTTTCATCTGTTTCCGTAATTTGTAGTGTTACAACTAATCCCATAGATAGTATCCTTTCTGTCTGATTTGTGTCGATTTTAGCCTGTATCTAAAATGCGTCAACTAATTTTTAAAAAACATTGTTTTTTTATTCAAGGGAATTAGAATGGCCACATATCAGGTTTGCAGGAATGATCCTACGAGTTAGTCTTGGAATCCATCCGAAGGGAATGATGCTTACACCCCA
>CAYTGO010000011.1:12783-18973 GCA_964437425.1 uncultured Candidatus Scalindua sp.
ACCGCAATATCAGAATTCATGTTGAGATCGATACCGGTATGGGAGGTGCGGGCGTTTGTCAGGACAAAGCCCTGCCTTTTATAAAAGCGCTATTATTAATTGAAAACTTAGAGATCGAAGGAGTATTTACTCATTTCAGTTCATCTGAGGAAAAGGATAAATCTTTTACCTATGAACAAAACAGAAAATTCAAAGAGGTCATCAAACAGCTTGAAAATGAAAAGATCACTATCCCTTTAATACACGCTGCGAACAGTGCGGCAATTTTAGATATAGATGATTCTCATTTTAATATGGTAAGGCCCGGGTTGATACTTTATGGAATATTTCCATCGAAATATGTATCAAGAAATATTGAGTTAAAACAATCTATGAGCTTCAAAACAAGAATAATAAACCTTAAGGAGCTTGACCAGGGAAGCGTGATTGGCTATGGCAGAACATTTGAGATAATGAAACAGACAACCGTAGCAACAATACCTGTTGGTTACAAGGATGGTTTTGGCAGAGGTTTTTCAAATCTGGGAGAAGTACTTGTTCACGGAAAACGTGTCCCAATTATTGGCCGGGTATGTATGGACAGATGCTTCATAGATGTAACCGATCTTTCTGATGTAGAGATTGGAAGCGAAGTTATATTGCTTGGAGAGCAAGACAACGAAACTATTTCTATCGAATCTGCAGCGGAAATGATAGGAACCATTCCATATGAAATTGTATGCAATGTAGGAACAATAACTCCAAAAAAGATGTATAGACAGTAAATACCCAACCAGTAAAGAAAAATTACCTCTTAAGCATTTGCATTTTTATAAACCACAATAACAAAAACATAACCATATCATTACTCTGTATACCTGATAATTGAAAATTCACATACTCCATACAATACTTGACAGTAGAAGTCTTGCACGCTCCTACCTACAACCATCACTACTTACCATCTGATATATTTTAAATACGCTAAGTAGTTTATTTTAAACATCTTGTGGCAACTGCTGTCAGTGCAAAATTATAATAATACCACGTAGTGCACAGCGCCAACTAGAGCTTAATATATTTTGTAACTTTCTGCACAAATATTACTAAAGATTCTTATTGATGGAATCAAAACTGAAAGCTATCAGCCGAACTTACCAAAAAATATAAACACTTTGCACAGATATACTTAAGAAAGTCTTGACTTTTATTTATAATATGGTAATTTTAATGAATTTTGATAATTCCGTGTAGATTATGGCTCCTTTTATTCCACCAGAAAAAATATCTGAGATCCAAAGGTCTATAAACATAATAGATATAGTTTCTGACCATGTTACACTTAAGCAGGCAGGGAAGAACTTTCTTGGGCTGTGCCCTTTTCACCAGGAGAAAACTCCATCTTTTACCGTTAATGAGGAGAAGCAGATATATAAGTGTTTTGGGTGCGGAGACGGTGGAACCGTCTTTAACTTCCTGATGAAACAAGAGTCTTTGACTTTTCCGGAAGCTGTTAATGTACTTGCAGAAAAAGCGAATATCAGGATTGATGTATTTGATAAAAAGAAAGAACATCAGGGAACAAATATTTTATTTAAAGTTAATGAGCAAGCAACACGTTTTTTTGTTGATATGTTATTGAAAACTCAGGAAGGTAAACGGCCAAGAGATTACATCTCAAGCAGATCAATAAATGATAATTCAATAAAAAAATTTAGACTTGGATTCGCTCCTAACCGTTGGGATTCTATAGTAAACAAAACAAAAGAATGGGGTACAAATACACAGTTACTTGAGAGGGCTGGGCTGATTATAAGAAAACAGGATAAGAGCTACGACCGTTTTCGTAACAGATTACTGTTTCCCATTTTTGATTCTCAAAACAGACCTGTAGGTTTTGGGGCAAGATCACTAGACAACTCTTTACCAAAATACCTTAACTCTCCGGAAACACCAATCTTTAGCAAAAGTAAGACACTTTACGGTATTAACTGGGCTAAAGAGTCTATGCAAAAAACCCGGAAGGTTTTGATCATGGAGGGTTATACTGATGTAATAATTGCTCACCAGAATGGGATAGATTGGTCTATTGCGGTACTTGGCACAGCATTAACACGGGAACATGTGAGGATGTTAAAGCGTTATTGTGATAAAGCCATTCTTGTCTTTGATGCAGATACGGCAGGACAGAAATCTTCTGAAAAAAATTTGGATATCTTTATAGAAGAAGATTTCGATGTAAATATTGTTCTTTTGCCTAAAGGTTATGATCCATATGATTTCATCATCAAAAAAGGTAAACAGCAATTTCTGGAACAAGTGGAAAAAGCGTACGATTTTTTCAGTTTTAAAGTAAAACTTTCGGAGAGAAAGTGGGACATGTCATCCATTTCAGGAAGAACTTCTGCAATAGATGATATCCTGTCAACGGCTATGAAAATCCCTGATATTTTAAAGCGTGATTTGACCATCAAAAGAGTTGCAGAAGAGATGTCCATAGATGAACAACTCTTACGAAATCATTTAACTAAGTTTACCGGCTCAAAAAAGAGACAAACTGAGGTCAAGCGACCTCATGATCAAATAACCAGCAATTTAAGTAAAGCTAAATCAGCTGATTATAAAGTAGAAATGGCTATCCTTGGATTAATGATAAATAGAAATGATCTAATAAAAAGGGTGGAGACGGATATAGGTTTTGATAGTTTCAGAAATGACGAAATACGGAATATTGCAAAAAGGATATCTGAAATATATTCTCAAAAAGAGCAGGTTATATTAAGCGATATCTTCCCAATGTTAGATTCGTCTGAGATGAGTAGAAGTATGGTTGATACAATCTCAGAACAGGAATCCATGGAAAAAAGTCTTATGATCGGCCAGGAAGATGCAGGCGAAAAAATGCTTAAAGCATGTATTCTGCATATCAGTAAAAAGAAAAACAGTAAGAGTCTAGAGCAAGCCAAAAAGAAAATGTCAGACTTACACAGATCAAAGGGAAGCGATCAGGAAGTTAACCAAATACTTGCCGGAGTTCACAAAAAAAGTATGACAATTCATTCTTTAAAGAAATCAGGATAAACGAATCTTTTAGTTATTATTAAATAGGAGACTCATTAAATGGATAAAACGAGTCAAAAAATTAAAGCACTTGTAACAAAGGGTAAGGAAAAAGGATTTGTAACTTACGAAGAGTTAAATAAGATCCTTCCGGATGACACATTGACTCAGCCCGGAAAGATTGATGAAACGTTGATAATGCTGGATGAACTGGGCATAGATCTTATCGAAGAGTCTGAGATAGAGGCCCGGGATGCTGCAGATGCCGAAGATGACGATGAAGAGTCAAAGGATGATGCAAAATCAAAAGTGGTCGCAGCAGGTGCTTCAGAAAAGATTGACGACCCTATAAGAATGTATTTAACACAAATGGGAGTAATACCTCTACTATCACGGGATGAAGAGATAGCATTGGCAAAAAAAATAGAGGTGACGAGGAAAAACTTTCATAGAAAAGTACTTAAATCTGACTTTTCACAAGAAATTTGTTTACAAATACTGGAAGACATCACTAATGGAGATTTGCCTTTTGATCGTACCTTAGCAATTAATATTGAATTTGAAAATCAGAAGGAAAAACTTCTTAAGCAATTCCCGGTTCATGCAAAAACGTTAAGAACACTCTTGAAGAAAAACAGAGAGGATTATGGACAATTAAGACTTAAAAGAACATCTGCAAAAGACAGGTACAGGCTGCTTAAAAATGTGAGAAACCGCCAGAGAAAGGGTTCTGCAATTATTGAAGATCTTTGCATACGTACTAAGAAGCTACAACCAATAATGAAACGGTTGCAGGAAATTTCTTCTGGAATGAATAGCACAGTGAAGCAGATTTTATTGTGTGAAAAACGTGACAAAATGAAGGATAAATTACGAAACTTGAAATCCAAGCTAAGCGAATATGAAGACATGGTGCTTGAAACACCTGAACGGTTAAGTCAACGAGTCGAATCCTTTGACAATGTTTTTAGACAGCATGAAGTTGCAAAGAGAAAGCTTTCCAGTGCAAATCTGAGATTGGTAGTAAGTATTGCGAAAAAATACAGGAACCGTGGTCTAAGTTTTCTGGATCTCATACAGGAAGGAAATACCGGATTAATGAGAGCAGTTGATAAGTACGAATATAGAAGGGGTTACAAATTCAGCACTTATGCTACCTGGTGGATAAGGCAGGCCATAACTCGATCAATTGCTGATCAAGCAAGAACTATCCGAATACCAGTGCATATGATTGAGACAATGAGCAAAATAAGAAATGTTTCAAAAAAATTATTACAAGAGAACGGCAGAGAACCTAGTATCGAAGAAATGGCAAAGGAGATAAAAATTTCTGTGTCTGAGGCCAGAAGAGTATTAAAAATCTCAAGACATCAAATTTCTCTTGATAGGACAGTGGGAGAGAGTGCTGATAGTGCTTTTGGTGATTTTATAGAAGATGACAAAGCAGAATCTCCTGTTTTTGCTGCCGCCCAAGAAATGCTTAAAGAAAAGATAGAAAGCGTATTGGAGACGCTAACTTACCGAGAAAGAGAAATAATTAAACTTCGCTATGGCATTGGAGATGGCTATACATATACGCTTGAAGAAGTTGGTAAAAGATTTATGGTCACTCGCGAAAGAGTAAGACAAATTGAAGCAAAGGCGGTGAGAAAGCTGCAACACCCTATCAGAAGTAGAAAGTTGGAAGGGTTTTTAGATAGCGTTGGAGAAGGCAAGTAAACAACATATTTCATGAATACGGGAAGAGGTAATGATTGATAAAATTGATGTACTAAAAAGAGTACAATCGCTAAAAAATAAGATAAAAGAGCTAGAAACATCTCAAGAACGCAGGAAGCAGGATGTCCAGAAAAAGAAAGACCAGATAGAAGAAGAAAAAGCTCTTGCCGAAAAAAAGCAAGAAGAGAAGGTGACAGTACAAAAGGATATTGACAGAAAAGAACTGGATCTAAAAACTAATGAAGGCGAAATAACCAAATATAACGTTCAGTTAAATTCTATCAAGACAAATAAAGAGTATTCTGCTTTGATTACAGAAATAGGCAGTAAGAAGGCAGATATGTCGATATTAGAGGATGAGATTCTGGATACGATGTCAAAATTGGAAGCAGCTAATCAAGGACTTGAAAAAGCTACTGAAAATTTAAGGAGTGAGGAGCAGAGCCTGAAAGATCTCATAAACACTGTAGATGCAGAGGTAAAAGTGACTGATACTGAAATTGAAAAGATAAAGGGTGAACAAAAAAAATATATAGACCTACTAGATGAGCACTCCTTACAGAGTTACAACCGTTTATCTAACATAAAGGGAGGAAAAGCCATAGTTCCTGTAATTGGCAATGTGTGCGGTGGCTGTTCTATGAATATCACTACACAAACATTGAATGAACTTATGGGTAGTAAAGATTTGGTTTTCTGTCGCAGCTGTAGTCGAATACTTTATCTTGATGAGAATAGCGATTGAGAAGCAGGCAGGATGGCCGCTTCACGGATTATTCACATGTCTAATCTTTGAAGAGGAAAGTCCGAGCTCCACAGGATACGGCGCTCTGTAACGCAGAGTGGGAGTGATCCCAAGGAAAGTGCCACAGAAAATATACCGCCTTGCGATAGATACTCTCAAGGTAAGGGTGAAAAGGTGGGGCCTGATAACGGCTTAATGTAAGAGCCCACCGCTCTCTGAGTGATTAGAGAGGCATGGTAAACCCCGCTGGGAGAAAGGCTAAATAGAGAGGAATAAAGTGATCCGCTTTTTAACCTCCGGGTAAGCCGCTTGATTCCGATGGTAACATCGGAACTAGATTAATGGTCATCAGAAACAGAACTCGGCTTATGGCCTGCTTCAATTATTAAGACAATGCCAAGTAACAGACATTTTTTACTCATTTATTTGGCATTGTCTTCTCATCAATTGTGTTGCAATATCACTACGGAAAGTTTTTCATATTGCCACTAACATCCATTTTTAACATAAATTCAACCTACCGTGCTTATTCTAAATGAATTTGCATCTCCAATGTCAGTTGTTTAGTTTAATCGCCGAGGAAGATGCTAACGTCTTTTAAGCCTCAAGAGCATATTAGTAGCAAGTGTCATACATAAATTGAAGTTGACACTAACACACTCCTGTGTTATTTTTTAGTCAATAATT
>CAYTGO010000011.1:19073-20607 GCA_964437425.1 uncultured Candidatus Scalindua sp.
AGTGAAATAGTAGCAGTTGTAAATGGAGAAGAGATAAGCCGCGATACACTTGCTAACGTACTTATAAACATAAATGGAGCAGAAGGCCTTGAGCGGATAATAAGAAGGACACTTGTAAAGCAGGAAGCCAAGAAACGCAACCTTACAATATCAGAAGAAGAAATAGCAGAGAGAGTTGCATTACATATCGATGTCCAAATCCAATCACAAATGAAACAAGGCGGTTTGAAGGACGAGCAAGATCTTAAGCGTGAACTCGAAAAGGCTGGTATGACCCTGGAACAGTACAGAACCAATATAGGTAAGATGTTTAAACTTACGGATGGTCAAATAGAAGCAGAATTATTAGCAGAGAAAATAATAAGAGAGACAGTAGTGATTACAAATGAAGAGCTACATGAAGCTTTTGAAGAACAACTCGGAGAAAAAATCCTAGCAAGACAAATAGTATTTCGTACGATCAGAGATGCAGAAAAAACCCTGGAGAGACTTAAATCTGGAGCTAATTTTGAATCACTGGCAAAGAAGGAATCTATTGATAGAAATTCTGCTTCACGCGGAGGGAGAATGCGTCCGTTTGGACCGGAAGGTACTATGGGAAAAGCAGTAGCAAATCTGAAGAATGGAGAGCTAAGTGATATAGTAAAAACTGATAGTGGGTACCATATCGTTAAGCTCGAGAAACGGATACCCAGAAGTACTAAAAAGTTTAGTGAGGTAAAAGAAGATCTCGAAAAATTTCTCACTGTACAAAAAGTACAAACAAGGATGAATCCATGGCTTCTAAATCTTGCAGAGAGTGCAGACATTACAAGGAACTTACCTAAATAGGAGCCTGGGTCAGCTACAACACTCAAACACTAGCACATTTGCTACTAAGAAATTTTTACGTTATTAACATGTCCTTCTACATAATCATTTAATGCATCCAAGGCGATTAAATGCGCTACTCGCTTATTCATGCAAATCTTATCTGCTTCATCCTCAAAAACACTAACCAGATCCATTACCGTAAAGTGTTCATTGTGCTGATTTTCTAAGCTATTCTCTAGCCTGTTGGATTCAGCAGGAATTGTCATAGTGTTAACCTCTGTTTCATCGCTCCAATCGTGGTATGATTTTTCTAACATTGTTTTATTCCTTTCAATAAGATTAATTTTAATTTATTAATCATGTATTTTGCAATTAGCGTGCCTATTTCCCTCTAAACTGTTTTATTATTTTTAGATGTTTATAAGTTGTGAAGTTCATGTAACTTGTAGAATAGTAAGTATAACTAACTTTAATTTAGAATTAAGTATTTATAGATATTTGTTTAATATTTATACTCCCTTCTAAGAGTATATAGTGCCAACTTAAGTCAAGTACAATGAAACTCTGTACTTATACAATGAATAATTTTTCACGTTAAACACATAAAATAGGATTTTTAAGTCTTTTAAAATAAAGGATTTAGACTGTTATTTTAGTTGACTGTATACCTTGTGTAGTTATAATGTGCTTTTTGAAATAAATACAGCGAACACATAAATAA
>CAYTGO010000011.1:20707-24318 GCA_964437425.1 uncultured Candidatus Scalindua sp.
GTTATTATTGCTACGGACGATGAACGAATTGCCAAAGTGGTAAAAGATTTTGGTGGATCTGTTACAATGTCATCTACAAGCCACACATCTGGAACAGACAGAGTCGCAGAAATTGCATCCAGCCTGGATGTAGACTTTGTCGTGAATATCCAGGGGGATGAACCAGACATAACAGGGAGCATGATAGACAATTTGATTGATGCTATGTATGCTGAACAGGAAGCAGTTGTCTGCACATTTGCAAATACGATAAGAACTGTAGACGAATTTATAGATCCTAATGTGGTAAAAGTCGTTATAGACAAAAACGGTCATGCAATGTATTTTTCCAGGGCATCAATTCCGTTTATCAGAGATGGAGATATTCATTCTAGCTTTGCCAGGGCAAAAAAAATATTAGATGAAGTTAATAACGAAAATAATACTTCATTTCATTTTTTGAAGCATCTTGGTATATATATGTACCGAAAGGATTTTTTGTTGTCATTTTCCAGCTTACCGATACCAAAAGAAGAAGAGCTGGAAAAACTGGAGCAGCTCAGAGTTCTTTCAAACGGATATAAAATTAAAGTGGTTATTACACCCTGCACCTGTGAAGGTGTTGACACGCCAGAAGATTTTGAACGATTCTTGGAGAAATATCGTATATGACAAAGCATATATTTGTTACAGGTGGTGTTGTTTCTTCTCTCGGAAAAGGCTTAAATGCTGCTTCTATTGGCTTGCTTTTAGAGAGTCATGGCTACAAAATAAGCTTACAGAAATTTGACCCTTACGTCAATGTGGACCCTGGCACAATGGGTCCCTTTGAGCATGGAGAGATTTATGTAACTGAAGATGGTGCAGAAACTGATCTTGATCTGGGTCATTATGAAAGATTTACAAATGCCGTTACTAACAGAGATTGTAACTGTACTACAGGCTCAATATATTACTCGGTAATAACAAAGGAACGCCAGGGAAAGTATCTGGGAAAAACCATTCAGGTAATACCTCACATAACAAATGAGATAAAAGATTGCATACGCAAGTTGGCCACTGCTGACACAGATATAGTGATCTCTGAGATAGGCGGAATCGTAGGCGATATAGAAAGTCAACCGTTTGTCGAGGCAATTAGGCAATTTGGTCGTGAAATAGGCAGAGAAAATGTTCTGTACATACATCTAACACTGATCCCCTATCTCAGGGCTGCAGATGAAATAAAGACAAAACCAACACAGCATAGCGTTGGTATGCTACGGCAAACTGGAATCGAGCCGGATATTCTAATATGTAGAACGGAGAAAGCGATATCCGATGAAATAAGGGAGAAAATTTCTCTTTTCTGTAATGTAGATAAAGAATCAATTATCGAGGAACAAGATGTAAAGCCATATATCTATGAAATCCCTTTATTACTAGTTAGAGAAGGGCTCGATAAAATAATTTTAAAAAAGCTTCATCTACAATCAAACGGAGGCCACCTTGACAAATGGCTCAATATGCTGGAAATACTTAAAAGCACTGAGACTACAATTGAAATTGCTCTCGTCGGTAAGTATATCGAACACCAATCTGCTTACGAATCTATTTATGAAGCGTTAACACACGGGGGTGTCAGCAACGCGGCAAGGGTAAAAGTAAGAAGGATTGAATCCGGAGACATTGAGAAGGACGGTGCGGAAAAGCACATTCAAGGATGTAGTGGAATATTAATACCCGGAGGATTTGGAGAGAGGGGAATTGAGGGAAAAGTAGAAGCGATAAAATATGCAAGAGTGAATAAAATTCCATATCTTGGACTATGCTTAGGAATGCATTGTGCCGCTATAGAGTTTGCACGAAACGTATGTAACATGAAAGATGCAAACAGCACAGAGTTTAACGCTAACACATCAGAACCGGTTATATGCCTTTTAGAGGAGCAGAAAGAGATTGATAAAATGGGAGGTACCATGAGATTGGGTGCACAACAGTGTAAGCTTGAACCAGATACTATTGCCCGTAAATGTTATGGTCAGGAAATTATTTCAGAAAGACACAGGCACAGGTATGAATTTAACAATAAATATAGAGAGATTTTCACAACAGAAGGCATGATTTGCAGTGGTTTGACTATAGATAATGAATTGGTAGAGATCATAGAACTGAAAGACCATCCATGGTTTGTAGCAGTACAATTTCATCCTGAGTTTAAATCTAAACCAACAAGCCCACATCCTCTCTTTAGCGCATTTATTAAAGCTTCAATGAATGCCGGCAATAATATTTTGTAAAAATTTTATCTCTTAATGGAGGACTAATAATGGATGGTGATGGAAAGCTGAAACAGTCAGGTTCCGATTTAGATAAAGAGTTGAATGATACGCAAAAACAAATTCCAAAAATCCCTGAAGCAAACTTCTCCCTATTTGTTTCAAGCCTTGTTACGCAGGCATTAATTAGCTTAGGAGAAGTAGAGAATCCTTTTCTCAAAAAAAAAACACCGAATCTTGATCAGGCAAAGTTTACGATCGACACATTACAGATAATTAAAGACAAGACTAGCGGAAACCTTAATGACGATGAAACAAAACTATTGGAGACGGCTCTCTATGATTTAAGAATGGGGTATGTTGAAAAATCCAAGTAATGTTAGTCCTGGATTAATTCGATAAGGTGCTTCGCAAGCTCTATGTGACCTCTTTCTTCATTTCTGATTGTTTGCAGGATACCGATAGCAGTCTCATCATCCAGTTTCTCTATACACTCATCATATGCCGTTTCTGCATCTATTTCAAATTGCAAAACTCTTTCAAATATATCAGAAAGCGCTTCCTTAGAATACATCTTTATCACTCTCCTGTACGTATTGTATTAGCTTCTCTACCATGCTTTTATGCCTTTGGGTATCATCTCTTAGCTTTGTTATTATGTCCTGTACCTTTTCTCTCTTGTCTTCGCTTAACCACTTGTAGTATTTAAGCGATTTTATAGTATAATCGTAGAATTGGTTGTTTGCTTCCTCTTCACGATCAAGGGCATCATATAGATTTTCTATCAATGGTTTCTTTTTAATCATAAATTAATCCTTTTCGCACTTGAAGGATAAACTATAACAGACTACCTTATTGTAAACAAGCTTTAAAAACTATGAATTATCCACTATTTATCAGAAAAGATATTGACGGTTTTTTTGGTCTTGCCATCGACAATCTTGTACAGCTAATACTCATAGTGAGTCTCTGCAAGATGTTGTGTGGCATGCCAGATGAGCTTGTTTTTGGAGTGATACTTCCCGGCGCAGCAATCTCTATACTACTAGGAAATCTTTTTTATTCATGGCAGGCCAGAAGGCTTGCAATCAACACCCAAAGAGATGATATAACTGCATTGCCTTACGGAATCAACACGGTCAGCCTTTTTGCCTTTATCTTTTTTATAATGGCTCCGGTTTATAATGATACAAAGGATCCCTACCTGGTGTGGAAGATTGGCATGATTGCCTGTTTCCTGAGTGGAATCATAGAGATGCTGGGAGCACTAATAGGAAGCTGGCTGAGACGTATCACTCCAAGAGCAGCCTTGCTCTCTACACTTGCAGGAATTGCTATTACATTTATCTCAATGGATTTTGCATTTAAGATCTT
>CAYTGO010000011.1:24418-38764 GCA_964437425.1 uncultured Candidatus Scalindua sp.
GCTTCACTACAAAACCTTGAGAGCGCTGAAGCCGCCGGAGACAAGTACGATACATTTTCATCACTGTTAGCTAACGGGATTGGTTCTGTTGTAGCCTCATTATTTGGCAGTTGTTTTCCAACGACAATATATATAGGCCATCCTGGCTGGAAGGCTATTGGCGCCAGAACAGGATATTCTATCATTAACGGTTTCTTCGTCGCCATCATCTGCTTGAGCGGATTCATCACTGTAATTCTTAACGTGGTACCACTCGAAGCAGGAATAGGAATACTGCTGTGGATCGGAATAGTAATAGTGGCTCAGGCATTTCAAGAGACTCCAAAGCATCATGCTATGGCAGTTGCCATGGGGCTCTTCCCTGCTATTGCGGCATGGGGGGTGTTGATGGTAGAGAGCACTCTCAGGTCAGCTGGAACCACCCTCTTCATGATCGGTAAGGATGCGTTTGCCAATAACCTGGCAATTCACGGGATGATATCACTTGAAAGAGGTTTTATCTTTACGTCTATGATACTGGCTTCCATTTCAGTCTTCTTAATTGAAAAGAAATTTTTGATGGCGTGTATCTGGTCACTGGGAGCAGCATTTTTTTCATTTATAGGTATTATACATGCATACGAGTTAACACCCAACGGTGTTGTCAGTGTATTCGGATTTGGGGCAGCAAGTGATTTCGCTATCGGCTATTGTTCCTTTGCCATATTGTTCATTGCCACACATTTTTATATGCAAGGCAATGAAGGAAAATCAAGGATTTGAAAATTTTCAAGCCTCCGTACCTACCCCCAACCTTTTTAGCAATTGCTGATCCAACCAGATACGCAACTCAACTATTTTACAGGTATTATTTCAGCCCTTCGGTTCAAAGCGCGCCCCTTAGGTGTGTCATTATCCGCAATTGGATTAGAATACCCAAGCCCTTTTGTCGTAATCCGTGACGGTTCTATACCCTTGCCAACCAGATAATCCTTAATTGCCTGAGCCCTCTTACTAGAAAGATCTATGTTGTATTTTGCTGATCCAACATCATCAGTATGTCCTTCTATTCTTATATTCAAACTAGAATTTTTTCTCAAAATATCTTCTATATTATCCAGGTTTGAATTGAACTGTGGTTTGACATTCCATTTTTTATAATCAAACTGCACACCTTTGACAACCCAACATCCCCTATCATCAACAATAGCACCTACCGGAGTATCCGGACACTCATCGACATTGTCAAAAGTTCCATCACCGTCACTATCTATCAGGATAGGACATCCTGATTCATCCACTTCAACCCCTATCGGAGTATCAGGACATTTATCAAGGCTATCCGGAACACCATCTCCGTCACTGTCGGCATCAGTTGTAAGAAATACTCGCTTTACGAAATCTACCATATCCTCGTGAGATGCAACTTCATCAACAGATGTTGAAAAACCACAACCCATTTCTCCGGCAAGTTCTTCCATAAACGATTTACCTTCAGGATTGTTTCCAACCCAAACCGTATAAAAGCAAGTCCAGTTCCCGTAGTTATCATCCATATTTCTGACTTTTGTAAGTGGATCCCCTTCCAGATGTTCACCATCACTTATAAAAATAACAGCATTTGTACCTTCAATGGATCCTATAGTAGCACCGGTTTCTCTAATGGCAAGCCCTGCCGGGCTGTTACCTTCAGCGAGGAAGTTTATACTATTTAAGCTTTGTTCCAGGCCAGATCTGGAATAAGCAGTTCTTCCATATACGGTCTCTGTCTGTTTCATCGGCACTTCAATTCCACGACCAAATGTCTGAAGGACACCGTTAACATCCATCGCAGGCATTGTATTATTCATATGTCTTATTAAATCTATAGCAACCGTAAGTTTGGGATCTCCCCCATCACCCTTGGCGGCATATGGAACGCTCATAGATGATGAAGCGTCCAATATAATAAAAAAGTTTTTAATTTTTGGCACATATTTTCCTGTTTGAAACTCCTCTTCTTTTTCAAACTTTTCTTCTTCAGGATCCACATTATGCGGAATAACCTTGGGTGAAAGCTGTAAACAACCTGCCAGCAACGAGAGCAAAATCATTAAGGAAAAGGCTGGTAAAAGTTTTCTTTTCATAGTAAACCCCTAAAAAATAATTACTGTATCTTTCAGAACGAGGAAACAACCAAAATGTTTAAATTGTGAAGATATCTCAAGAAGTGCAAAAAATCAAGTGAAAACAAATGATGTTCATCATTATGCGTGTGTCATTTGTTTTGCAGACCTTTACTGGCGGATTTGTCCTGTACCGTGGATAATGTATTTGTATGATGTAAGCTCTTTAAGACCCATTGGGCCGCGGGCATGGAGTTTGTCTGTACTAATGCCAATCTCCGCACCCATCCCAAATTCAAAGCCGTCAGTAAAGCGTGTGGAGGCATTAACGTATACCGCTGCGGAGTCAACCTCATCGATAAATTTATTTGCATTGGATTTGTCTTCAGTGACTATAGAATCAGAGTGTGATGAACCATAGACTGAAATATGATCAATAGCATTATCAATGGAAGAAACAACTTTTACGGAAAGTATCTTTTCTAAATACTCTGCTGACCAATCTTCTTCAACTGCCTGTTTTATTTCAGGAATAATCTTGCAACTTTTTTCGCACCCACGCAATTCTACACCAGCGTCTGTCATTCCCTTGTAAATATCAGGAAGGAATGTGCCGGATATCTTCTCGTGTACCAACATAGTCTCCATCGCATTGCAGGTGCCCGGCCTCTGAAGTTTTGAATTCAAGCATACTTCGCTGGCCATATCCATATCAGCAAATTCATCCACATAAACATGGCAAACACCTTTATAGTGTTTTATGACCGGAATGGTAGAGTTTTCAACAACATTTCGTATCAAGCTCTCCCCACCCCTGGGAATGACCAAGTCTGCATACTCGTCTGATTTGAGAAGGTGTTCAACAGCTTCACGGTCAGCAGTTTCAATGACCTGGATAGCATTTTTATCAAGACCAACCTTTTCAAGTGCCAGGCTTATTTGCCTGTAGATTGCAATATTAGAATGTATCGACTCTTTACCACCGCGAAGTATTGTCGCGTTACCAGTCTTTAAGCAAAGCGATGCAGCATCAGCCGTAACGTTTGGACGTGACTCATAAATAATGATTATAACACCTATGGGAACTCTGATCTTTTGAATATCAAGACCGTTTGGACGCACAATTCCCTCCATTATTTCACCAACAGGATCGCTGAGGTTAATCACCTCTCTTATGCCCTCCGCCATAGCCTCTATACGTTGCTCATTCAGCCGTAATCTGTCTATCATGGCAGCAGATAATCCGTTCTCCTCTGCAGCCATTAAATCTTTTTCGTTTTCCGCTATCAGTATCTCTTTACTGTTAATGAAATTGAGAGCCATTTGTTCCAGTGCAGCATTCTTTACTGACGTATCTGTAATGGCCATCAGGCGTGATGCCTTTTTGGCATCTCTTACAATTTTATCAATATAAGATTTAACGATCATATTTATAAGAAAACAATAAAAATAGAGTAGCTATTGCTATCAGACCCAATGGCACCTGCCACGGAAAAGGGCCTTCAAATAAGAATGCCTCAAGCCCACCAGATTTAGTAGACCGCCCTGCTTTGTCATTCTCTGGTTCTGAAATATTAAATCTGTATTTTTTGTAAGTAGTTTCGCCTTCTTTAGTATATCCATAATTATCCCTGGCTTCTCTCTCAACTTGTATCGGATCATTTACGAGTGCTTTATTCTCTGCTTTGAGTCTTTCGTTTTCTACTCTCAAAGAATCAACTTGTTCTGAAAGCACCTTTTGTGTTGTTTCAAGAGCCCTCCTCTCCTCCCTCTTTTGAGTAACGATAACAGAAAAAATTATTATTATCGAGGTTGCTATAGAAAAGGTAAAAAGGAAGCGCCTTAGCATAATTCTTTTATTTTAATAGATAGTTGGAAGCAAATATCTAACAATTGTTCAGAACTCAAGATAAATATGTTATTTCATCTTCAAAGAAGCGGCTCCGTAAACAGCATTATCTCCAAGCTCTTCCTCTATCCTTAACAATTGATTATATTTGCATATGCGGTCTGTTCTGGAAAGTGAACCTGCCTTGATTTGCCCTGCATTGGTTGCTACTGCAACATCAGATATAATGGTATCTTCCGTTTCTCCTGAACGATGTGATATAACGGTAGTAAAACCATTTGATTTAGCCATCTCTATTGTTTGTATTGTTTCTGTAAGCGTACCAATCTGATTAAGTTTGATCAATATTGAATTAGTTATTCCAAGATCAATACCCTTCTTTAATCTATCTATGTTCGTAACGAATAGATCGTCTCCGACTAGCTGCACCCTGCTGCCAAGTTTTTCAGTTAACGCCTTCCAGCCATCCCAATCATCCTCTGCCAGGCCATCTTCTACTGAATAAATGGGGTAGTTAGAAATCAAATCATCATAGAATGAAATCATGCCTTCAATAGATTTCTCAGAATCAGCTTCCGCCTGTAACACATATTTACCATCTTTATAAACTTCATTTGCGGCTGTGTCCAGAGCCAGTAATACGTCCTTGCCAGGTTCATAACCCGCCTTGTTAATGGCTTCCATTATAGTCTCCAGGGCCTCTTCGTTACATTTCAACTCAGGAGCAAAACCGCCTTCATCACCAACATTTGTATTATACCCCTTGGAGCTAAGGATCTTTTTTAAACTATGAAAGACTTCTGCCCCAATCCTTAATGCATCCTTAAAGCAGTTAGCACCAACCGGCATGATCATAAATTCCTGAATGTCAAGATTGTTATCTGCATGCTCTCCGCCATTAATAATGTTCATCATGGGCACAGGTATGATATAGTTATCATTTTTTCCAATATAACTATACAACGGTTTATTTAACATACTTGCAGCTGCCCTTGCTATCGCAATAGATACTCCCAGGATGGCATTAGCACCCAGGTTGCTTTTATTATCTGTACCATCCAGATCAATCATTAGTTTATCAATATTTTCCTGTTCGGATGGGTCTAAGCCCTTTATCTTTGGGCCTATTGTTTCTGTTACATTATTAATGGCCTTGGTAACTCCCTTTCCGAGGTATCGTTTCGGATCATCATCTCTCAACTCACAAGCTTCGTGACGACCTGTAGACGCACCTGACGGAACTGCCGCCCGTCCAATTGTACCATCATCCAGTATTATATCTACTTCAACCGTAGGGTTACCCCTGGAATCAAGTATTTCCCTTGCAACAGTTTTTTCTATCTTTGCCATACCTTGTCCCCTGCTAATTGCTAAAAAAATTTACTACCAGTCTTATATCAAAAAGGCACAAAAGCTGTCAATTACAAACTGATCTGTTAAACCTCTGAAATAAGTTTTAAGCATAATTCAATGAAATATATACAAATTAAATCATCTTGACTTAATACATAAAACTTATAAACTACCTATTGAAAAACGTTTAACGATAGAAACGTATTTTAGGCTTGTTTGAAAAATTTTAATATAAAACCAGGAATGTGAAAAATGCTTATACTCACAAGAAGGTTAGGTGAGAGCATCATAATTGAAGATAATATCAAGATAACTGTTATAGATATTAACAAGCAGCAAATCAAATTGGGGATTGATGCGCCTAAGCACATCACTATTAACAGAGAAGAAGTCGCTAATAAAGTTAAAGATGAAAACCAATTATCGTCAGCTTCAACGACAATTAATATTGCCAAAAAATAATCTAATCCAAATTGACCAGATTGTGCACGTACGCACTGAAACTTCAGTCTGAAGCTACTTTAATCAAATTCCTACTGCAGTCTTTCTACGCCTAAAAATACAGCCATTTTCAAAAAAGCCCTGCCAAGAAACGTACGCTTCATCTCAATCGCCTTGTAATTACAAACCTCGTCACAGCAAAAACAGCCAATACATTTGTCCTCATCGACAATCACTTTACCATCCGGCGCCGACATTGCTTTAGCCGGACAATTTCTGATACATTCATAGCATCTTGTACAATTTGGCTCATACACTGTAGAAACACATGAGCAGCTATTATCGAACATTTTTGCAAGCAGAAAGTCTGGTATATAGTTGGATGCAAAATCCTGTGCAGAGCTGGAAGGTTTTTTAAAATCGGCAACTGTAACCTTGCTGATTTCCTCACCTGAAACATCAATCTCATTCATATCTGCGGTGCCCAGCCCTCTGTCATTCGCATACCTGATTATAGGCACTTTCATTGGATCAAAGCCTATTATAGTACTGGCCACAGCATCCAAAGCAACGCCATCATAACCGGCAATTATTAACCCTACCTTTCTAGGATCTCCGGCGTTAGGACCGTTACCCTCCATCCCAATAACTGCATCCATTACAGTGATATGCGGTTGTACCATCTCAAAAACATCTACCAATGCCTGAGCCATTGATCTGTTCTTAGGTGCCAGAAGGTGCACATTTTTCTTTCCATTAGCAGGTATGGAACCAAACATATTCTTAATTGCGCCTGTGTATCTTGTCAGACCGTGTGTTTTCAATTTCGGAACATTCACTACAACATCTACAGATCTAACAGTTTTTGCTATCTTGAAATTCTTTAAGATTGCAGCATTATTATTCGTTATGTCAATAGCTTCATCCTTATCAAAGTTAACTATGACAGCACCTGTGTCTTCTGCGATCTTGTCTATTTGCGTGACTCTAAACGCTTTATCTGTAGAACCGGTTCTTAAGCTGCCACAAGAATCTCCAATATAAACCTCGCACCCATAATCTTCCATAAATATGTCAACAAGCGCCCTGATGACTGCAGGATGTGTGTTAACAGCCCTCTCCGGCCCCAGTGAGGCTGAAAGAAGGTTTAGTTTGAGCAGCACCTTCATTCCAGGTCTTACAGTGGCTTCAAGATTGCCTATCAAACTTAAACATCTTTTTACAGCTGTGCTGACTTTTTCTAATTCATAATCATCACAACGTGAAATTGAAACTGTTGTCATTTTCTATACCTTAAGAAACTAATATCTTGTTAAACGTTAAGACCAGAATCCTGGCGATTTCTATTACCTTTGATTATCTTATAGCTACTCAGATGAGGTACTGCCGGTGTATGGAAATTCACACATTTTCATACTGAAATGTAGAGCGATATCCAGGCATGGAGTTTTGGAGCGCACTCACTTGATTTCTCTTACCATCTCTTCAAGTGATTTTCGAAAAGTTGGTTCCGGAATGACCTCAGGGTAACCCAGGGGTGTTAAAATCAAGGGTTCAAAATTATCAGGTATGTTTAATACATCTCTTACTACATCTGGTTTGAAAGCAGCTATCCAACAGGTGCCAAGTCCTTCAGCAGAAGCAGCAAGAATCAAATGATCCATTGCGATTGCCACATCAACATCAACATAACCTTTCCCATCATTTCGTTTCCATGCATCTTGAGGTGATGCACATGCACATATGATTACAGGCGCTGTATAAAACCATTCCTGTGAATATGCATCTTTTAATTTGTGTTTAACCTGTTCATTTTTGACTATGATAAGTGAAAATGGTTGTTTATTGGCAGCAGTCGGTGCAAGTCGTGCAGCATTAATAATCCTATCCAGCTTATCGTCTTCAACCGGATCCTTTTTATACGCCCTTATGCTTCTTCTTGTTTTAATAGTTTCATATAAGTCCATTCTTAAATGCTCCTTATAATTCTTTTATTAATTTTTTGAAATTATCAACGCATGATCGACTCATCCTCACTGGAGCCCCCCCATCTTCCCTGCCTGATACTTGGTGACGTTGCAATTCTATCAAATCTGAATTTCTTTGACAAGAAAATTGCATGTGATAAAATCGCTTCCATATTGCCTTTAGAGAAGGCTTAGGTGGTAAAGCATAAAGTATGGCACGTGTAGGCATATAACCACACAACTTTTTAACAAAAAAAGATTAAAAATGCGAGTAATAGTAGCAAAAAAAGCAGGCTTTTGTATGGGCGTACGGAAGGCAATGGACAACGCATTGGATGCCGCTAATAAAGATGGAAGCGAAGACGGCTCTGTCTATACAGAAGGTCCATTGATACATAATCCGCAGGTACTTGAAAAGTTGGAGAAGCAGGGGATCAGAGCCCTCAATGAAGACACGGATTTGTCAAAAAGTACTGTTGTTATCAGAGCTCATGGTATTACACCCAAAAGAAGACAAGAGCTGGAAGCATCAGGTGCTGAAATCAGCGACGCAACCTGTCCTCGTGTTAAACGGGTACAATCAATTATTGAAGAGAACGCGAAGGAAGGATATTCCACCATAATAGTTGGTGATGAAGGGCATGCTGAGGTAACAGGATTGCTTGGGTATACTAATGGCAAAGGTTATGTGGTCTCTTCTCCTGATGAAGTGTCAGAATTGCCTGATATGGAAAAAATCTGTATTGTTGCCCAGACTACTCAGGATATGAATACTTTTGCATTAATAGCAGAGAAGCTAAAACGCCGATATAAAAACCACAAGGTGTTTGACACAATATGCAGTTCTACATCAAGACGACAGGAGGAGGTGATCAGCCTGAGCGAGGAAGTGGATGCAATGATTGTAGTTGGTGGGAGAGGCAGTGCAAACACAAACAGATTGGTTCAAATTTCTGAAAAGAAAGGCGTACCAGCATTCCTGGTTGAAACGGAACATGAATTAGATCTAAAGAAACTCGCAGAATATGGTGTCATTGGCGTAACAGCAGGGGCCTCAACTCCTAACTGGCTACTCGAGAGAGTTGTCGATAAAGTACAGAACTATAAAGGGGAAGAAATCAAAAAGATGCAATCGTTTACTGATAAAGCGATTACAATCTTAATAGGTAGTTTCATGTATATTGGAATTGGAGCAGCAAGCTTCAGTTACGCAAGCTCCGTCCTACTTGGCACTAATCCAAGGATTAAATTCTGTGCAATCGCAACACTGTTTTTGTTTTCAATGTATGTTTTAAACTATTTTGCGAATAAAGAGGCTGCCGCCTTGAGTGAACCATCCAGGGCAGAATTGTACGAGAAGCATCAAGGAGTCTTCATTGTCCTGGGTATTGTAGCAGCTATCTTATCAACAATCCTGGCGTTTACGATTAACATAGATGTTTTTTTCTGCATTTTCTTTTCCTCTTTGTTCGGGATAGCGTACCGGGTTTCTATAGTCCCAAAGAAGTTTACCAGCATTGTCAGGTATCGAAGTCTGGCACAAATCCCGGGTTCGAAAGAGATGTTTATAAGTATAGCCTGGGCTGTAAGTACAGGTTTAATTCCGTTTTTGGGATCACCTGAAGCCTCTTTATCATCGCTTCCTGTTGTATTAGCTTTTACTTTCAGCATGGTTTTTACAAGGACAGTTTTGCTTGATGTAAGGGACGTTCAAGGCGACAGAATAATTGGTAAGGAAACAATTCCAATAGCAATTGGAAAGAATAATACTAAAGCGATTCTCGCTGTAATGTTAACATTACTGACAATACTGTTAGTTATCAGCCCTATGATCGACTGGACTTCCGGATTTTCCTATTATCTCCTTACATGTGTTTCGTATGCATGCGGGTATTTGTATCTCTATCACAAGCGCCTTATACCAAGTGGGCTCACATGTGAAATTATTACCGATTTTAATTTTATACTTGCTGGTGTAATGGTCGCAATCTGGCACTTCTTTATAATTTGATTTATTGAACTATCAAGGTCACCTATTATGAAATCAAAAATGAAATCAGGAAAACTATACAGAGTTGGTTTTAGAAAAAGCACAAGAAGAAAAATGATTGCAGGCCTCCTTGTTGTTTTACCAGTCTTTGTTACATATTTTGTAATAAGATTTTTATTTACTATGATTGGAGGGATTCTATCACCGGTAGTTGTAAGAGCCGTTGGTCCTTTCGGGTTTGCTCCAAATAGCAAGATTGATGAGTTTATCATCACATCAGTAGCATTTATACTCACATTTGTAGCACTCTATTTTATAGGTGTGGTGGCAACAAATTTCCTCGGTAAGTTCGTCATTAATTTGTTTGAAAAGATAGTGAACAATGTTCCGATTATAAAGAATGTGTACACATCGTCAAAAAAACTACTTGAGATAGTAAGTCTTCCAACTACACAATCTTTTAAACGAGTAGTTATAGTTGAATATCCAAGAGTCGGAATGAAGGCATTCGCTTTTGTCACAGGTGGTTTAAAGACAAAAGGAGGAGTGGTATTATCCAGTATATTTATCCCAACAACACCTAATCCCACATCTGGCTTCCTGATTTATCTTCCTGAACAAGATATAGAAGAAACTGATCTGAGTATTGAAGAGGGAATGAAACTAATTGTCTCTGGCGGGATATTAGTACCGGACCGAATGGAGATAGATACAGACAAACCAACTGAGTGAGAAGACAAGGAAGTATAGAGACGTTATACATTTAAGATCCGCTATTTACACAACACGCCTTGCCAATTTTTCTATATCAATTGCATCTCTTTACGTACAACTACTATACCGCTATCAGTAATAGTAAAATGCCTTATATCTTCATCCCGATCATAACCAATCTTCATATTGTCCGGAATATTTACTGATTTATCTATTATGGCTTTTCGAATCTTGACATTCTGCCCTATTCTGACATCTTCCATTATAATTGAATCATAAATTTCTGTATTAGAACCCACTCTAATATCAGGCGACAAGATACATCCCTCTATCTTTGCACCACTGATTATACATCCATCAGAAACAATAGAATTGAGGATCATGTCTGTTCTCTCACCCGGAAAATCTTTTTTATAAACAGTCTTTGCCGGGGGATATTGCGCTTTGTAAGTACGGATTGGCCAATTTTTATCATAAAGATCAAATTCTGGTGATATTTGTACAAGATCCATATTGGCCTCCCAATAAGCATCCAGGGTTCCTATATCGCGCCAGTAGTTTAAGCCACTCTTTTTTTCATCTGTAAATGGATATGCATATACCCTTTTAGAATGTATCATGTCAGGTATTATATTCTTTCCAAAATCATGATTTGTATCCTGCTTGGCATCATCTATTATCGCTTTAACGAGCGTGGTAGTATTAAATAAATATATTCCCATAGAAGCAAATGTAACATCAGGATTACTGGGAGAAGGGATTGGTACAGATGGCTTCTCATGAAATTCAACAATCCTATTGTCATCATTTGTTTGTATTATGCCAAATCTTTTTCCTTCATCCAGTGGTACATCCATACAAGCGACAGTAAGATCGGCTTTATTTTCCTTATGAAAGCGAATCATCTTCCTGTAATCCATTTTGTAAATATGGTCACCGGAAAGCATCAAAACCATTTCCGGCTGTTCTTTTTCAAGTGTATATATATTCTGGTAAACAGCATCTGCAGTCCCCTGATACCATTGATCACTGATTCTTTGCTGAGGAGGAATCTGTTCTATATATTCATTTAATTCATTATTAAAAACACTCCATCCAAGCCTCAAATGCCTATCTAAAGAAAAGGACTTGTATTGAGTCAAGACTACTATTTTCCGCAATCCGGAATTGAGACAATTACTTAATGTAAAGTCTATTATCCTGTATATGCCTCCAAAAGGTACAGCAGGCTTTGCTCTGTCTTTTGTCAGGGGATAAAGCCTCTCCCCCTGCCCTCCTGCCAGAATAATAGTAAGTACGTTGCTTAGTGGCATGTTTTTGTTCTCTATTTAATTAACTTGAAATAACCTGATCTAATGCTAAACACACTGAAAGTTTCAAATCATTTACCTTAATTCAGGAATCATCTGTTTTTTTTGCCAATATTTCTTTTACTGTACTTTTCAGTTCTACTAAGTCTGAAGATTTAACAATATATGCATCTGCAGCCCATGACATAAAATTATCTTTATAATTACTGTAAGCAGTGTTAATGATAACAGGAATCTCTTTATTTTTACCTAGAATTTTTCCCATTGTCTCAATGCCATCCATCTTAGGCATATTTATGTCCATTATAATAAGATCCGGGAGCTGCTCCTGGATTTTCTCCAAAGCATCTTTACCATCAGAAGCAGTCACAACTTCATAACCCTCCAACTTTAACTCCTGTTCATATAGTAAGCGTTGGTTTTTATCATCTTCCACAACAAGAATAGTTGCCATCGTCACAACTCCTTTCTACTACTTAATTGGCAGTGTTAGTAACATGGTTGTGCCCTTTTCCTGTTCGCTTATAGCATCTATCGTACCACCATGATCTTCAATAATCTTAAGACTGACAGACAAACCGACACCTGTACCACTCTGTTTTGTCGTAAAAAATGGATCGTAAATATTCTGTAACACACCATGTGGCATTCCTTTGCCGGCATCAATAATGTATATTTTTATTGACTCATTTACAGATTCAATATTCACATCAAGCTTACCACCATCAGGCATCGCTTCAACAGCATTCATCAGTATGTTAAGGAAGACTTGTTTTATTTGAGTAGGGTCAACAGGTGCTTCAGGTATACCTGTTTCATATCTTTTTTGCAACGTTATATGTTTTTCCTGGAAATAGTTCTCCATTAGCATACACGTATTTTCCATTACTTCACATATTTGAGTATCAATCTTTTCCGGTTTAGATGGCTTACTAAAGTCTGTAATGTTATTAAGTATTTTTTCTAAACGCTTCACTTCCTCAATGATAATGTCAATGTTAACTTTGATTTTCGAATCTGTAAAGGTAAAACGAGAGAGAGTCTTTGCAAAACCTCCAATGGTGACCAGTGGATTTCTAATCTCATGTGCTACGTAAGATGACATTGCACCGATAGCAGCCAGTTTTTCTGAGCGAATAAGTCTCTGCTGAGTTTCTGTAAGTTGATCAATTTTGTCTTCCAGGCTTTTATAGGTTTCAGCATTCTCAATTGCAAGTGATGCTTGATTAACAAACATTGTTAAAGTATTAACACGTTCATCGGATATAGGTTCTGCAGTATAGACGTTATCTGCAACAATAACTCCAATGGGTTCACTCTTTGCTATCAAAGGAACGCAGACGAATTCATTTACACCCATGGCTTTTCTGAATTCATCTGTCACACGCGTGTCTTTAGCAGCATCTCTAACTATTATGGGTTTCTTTTCTTTAGTACAGAGAGTAACGACTTCCTTTGCATCTGCCAGTGAGTACACCAGAAGTTTTGTCATCGTGTTCAGAGGGGTGTCAATATTATGGCTATAATCTAATTTGTCAACAATATCTATAAGGGAATTATGACTATCTGACATCTCTTTCAAAATTCGTGTAGCCTCTTCTGAGGAAGATGGCCCTATCGCCAATTTCCCATTTAGAACATTAAGCTCTTTATTAATCAAGAATAGCGTTGCCCTGTTAAACCCAAATGAGTAATCCGCAGTTATGCATGTTAATATCAAATGAAGTAATTTATCAAGATGTAGTGTTCCCTGGGTTATTTCGCCAAACTGTTGTAATAGCAAAAGCCGGTGTACCATCTTTTCGCTTTCAGTCACATCCACAGTAAGCAGCAAAATATTGTTAGTGTCATTATTCTTATTTGTTATAGGTATAGCAATATGTTGGATGCACATTCTCTTTTTGGCCTTAGTTCTCACCCATGATTGAACTATGTGGCCCTTTTCCCCCTTGAGGACCTGCTCTGCCGGGCATTTGTCAGTTCCGACAACATCACAGTGATAAATATCGGAACAATGGCCGCCAACAGGAGATTCACTCAGGTTCAACCACTCCTTCAATGTATCATTTGCCCATATAACCTTTGAGTTCTTATCAATAAGGCACAATCCTGCCCCCATGACCTCTATTACGTTATCAAATATCTCCCTCTCCTCTTGAATCTGTTCTTCCAATATTTTTGATTCTTCCTTCTCCTCTTTTTTTACAGAAAGGTTTTTTGTCCCAACCTCTCCTTTCTTCAATTGTGATCCCAGATCCTCACACATCTCTTTCAGTGATCCTAATAACTTATCATCAAGCACCTTGCCCCTGGACTTGCTAAGCAACTTTTTGATCTTGTCCAACGTCCCTGTCCGGTTAGATGATAATGGTTTTTTCTTCATTATATTCTCAATAATTCAGCAGCTTCTTCAGGGGGTGTTGGATTAATATAAAACCCGGTCCCCCACTCAAATCCAGCTATATTTGTAAGCCTTGGTATTATTTCTATATGCCAATGGAAATATTCTGATTCTGTTACATTAAATGGAGCGCTATGTATTATGTAATTATATGGTGGAAAGTCTAAGGTTTCTTCTAACTTTGTAAGAACGCTCTTTAAAACGTGTGCAAGTTCTTTTGCCTCGACCCCCTGTAAG
>CAYTGO010000011.1:38864-41493 GCA_964437425.1 uncultured Candidatus Scalindua sp.
TCTCTATTAAATCAATCAATTTTTCATTTCTCTTCACTTGGATGTTTAATCTTTTGCCAGTAATCATTAAATTCGAAATTCGGGCTGTGTTCATCATTGTGACAGATTTCACAGTTCTCAACACTCACCCTGCCGTAGTCACTTGATTGTGTCTCCTTGTGATCACTTCCGGCTCCATGACAACTTTCACAGCCAACGTCCTTCAGTTCCGGTGTTGACTCCATAGTTTCAAAACCGGTGAAGTAATTTAAACCGATAACATGACACTCTACACACTCAGGATCGTACTCGTGTTCGGCCTTCACTAACGTCTCATAAGCTGAAGCGTGACCGGTGCCTTCCCAGTGCTTAAAGATCTTGTTGTGACAAACAGCACAATCATCATTAGCGATAAAGGTCAGGTTCGAAGGTAGATCACTCTTAAAAACCTGTGCCAGCAACTCTTCATCCTTAAGCCTCTCCTGATAAATTCTTAATAGCATTGCAATATCAGGTGAATCTGCAAATCTTTCATCTAAAGGCGTTATCTCAATGACGGGTGGAAGGCGATTAAAATACTCGTCTTCACCTGTCTGCTTCTGTTGTGGCGATAGAGTAATTTTTCCCACATATTTACCCTTCTCTCCTACAGGTATTACGTATGTATTTTTGACTTTCTCACGATAAAGGTCTGGTCTGTCAACCAGGTGGCCTGAGATTATTAAGTCCAGTTCAGGACAGGCTTCCGCGATTTTCACAGACTCATCCATTTCCGCATGTGAGAGAAGTATCAGTATATCTGTTTTATCACGCAGATCACTTAGTAAAGGCGTAAGTGATACAACGGGGTCCATAATCTCCATGTCCTGATAAGCACTTTCAACAAGTCCCGGTGACACAATACCTAAGATACCAACACTTAGCATCGTATCCTCTGTCTTTATCTCTTTTATCACATATGGATTAATTCCCAACACCTCAGTAGCAAAAACTATATTACTTGATATGAGATCTACATTACTTATCTGGGAAAGATAGCCTAGCAAATCAGTTCCCATTTCAAGGTCCTTTTCGCCAAGGTTATGTGCAACATAACCCATCAGGTCTAATGATTCAAACGCTGTCTCCATCTTGATTTCATCTTGCCTGCCGACTTTACCGGTTAGATCACCCAGGCTTAATAGGAGCAGGTTTTCATCTTTTTCCCTGAGATGATTGATTAAAGTATGTCGCTTCGAGAATCCACCAAGCTGTTTCTCTGAGCATCCACAAGGCTCCAGATAACCATTCTCTTCTCCGGTGAATACAACGTGTATATCTGCCGCGTATGATGCTATATTCGAGTTTTCATCGGTCTCTTTTCCACAAAGACTATTGCAACCCTGATTGAATAAGAACAGCAGCAAGGAAAGAATAACGCATGTCTTCAAAACTGTAATTTGGCTTGTAAGTCTGATCATAATAAACTTTCATACACCGCAAAATGGAAAAACTACCGGATAGCAGGTAATGCGATTAAGGATATTGTAAATCATGGCTTTTTCATTACAATAACATTATATAAAACGGCATGAGTCAAAACAACTTCTTACTCTTTCTTTAAAATGAAGAAATACCCTGTATTTAAGACTAAAATCATTGTCATTGTTATAATGATAATGATTTACTCTGTGGCAGATGTTCTTAGTGCACAAGAACTTAACACTTCATGGTCGGCCTTTCGTCATGATTCCATGAACACAGGACGAAGCTCACTACAGGGACCTGTAGGTAATAATCTTAAATGGAGCTTTGCAACCGGTGGCAGTGTAGATTCATCTCCGGTGCTTGATCAAAACGGAACAATTTACATTGGTTCACAGGACAAGACCCTTTATGCACTAAAACCTGATGGCACGCGCAAATGGTCGTATGATGTTGGAACCAAGATATTTTCAACTCCGGCAATAGATCTAAATAACGTTATTTATGTATGCGCATGGAATGGTAAATTATTCGCTCTGGATCTGGAAGGTAAGCCCAGATGGAGTGCGCAGATAAAAGGAAGGATCGCTTCATCCCCTGCAATTTCTGCGAAAGGAAATATTTTCGTCTGTTCAGACAATTACTACTTATACAAGGTAAATCACACTGGAAGAATTTTATGGGCATTTGCCACACACAAGTATGTGGACTCTTCCCCTGCAATAGATAATGAAGGTACAGTATATTTTGGTTCAAATGACAGTTATGTATACGCTCTTGACCCTGATGGCAAACTTAAGTGGCATTTCAAAACAAAGGGACAGATAACTTCATCACCGGCAATTGGACCGGACGGCACAATTTACCAGGGGTGTAATGACGGCAGATTATATGCTTTAAATCCGGATGGTACTCAAAAGTGGTATTTCCAGACAAAAAAATGGATTGATTCCTCACCGGCCGTCAGTAAGGATGGAAATGTATACTTTGGATCTAACGATGGAAGCCTGTATGCACTTAGCTCCGGTGGCATTTTACGATGGACTTTCAGGACTAATGGAGTTATAACTTCATCTCCGGCAATTGATTCGGATGAAAACGTTTTTTTCGGATCCTGGGACAAAAAATTGTACGCTTTAAGCTCTGATGGAACGTTTTTGTGGAGTTTTACTACCGGTGGTATAGT
>CAYTGO010000011.1:41593-65864 GCA_964437425.1 uncultured Candidatus Scalindua sp.
ACGCTTTAAGCTCTGATGGAACGTTTTTGTGGAGTTTTACTACCGGTGGTATAGTAAAATCATCACCGACTATAGGGCCGGACAGAACTCTCTATTTTGGCTCTTCAGATGGCAATCTTTATGCTATCGGTGAGAAATAACAATAGGTATGTGATTAGAAAGTGGATTCCTTCCGAAAGGAAAGAACTTTAGTCACTTTAGATCACTTCACACTTTAGACACTTATTTATTATGTATAAAAAAACATTTATCATTTTAAGTATTGCACTTATTTTAGTTATAGGTTTTGGCGTTCACTTTTCTCATGCAGAAACAGCTGGTCCTCCGTGGCAGATGTTTAGGCATGATTTGAGACACACCGGTGTAAGCCCTTTTAAGGGAGCACAAACCAACAACCTTAAATGGAAGTTTGCAGTTGAGAAGAGAATTACATCCTCACCTGCAATTGGAGCGGATGAAACAATATATTTTGGCTCGGTAGATGGTAAGCTTTATGCGGTAAGCCATGAGGGAAAGCTTGTCTGGGCATATGAGACAGGAGGAGAAGTAACTTCATCTCCCGCTATTGGGATTGACGGCACAATATATGTCGGTTCAAGAGACAAAAAACTTTACGCAATAAAGCCTGATGGCACTCTCAAGTGGACTTATAAAACAGAGGGAGAAATTTACTCATCACCTACTATAGACAAAAACAATAATATCTATTTCGGATCTGCAGACGGTTATCTCTACGTAATAGATGAAGGTGGAAACCTGAAATGGAATTTCATGAACAACACATACAGTTCTATTAGTTCTTCACCATCAATTGGTCCTGATGGGAGTGTTTACTTCCTCATAAGCAAAGGTATTGTTAATGCTTTAGATTCGGATGGAGAATTTAAGTGGCACTTAAGGATTGGGAGCAATATTTATCAGTCCTTCTCCTCACCTGTTGTAGGTGAAGACGGGGTTGTTTATGTGGGATCAGAAAATGGTATTGTTTATGCAATTAACCCTGACGGTACTATAAAATGGAGGGTTAATACCGGAAAGAGCGTTCAATCCTCACCGGCATTAGACAGTGATGGCACAATATATTTCGGTTCTTACAACAAGGAGATATACGCGATCAACTCCAACTGCACCCTTAAATGGAAATTCAAGACTAACGGCTGGATTGAGTCATCACCGGCAGTAGACTCAGAGGGAACTACCTACATAGGCTCTACCGATGGCAATCTTTATGCCATAGACACAAAAGGCGAGTTGAAGTGGAGTTATCAAGCAGGTGGTTGGATTGAGTCCTCACCATTAATCGGTTCAGACGGCACAATATATTTTGGTTCAAATGATAATCATTTGTACGCTATCGGTAATTAAGTAACACGTTACATTAACTTTAGGCATTTTAGTTCGCTTTAGTCACTTCAAACCTGGCTGCGGCTATGCCGCACAATGAGGATTAATTATGATAATTGTAATGAAACCAACTGCAGATCAGAGTGAAATAGATCATGTAGTTGAAAAGGTCGAGGAAGTTGGATGTAAAACAACACTATTGGAAGGTACCAATAGGAAGGTAATTGCCGTAATCGGTGATAAACGCGATATTCCACCTGAATACTGGGACACAATACCCGGTGTGGAAAAAGCTGTTCCGATCCTGACACCATACAAATTAGCCAGTCGTGAAGTCAGAAAAGCTGATACTGAAATCAAGATTAATGATCAGGTTCTGGGAGGCAAAAAGATAGGCGTGATCGCCGGACCTTGTGCGGTAGAGAGCCAGGATCAGATTAATTTTATAGCAGAGGGAGTAAAGAAAGCAGGCGCTATTGCACTTAGAGGAGGCGCATTCAAACCCAGGACCAGCCCCTATTCCTTCCAGGGACTTAAAGAGGAAGGGCTTGAATATCTGGCCAAAGCAAGAGAGGCTACAGGGCTGGCTATCGTCACAGAGATACTCAGCCCGGATCATATTGACCTGGTAAGCAGCTACGTTGATGTGTTGCAGATTGGAACGAGAAACATGGCCAACTTTCTGTTACTGGAGGCAGTCGGCAAATGTAATAAGCCGGTCATTTTAAAGCGTGGAATGTCAGCAACTCTAGATGAATTTTTACTTGCAGGCGAATATATACTCTCACACGGCAACCCGAATGTTATTTTGTGTGAAAGAGGGATACGAACATTTGAGACACATACGAGGTTTACCCTGTCATTAAGTACTATTCCGCATCTCAAACTATTGACGCATCTACCTGTTATATCCGACCCAAGTCACGGTACAGGTGTGCGGGAGCTGGTAGCCCCTATGTCCAAGGGCTCAATCGCCGTTGGTGCCGATGGATTGATACTGGAAGTTCACAAAGACCCTGAGAAGTCATTTGTTGACGGTCCGCAGGCACTGACGATAGAGAGTTTTGGAGATCTGATGAAGGAAGCAGCTGCGGTTGCAGAAGCTGTAGGAAGAGAGATTTGAGGAGAAGAGATAAAGAGATTGCCAGCTATGCAGAGGTAGAGGAGTTACTGTCAAATGCTTTAGTTGGAAGATTGGGTACCTGTTCAAATAATATTCCATATATAACACCTGTCAATTACGTCTATGATAATGATAAGATATATTTTCATAGCGCACATGAAGGCCGGAAAATTGAGAATATAAGACACAATCAACAGGTGTGCTTTGAGATAGACAAGATTATATCAATCATTCCCGGCATGCGCATGCCATGTGGATCCACAACTGAGTATAAGAGTGTAATTGTGTTTGGTGATATAAGGGTAGTTGTTGATATAGATGAGAAAACCGATGCCTTAAACAAGCTTATTGAAAAATATGCTCCAGAGGCACCGAGGCTGCCCCACTCTTCTGAAGCAGCAGAAAGAACAAACGTACTCGTAATTGATGTAAAAGAGATTACCGCAAAACAGAGCCCGATCGGCAAGAAAGTTGTGATTAGACCAACAGGAAAATGAAATAGTTTTATTGTTTTTTAAAAAAGTTAGAATTAATTGAAATAATTAAAACAGTATTATCAAACACGTGATTAGCGTAAGAGAATAGGAGAAAATTATAATGGTACAAAGAAATAAGAATATTGCAAAACTACAGGCAGGATATCTGTTTCCTGAGATTGGAAGACGTAAAAAGGCTCTTTTAGAAAAAGAGCCGGATGCTAAATTAATAAGCCTTGGAATTGGAAACACCACCGAACCTCTAACTAAACATATTGTTGAGGGACTTAATAAAGAGGTAAACAAACTTGGTACATCTGAAGGATACACCGGATATGATGATGATGCACAGGCCCAGGCATTTCTGGACAAATTAAAAACCAGAATTTCACAGAACTGGTATAACGGTATTGTAGGTACTGATGAGATCATTGTCTCAGATGGATCAAAACCAGATTGCGGAAGACTGTTCTTCCTATTTGGCAATGATGTGTCAATTGCGGTCCAGGACCCTGCATATCCGGTATATGTAGATGGATCAGTAATGATCGGTGCAACCGGTGATTATAATTCTGACTCAGAAGAGTTTGACGGTATAGAATATATGAGATGTACCGCAGAGAATGATTTTTTTCCTGATTTATCAAAAGTTAAAAGAACAGATTTGATCTATATATGCTCACCAAATAATCCTACAGGTGCAGTTGCAACAAAAGAAGAACTTAAAGAGCTGGTTGATTTTGCAAGAAAGAACAGATCAATAATTATCTTTGATGCTGCTTATTCCGAATTTATTAAAGAGGAAGGTTTGCCAAGGTCAATCTTCGAGATTGAAGGTGCCAGGGAGTGTGCTATTGAGGTCAGTTCATTGTCAAAGCCTGCCGGATTTACAGGTGTCAGGCTCGGCTGGACAATTGTCCCAAAAGAGCTGAAATTTGATGATGGAGAGAGCGTAGGTAAGGACTGGCAGAGAGTAGTGGGTACACTGTTTAACGGTTCATCAAATGTTGCCCAATGGGGAGCGATTGCAGCTTTGTCTGAAAAAGGCCAGTCTGAAATAAAGGAAACAGTGAATTACTACATGGAGAACGCTAGAATAATCAAGGAAGGACTGGATGGGTTGGGTATTAAGACTTATGGCGGAGTAAACTCTCCTTACATCTGGGCGGCATTCCCCGGTAAAAAGTCATGGGATGTTTTTGAAGATATCCTGACCAAAGCACATGTTGTCACTACACCCGGTGCAGGGTTTGGTAAGGCCGGTGAAGGATTTGTCAGGTTCTCAGCTTTCGGCAATACCAGTGATATCAAAGAAGCTGTTAAAAGGTTACAAGATAAATTATAACGTTTTAGTACCTGAATTTATTTAGTAACGTAGCGGAAACCTTCAGGTTTCCATTTCCACGGTTAAGTGCATGAATGGAAGGCTAAAGCCATTCCGCTACGTCCTACAAATTACAACTATGAAAAAACGATTATTCAGTGGTATTCAACCGAGTGGTGAAGTCCACATCGGGAACTACCTTGGCGCTATAAAGAATTGGATAAGTCTGCTTGATGACTACGACTGTATCTTCTCAATTGTAGACTATCATGCTATAACGATAGAGTATGACCCCGGCATAATGCAGGAGAGGATCATCAATGCCGCGGCAACAAACATTGCCGCCGGCCTGGACCCTGATCGCTGCATCATATTTGTTCAATCACAGGTTCCTGAGCATACCGAGCTGACGTGGATACTAAATTCTCTGACGCCTATGGGAATTCTTGAAAGAATGACCCAGTTCAAGGACAAGGCACAACAGAACGAAAAGAATATTAACGTAGGACTGTTCGACTACCCGGTACTTCAAACTGCTGACATCTTATTGTATAAAGGTCAGGCAGTACCTGTTGGAGAGGACCAGGTACAGCACATTGAGCTTTCACGTGAAATAGCAAGGAAGTTCAACACGAGATATGGAGAGCTCTTCCCTGAGCCTCAACATCTTCTATCAAACGCACCCAGGATCATGGGACTGGACGGCAAGAATAAGATGAGTAAAAGCATGAACAACTACATATCTCTTATCGAAGAACCGGAAGCTATCTGGAAGAAGTTATCGAGAGCGGTAACCGATGAAAACAGAAAGAGAAGAGATGATCCGGGAAACCCTGATATCTGTAACGTCTACACCCTGCACAAATATTTCTCAACAGACTCAGAACTGGACAAGATTAATAAGGAGTGCAGAAGTGCAGAGATAGGATGTGTTGATTGCAAAAGAATACTCTCAGACAACATGATAAAAGAACTGGAACCTATCAGGAAAAAGAGTCTTGAATTAATTAATAACCCTGACCAGATAAAAGACACCCTTAATACGGGTGCAGAGAAATGCAGAAAGATAGCTGAAGAGACGATGAAAGAAGTACGGTCGTTGATGGGACTGAGATAGATTGTTGTTTTTAAATTCATTAAATCTTCCCTGCCCGCCAGCTTGTTAGGCGGGAATAGTCAATATTCAATCCTGATTCCTGTCTTTCGTAGTTAAGTTTGTAATTAGTTATTCGTCATTCTTTTGTACTTTTGATTTTGGATTTCATTGGGATTTTGAGCTTTGACATTTGGATTTGTATATTGACCTTATCCTTTTCAATAGTCAATCCTTTAAGCCCCCCTCCCTCTTGTTTCCCATAATTCAATCTGATAATAGTTAGATTATTGAGGGTCGTTTAAGCTAAGGTTAAAGGAAATATAACTTATGAAAGTAATTGCATTCAACGGAAGTCCAAGAAAAAAATGGAATACGGCAATGCTGCTTGAAAAAGCTCTTGAAGGAGCTGAGTCACAGGGAGCGGAAACAGAACTAATACATCTGTATGATTATAACTTTAAAGGATGCACGAGCTGTTTTGGCTGCAAAATAAAGGGTGGCAAAAGTTATGGCAAGTGTGTAGTAAAGGATGACCTGGCACCAATCCTGAAAAAGGTTGAAAATGCCGATGCCATCATCTTTGGCTCCCCTGTCTATTATGGTACCGCTTCAGGAGAGATGAGATCATTTATGGAGCGTTTAATGTTCCCATATTTGACATATACCGAACCTCTAAAATCGCTTTTCCCCAAAAAGATCAATACGGGGTTTATTTTTACGATGAATGTTACAGAGGAACAGATGGAAGAATACGGTTACAATCACCACTTCGGTCTTAATGAGATGGTACTGAAGATAATATTCGGGGCTTCAGAGTCACTCCTTAGTTTTGATACTTATCAGTTTAAGGATTATTCAAAGGTTGTTTCTGACCGTTTTGACCCTGAGAAGAAAGCAAAGAGACGTAAGGAAGTATTTCCGGATGACTGCAAAAAAGCCTTCGAAATGGGTTCCAGGTTTTCTAGTTCTCAAGCTGTGGAACATGGGAACGAGAAAATTAAATGACAAAAAACAATGGTAGATTTATATCTACATCTATAATTCTGTTAACGTCTGCACACCTCTTTAACGATTTCTATGCCGGTTTTTTGATGCCTCTTCTGTCATACTTTCAGTCGCATCTCCATCTGACAATAACACAGGTATCCATATTGCCTACAATATTAGCTGTATTTGGTTCAATCCTACAGCCTGTTTTCGGTTTCCTTGGTGACCGGTTTAATAAAAAACTCTTTGTTGTATCCGGTGTTCTCTGTTCAGCGCTGTTTATGAGCTGCATAGGCCTTGTTCCAAACTTCACTCTCCTTATCCTTATGCTCGTTATCGGTGCATCCGGAGTAGCGGCATTTCACCCTAATGCAGCGGCGACTGTAGCCAGACTGACCCAAAACAGATCAACATTTATGATGTCAATCTTCCTTATGGTCGGGTGCGTAGGGTTGGCCACGGCACCATTTATTATCACGTCGATTGCATCAGCAGGCGGTTTTAATAAACTATGGCTGTTGTCCATACCCGGCGTAATCCTGGCACTAATATTGATTAAAACACTATCCATAGATCACGAAAACAGAAGCAGTACAAAGCTGTCAGATTTTAAAATACTTTTTGCGACGAAGTCACGCCCGCTTTGGATTATGTTTTTGATAATGTTCATCCGTTCATTAGTCATTACGAGTTTTATGAGCTTCATGTCAATTCTCTTCACTGCAAAAGGGCTTTCAATGCACAAAAGCGGGATAGCCATATCCACGTTTCTGATTAGCGGAAGTGTAGGAGGCGTAATAGGCGGTTACCTGGCAGATAAAATAAGCAGAAAGATTATAATCGCAGGCTCATCAATCATTGCCTGCCCGCTGCTCTTATGGTTTTTGAAGGCAGACGGGAATTTCGCCATGATACTACTGGGTTTGAGCGGTATGGTTATACTTGCCGCCTCCGCTGTCAACGTACTGATCGTTCAAAGATTATGCCCTGACATGGCCGGCTCTATTGCAGGTGTTTCTATGGGACTTGTATGGGGTTCTGCGGGCCTCATGCTTCCGGCAGTCGGATACATTGCAGACCATTACGGCATGGAAACATCTTTAAGAATTGCAGCATCCATGCTTCCAATATCAGGAATGCTGGTTCTGGCGCTGCCGAATATTGATAGACCGGCAAGTGATCTGAGTAAAGAGTAGAAAATTCTGAATATTTAGTTTATTATCTCTCTAACAAATATTTTTTTACAATACTAAAGCACACTCAGACAGGAACAAAATGGATATATTTATAAAAAACATAGTTGATATTCTAAAAGTTGAAGTCCCGCTTTCCGGGGAAGAGATAGAGGGTTTCATAGAGATCCCCCCTGATCTGGCAAAGGGTGACTATGCGTTTCCCTGTTTTGCCATTGCAAAACAGCTGAAAAACTCCCCTGCTAAAATATCTGCAGAGCTTGCACAAAAACTACCCACCGGTGACATAATAATCGACATCAAGGCGATTGGGCCATACCTGAACTTCTATGTCTCCAGGAAAATGTTCTTCAAGACAATTCTGAACGATGTCTTTACCGAATCAGACTCATACGGATGTTCTGATTCAGGAAAAGGCAAGACTGCCGTCATTGACTACTCATCCCCAAACATTGCAAAACATCTGGCAGTTCATCACCTCCGTTCGGCAGTAATCGGAAACGCAATTCACAATATACACAAAACCCTTGGTTACAGATGTGTAGGCATAAACCATCTTGGGGATTGGGGCACACAATTCGGACAACTGATTGTAGCCTTTAAAAGATGGGGCCCGGATACAAGGGACCAAGGTTCGATACAAGAGACAGGACTCGACATAAATAAGCTCAACAAGCTGTATGTTCAGTTTCATAAAGAGGCAAAGGAGAATCCTGCCCTGGAGGATGAGGCGAGGGATTGGTTTAAAAAACTGGAAAATGGAAATGAAGAGGCAAGAGAAACGTGGCAATACTTCAAAGAGATAAGTTTGTCAGAGTTTGAAAGAGTATATGAGAAGCTGGGCATTACGTTTGACTCATATGCGGGAGAAAGTTTCTATAACGACATGCTTGACGATACTGTTAACAGGATCAAAGATGCAGGTCTGTCTGAGATAAGTGATGAAGCTCTGATCGTAAATCTTGAAGAGTACAACATGCCCCCCTGCATCCTGAGGAAGAAGGACGACGCCAGTCTGTACGCGACCAGGGACATCTGCGCCGCGGAGTATAGAAAGCGGGAGTACGATTTTGACAAATTGATCTACGTCGTTGGCTCTGAGCAGAAACTGCATTTTAACCAATTCTTTAAAGTCCTGGAGCTTATGGGATATGAATGGGTAAGCAGTTGCGAACACGTGGATTTCGGCCTCGTTAAGTTTAAGGGAGGCAAAATGTCTACGCGGGAAGGTAAAGTTATCCTGTTGGAGGATCTGCTTGAAGAGTCGTGTAAGATAGCCATGGAGATTATTGAAGGGAAGAATGCAGAACTGGAAAACAAAAAAGAAGTGGCAAACGCCGTTGGTATAGGTGCCATAATCTTTTCAGAACTGAGCTCTAAGAGGGTTAAGGATGTGCTGTTCGATTGGGACGAAATTCTCAATTTTGATGGCGAGACAGGCCCATACGTCCAATACACCCATGCAAGGCTCTGCAGTGTACTGAGGAAATGCGGAGAACAGGCAACAAACGAAATAGACTACGATGTCCTTAAAGAAGATGATGAGCTGCTGTTAGTCAAAAAGCTTGAGTTCTTCCAGTTGACACTAATACGTGCCGCAAGGAGCTGTGAACCATCGATAGTCAGTAACTACCTGCTCGACCTCTGCAGTACATTCAACAGATTCTACCAGCATCACAGAATCCTTATTGAAGATGCGGAGCTTAAAAAAGCCAGGGTCCTGTTGGTTGATTCAGTCAGGCAGGTGATAAAGAACGGGCTGGGGATACTCGGACTCAAAGCGCCTGAGAGGATGTAATAAGGGCTTCTCTGTATTCCCGACTGAGTCGGATCTAGAGCTAGCTAACAGGGTCGCCTCAGGAGACCTGCTTTCCTTAGAGCAAGTCTTTTCAACATTTATAATTTCTGATTGACAGATTATGTATGCTTCTATATTATGGATGAAAATTACCGCGGGGTAGAGCAGCTTGGTAGCTCGTCGGGCTCATAACCCGGAGGTCGCAGGTTCAAATCCTGTCCCCGCTACCAAATACACAAAAGGCTTTAGGACACTTCCTAAAGCCTTTTTTTATTGATTCCTTTATCTGCCTCTCGCCCTACTTAACTCGCAACCCGCAACTCGTCTTCTACTTCAACTGAATGACCGCAGTTATCGCATTTTACTGTAGGCATGATTGTGTTTTAACTTTCACAAAGACTTATTCATCAGGTATTGAATACTTCTCTTTAGGTTCTTCAAAGAGTTGAGGAATATCTCTTCTTAATACTTCCATAATGCCAGAATCAAATTGTGCTTTATACAATGTATTTACTTTAAAAAGCTGCCCAATGGTTATATCAAATACTTCCAGGAGGTTGGCTCCGTCAAGGTAGGCTAGCCAAAGGTTGGCTCCAGTGAGGAAGGAATACCTGAGATCGGCTCTCCGAAGATTGGCCCCCTGAAGGTCGGCTCCCTTAAGGTTGACTGACTTAATGCTGGCGCCCTCAAGGTTGGCTTCCGAAAGGTAGACTTCAAAAAGTCTGGCTCCGTCAAGGTTGGCTCCCGAAAGGTCGGCTTTCGAAAGGTCGGCTCTCCGAAGATTGGCTCCCTCGAGGTTGGCTCTCTTAAGGTTAGTTTTTAGAAGCTGGGCTTCTGAAAGATTGGCCCCCTTTAGGCTGGCTCCCTCAAGGTTGGCTTCCGAAAGGTCGGCTCCCTCAAGGTTGGCTCCCTCAAGGTCGGCACCCGTAAGGTTGGCACCCCTAAGCTTGGCCCACACAAGGTGAGCTTCAAAAAGGTCAACTCCTTCAAGTTCTTTCTTCCAATCTTCAATGGTTTCTTGTAATAGTTTGACCATTTCAGGATATACAACGTCTTTTGTAAATGTCGATTTAAAAACAGAAACAGGGTTAAGAATCATTGGTTTAACTGGACATGGATAATTTTGGACTGATGCTATTCTACTAAGAGCTGATTTTCTTGAAGATGTACCCAACTGTGTAAAAATAGAATTCGCTCTGTTCTCTATAATATCAACTCTGTTTTCATATCTCTGGGAAGCTATTCCAAAAAAGGCTATGTAAATACCAATTAACCAAAGAGGCAGGGTTGGAAGCCCTGTTACCGGTTTAGCCTTTCTATAAATATATTCAAAACCAGAATAATAAAATATGCCCTTAATAGTTTTAATCATAATGATCTCGTCAACAAAACATTATAAATTAACTTCTATTCTATTAACCTTGAAGCATATCCCTAACCTTAACGCATGTAAAGCATAAATCGGTAGGTCGTCTGGATGCTCTTGCTTCTTGCCTCATGCTTCTAGCTTCTTGTTTCTTACCTCTTACCTCTGTTTCACTTTGCGTCCTTAGCGTCTTCGCGGTGAACATCTTTTTTTCTCTGCGTCCTCTGCGTTCTCTGCGGTGAGTATTCTTTTATCTTTTGTACTTTTGATTTTGGATTTTATTGGGATTTTTAGCTTTTGTATTTGGATTTAATGACTTCTGCCTTTTCAATATAATTACTATCAGTATACCGCTCTTCAAACAAAAGCAGCTCCAACTCTATGAGAGTCTCTTCAAACAACAGATTCATGCCCACAACTGCATGGTCGCTGCCATCCAGTTTATAATCCGGTACCTGAAAAAAACTGTGATACGCTTCACCCAGTGCGGCAAGTTTATTAAATATATTCTCTGCATCTATTTTCTTAGTTATTCTGAACTTCTTGTTCTTTACCATTCCCTCCATGACAAATCCCCCAACAAAAAGGCCCGTGTTCACCTGCTCTAGAAAGCGATAACTTTCTCGTGGCCGTTTCCGGTACCACCAGGTTCACGGGCTATCTGATAACAATAAGAACAAGTCCTGTAAGGAGTCGGCCATACTGTTATCAAATGTACTACAGTGTTATCGCTTCTAGAGTAATGGTGATTTTACTTCTTTTTGATATTGAGTCAAGGGGGATATGTAATTGAAGATTGATGATTTAGGAATTGAGGCACAAATGACAATTAGCATGAATAAAAAGGGACAAGTGGCTAAAACAGAGAGATGCTTTGTAAGTATTCAGCGGAAATGGCAACGTTGCCAAATCCGCTGAATAGCTAACCATTTAGGAGAAATGGCAGCATTGCCAAATCTCCTAAATAGCAAGGCAATTTCAAGCATTTGGCGGAAATGCCAGGATTGGCAAATCCGCCAAATAGCGATCTATCCTTCTCATTCTTCCTAACTTTAGTTCACTTTAGTCACTTTGATCTTTAGGCACTTTAATCATTGATTTGACATTTGGATTTACTTTATGTGTGGTACAAAGAACCAGAGAAGGTCAATAGAAATTTCTTATGAACTATTCTTTTAAGATAGCTGAATAGTGGAGACGAAAAGTTTCCCGTCTCCACTATTTAGTCTTATTATATTATTAGTTAGGGTAGAACCTGACTTGTAGCAATTTTAGTCCATTATTGTCTATATCCCAGAAATATTGTGCAAAGTCAGCTATATTGAAAACCCATTCACTCTCATAATGTTTGCAGGATGATGTCATTTCCACAAAATCTTCGTATATGCCATCACCATCAAGGTCTTTGTCTGTACACAAGTCAAGATTATCAACTGTACCACTTAAATCCGTGTCCTGCCTTTCCTCACAAACGTCGGTTAAACCGTCTCCATCAATATCAGTACAGCAAAGAAGTTTCTCAAAGCATGGGCTTTGAGGATCATCAGGACAGTCTCCAGCATCCAAATAACAGACGTCTCCCGTAAACTCAAAAAGAGATGTAATATCAGTAGCAATAGACTTTCCTTTTGTTCTCGTAAATGTATTATCCGGATTTGAGTCAACCCAACCATCACCAAAAGTACCGGCAAAGAACAGGACATTCCCATCTCCGTCTTCAACGTAATTCAGGCCAACGTTTTCTATGGTAAGGGAGGGATCGTCAGTCGGCTTTGCAAGTGCCCTCACATAGACACTGTAACCTTCTTCGTTCGGTGGTAACTGGAATGAAGCAGCGTCATTATCAAAATCTGCGGTACATGGATCAATTACTTTTAATACATCTGCCAGAGAAGCATTTTTATTTCCTCTTCCGCCCTTTTTACCTGATTCCATCTGAATCTTAATCTCTTTCTTTGCATCTGATTCCGGTATAAAGAGTGAATTGTCATATTTCCATTCATATACCGGGTTGCCATCCGCATCGGTTCCTATCTGTACATAATCACCGTATTCACCCTGATAGTTTTCATTATTATAATCAGTTCCATAATAAGGCTCTGGACAATTATGACCCGCTTTTTTACCGTGAATATTCAAATTGTAATGTGCACCAGATGGGAATCCGTTTGGATTTACATCTCCACCGGGCTTTACGGCAAATGCATTGCTAACAACTAACAGCATCATGCTGCATAATATCATGCTGCTCATAATCATATTTTTCATCTTTAAATCCTCCTTCTTCTAAATTAATATATAATCAAGTTTGTTTAAGCAGGTAATTTCTTACAAAGCCTTCAAAATCGTTCAATCCATTTCTACATCATTATTAAAAATGCTATGACAATAAATTAATGATTCAAATTTATCATCTCATCTATCAATTCTCCTTTCTACTTTAAGACAAATTTAAATGTTCAATAAAAAAAGCCAGTAACACCCTTAAAAGAGTAATTACTGGCTTGCTGGCTCATCAATCATTAGTAAACTTCCTAATTAAATTTGCTTGCTTACCGTGTTTTAATATTCTTTTTTATTTAAAAATAATGATATTTTATTTTCTTTATTTACTTGCCCTTTTAAAACATATTCTTTCGTCTCTCGGTTATCTTTAACTGTTATGAATAAAGGCAACTCGCTTAATTCCACTATTATACTTTTTATACTCTTCGCCTTTTTCACCGCTTATTGATTTTGTTATAATTCCATCCAAAAAAGTAAATAAAAATTTAAATTCATCATTTTATCCATCAAACCTTCTGATAGTTTTTATGTCAATTCCTATCCTTTATTTGAATTAGATTGTAACTATGTGAAACAAAACTGCTATCACTCCATTTGTCTGTTACTTTAAAGAAACCTGTAACTTAGTATCTTGCTTTCGCAATAAATGTGCCTGTATCAAAATTATTATAAAAACAGATCATAAACCATCAAAATATAAGAACTTTTGTGTGATTATAAGGTGCGGCCTTATTGATGTGAATAATTCTTGCTTGTAATATCTTGATACAACGCGTTCCAATTTCAAGCACTGACGAGAAAGCACTGGCATAATAATGCGATAATTTTAATATTAACCTTTTCTCAAATGACAATATTTTTTGAAGTAAAATTCTAACAAACTAGACTTTTGTTAATATTTTCGGTGGTTAAAATAACTTTGGTTGTTCGCACATTCGGGGTCGGACCAAACTAACCTGTTGAGTTGATTACGTTTTCATCCCAATAACAGATGTTTTCCAGCCTTAAAGGAGATTTTTCGGTATTCAAAAGGGCTTTATAAGGAACAATTACATCTTGAAATATAACAATAACACTTAAAGCAGATCACTTTCTTGCGTGCTCTGTAATATATTTTATTGCATCACCAACAGTAAGAAACTTATCTTCATCTGGTATATTCATATCAAACTTATCCTCATACCCAAATACTCTAATTATTGTTCTGAACGAACTGCTCGAACATAGTTACGATTAGTCGTATAATAGAAACAGCCAGTACCGGAGTAAAAACTAACACCCCAGGCACGTGAGTCATCTTTTTTGTCAGATGCCCAAATCAATTCTTGTTCTTTGTCAAACCTAGCATCAATATACAAATTATCAGAATCAATCATACCGGTAACTGGTTTTTCCTTTTTAAGCAAGGTAATCACCTCCTTAATGGTGGGAAAGCGCCAGTCATTGAAGCCTGCGAATTTATCACGGTTCAGTTTATCAATGTACAATTTCACATCATCATAACTCACGCATTCTTTAGATCCAGATTGTTGCCACATCAAATTTGTGGTTTTGTCGTACAGCACTTGTCCGTTACTTTTTGGTTCAAACACACTGACTGTGTATTTAATTGGCTTCTTGTTTTTATCTAAACCAACTTTTTCATATAGTTTTGCTTGCTTTTTTTCCCTATCAAGCTTAGCGGCTAATTCATCCTGTTCCCGTTTCTCTCTAGACTTTTTTAAAGCTTCTTCTAATTTTTTTTCTTCATAGTCGTGTGAACTTTTTTTTATTGGTTCTGTTTGCCTTTTCTTCCTATTAAGCTCAACTTTTATTTTTTCCTTCTCCTGTTCTGTTGTAGCCGTATTGCTCTTGTCTTCTAATTCATCTATTTCTCCCCTTAAGTCCAATAAACCTTTATGGTAATCCTTCCACCTACTTTGGACATCCTCAGAAATTGTGAGTTTGGCAAAATAGTTTGCAAAACGTATTTGTTTATTAATGTCATCTTCTAATGCATGTGTTAAATATTTTCCTAAATTTTCCATTTCCTCTTTCTTGAGTTGCCCTTCAAGCTTTTTTTCCTCTTTCCTTAGTTGCCCTTCAAGCTTTTTGTTTTGCAAAGTGTGATTTATATATGCAACGCCAAATGTTCCAATACCTATACTTATTAAAACTGTAATGATCTTCCCATAAACCTTAAGCCGTTCAAGCTTAATCCTCTCCATTTCCAGATTATCAGGTTTCTTTTTGTCTGTCATACTTGTTCCTCAATTTAGAGATTATCACAATTATATTCTAACTACGTAAGACTCGGTATTATGTACTAAAACAAATCTACTTTGTCAATAAGTGTTGTACAATCCGTAGAGCTAAAATAAATATATTTGCTACAGTCCCTGCCCTTCATTCTCGCTCTCTTCCAATTCCTCAAATTTTTTATCAAATAGTTGATTGACGCCTGACGGATTTACACGCTCCCCACCAAATAGTCCATATTCCGGCCCAAACCAATTACAACCAGAGAAAGCAAATAATATGCTGATACCTAATAAGAGCTTAAAAATAATGTATTTTTTCTTCATCAACAAAGTATCTGTCATAATAATGATAGGCATTCGGGATCGGACCAAGCTAACCTTTTGAGTTGATTATGTTTTCCAGCCTGAGTTGTGATTTTTATATGAGACAAATTTATGAAAAGCATATCCATCATCTGATGGTATATTAATTTGGTAGAGCAATAACAATTAACAATGATGAATTATCAATTATTAATTGTTAATTACTAATTGGGCATTGACTAGCGGTATAATACTTTAGTAAATACTAAAATCAAGAGAAAAGAGGCTCACCGCAAAGGCGCGAAGTACGCAAAGAAAGAAAGCTTTGGCCACAGATTTTCACAGACGAAAAGATAAAAAATTACTCACCGTTGAGATGTGGTTTGTGGCAGGGCAGATTGTCTATAGACTTATTGTGTTTTCTTACCACTTGACATAGGTATTCTATTTGGTTATTTTCTGCGTAGTCCATACCAACGTCTTAGCCCAGTCAATGCAAAATATTATCACTTAAAAGCCCTGGAATACTTTTCTGATGTACAATTAGTACACCTTAAAAAGAATTTTCTGGAAATAAGAAAGTGAGGGGATTGTATTATGCCAACACCAACTGAAGATCAAGATGCAACTAAAGATATAAAAGAATTAAAAAAACATAAATGGGAACGTATAGGCATAATAGCAAGTGTTGTTGCTGTTATAGGAACGTTAGGCTTCAGTGTTTGGGATAAGTTTGATTACAAAAAACAAATTGAAAGAAACATGAAACAAATTGAAAGAACGTCGTATGACAAACTTTACTCTGATGTGTCCAAGGGACTTTTAAATAGTACAAAACTGGCAAATGCAATCGACAGAATTATTGAACACGAAGATGATCTTTCTGGAATGAACTTATCAGAAAAATGGTTGCCAGGGTTAGAATTACCGAAAAAACTAAATATGTATCGAATTATTCTTTCAAACACCTATATGCCAAAATCTATCCTTGTGTCTGTCAACCTCACGGGAGCTAATCTTGAGGATGCCAATCTTAGGAATGCCAATCTTAGTTTATCCACTCTTAGGGGAGCCAATCTTGGGGAAGCCAATCTTAAGGGAGCAAGTCTTGAGAAAGCCTTTCTTGCGGGAGCCAATCTTGAGAGAGCCAATCTTGCGGGAGCCAATCTTGAGAGAGCCTTTCTAGGGGAAGCCAATCTTGTGAAAGCCAGCCTTTTTAACGCTAACCTTAAGAGAGCCGCTCTTGAGTATGCCAATCTTAATGAAGCCAATCTTAAGCATGCGAGTCTTGAGAAAGCCTCTCTTGCGGGAGCCAATCTTGAGAGAGCCAATCTTGACAATGCAAATCTTGAGGGAGCCTATCTTAGCAAAGCCAACTTTGTGAGAGCCAACCTTTTGATGGCTAATCTTAAGAGAGCCGCTCTTATGAATGCCAATCTTGAGGAGGCCGATCTTAGGTTAGCCAAAGGCTTAACCATCGAGCAACTTTCTAAAGTAAAGACTTTATACAAAGCAGAATTAAACCCTAAACTTATGAAACAAGTAAAAGCAGAATATCCTCATCTTTTAGAAGAACCAAAGCCTAAAGATGAAAAACCCCATAGTGTTCAAGAAGAATGATAACAAAACTAACCTGTTGAGTTGATTACGTTTTCATCCCAATAGCAGATTTCTTCCAGGCTGAGTTGTGTTTTTTATAAGAGACAAATTTATGAAAAGCATATCCATCGTCTGTAAATGAGTAGTTATGTTATACTACGCAAATATCTGAGTACTGCAACTCACTCCAACTAAACTACCCAGACCTTGAACCTTTGACCGATAGTTTCATCTTTTATTTTGGCCCTTTTGCCTGACTGCTTCTAAAAAACTTTTTTCGATATCTGATGGTGGAATAAATTTATAATGTTTGCCTGAAAAGGTCCGCATGATAGAAAACATTTGAGATATGTCATTATCTAATACTTGCAGTATGGTGATATCAGGCTCACTGTACTTGGCAGATTTCAAAAACTGTTCAACTTCGTTTTTTATACCATACCCACCGTGTCCTGCATTAATGATTTCTTTATCCGGATGCAGATGTTGAAGCCACCCCGGGTATGTGTGGCAATTGGAGAGATAGGGACCAAAAGTATATGAGTCACCGAGTATTAAAATACGCTGACAATCCTTTGCCTCTTTTAGATCATTTCTCATGCGAAATCCCTGTTTGTTGGTTATGACCTCAGTGGGAGGGCAGTCAGGCTTAAAGTGCCAAATTCTTTTTTCATTCGGCTTAAGGTCACCCAACACAGATGGCTTAGAGAGAAAGCGAAATTCGGATCTGAAATCGCTATAGCCAGATAGGGCTTTGGAAAGTTCGTTGGCTATGATTTGATTGCCAAAGCGGGAAACATGATCATCCTTCGGCAGAAGATAAATGTGTTTTGCTGGGTATTGATACAATATTTCTGTGAAATCCAAAAAATGAACATCATGTCTATGTGCTAATTCCCTATAGAATTCGCGGTTAACATCTTGCACAGATTTCTCGACTTTTTTCTGTGGTATAGGGAGATAAAGAACAATCAACTTAGATCCAATCCGTTTGGTTTCCTTCAATAGCTCCACAAAGTGTTGTTCATACCGATTTTTAAATTCCGCTAGCAGTTCTCGCCCGGATTCTTTATATAATTCTGCACTCGCGTTTCCCGGTACTTCAAAATGAACCTTTTCCACGATCTTATTCAATCTATAACCATGAATCTTGTTCTGCAGCTTCTCTACCATGCCCAATATTGCAAACATTTTTGAACCATGCACTTGATAATATAACGTCCGTCCTGTCAATTCTATCAAACTGAAAAATATTAAACAGATGATGCACCCGTAAATAATATCTCGTTTTACTGAAGATTTTGATTTATTGCTTTTCATAGCCGTATTTCTTTCACGTAATTTTTCAACACTATCCCACAGGCCGAACTACAAATATTTTGCCTTTGCGCTGTGAATAAAGTCGTCTGGGTTATTTGGTTTTCTAGTTTTCATTTAAGCTAGTTGAATACCTATCATCAAGGAATTGTACTACCGGGGCGGACGAGGGGATTGTTTTCATAAATAAATAGCGGAGCTCGGTATCTCCAATTTCTCCACTGCAGGTATGACCCAGGATAACCCTACATATATTTTTTACTATTGGGATTTTATCTGATGAACACCTTCCACCAACTTGAAAACGCTGGTCTTTTAGCTCTGCCTGAACCTTTCCTGTGTCAGAAAAGACACTATAATCAACTGTCTGTTTCTCAAAGTTCACAATATGCTTGATGCAATATTCTTTGTCAAACTCAATACGACCTAAACTAATCTCTCTATATGTATCATTTTGCTTTCTAAAACCTGCCATTTTTCTGGCATAAATTGGGCTGTCTATTGCTGTTACAGGTCCCCCTACATCGGTATAAGTGCTTAGATCAAATTGATAACTGGTAGTTGGTAGTTTTAAATTTTTAATTACATATTTGATTTCAACATTGTTTTCTATCGCTTGTATATCCCTGGAAATACCAAGGTCCTTTCTATGGTATGATGTATCTACTCTTAACCCTTCACTCTCTGGAATTATCCTTATGTTTAATGAAGGATTTATAGTTCCAAAAGTATCCCAACCATAAAATGTGTGCCTGTCAACAAATAGCAAAAACACCTTGTTTCCTTGATTCCATAATGAATTATTAAAATTATAATATTTCATTTTATTTTCGTATAACGTTAATATTACCGGTTTTTTTTGTGAAATTTCATCAATCCTAACCCATAATATCGGATTCTGTGAATTAAAAAAATCAATCCAGTAATAAATTGGTTTATTGTTTTGAAGAATTATTAATTCATTATTTTCTTCTATTAGATGTGATAGTTTATTAAGTAATGGAATCTCAATCACTGTATCAGTCATTTTATTTGGAACAGATACTTTGATCTTTGTAATTCCGTTTAAGTACTCCTCATTAATTTTTAAATGTTTATCCGCAATGCTGCATGTTAAGTCTAAAACTTTTTTTTGTAATCTCGACACCTTCTTATCTATATTGAGAAGCTTGTCAATATTTTCTGTTCTAAATCTGGGAATTTCAGTTAATCTATCAAACAGCTTGTTTTTACATGTCTTATATGTTTTATCCTGAAATTGTAATAGTAATTTCTTTTCATCTTGCAGATCCCTGTTTATGTAGTTTATCTTCGTAAATTCGGTTAAATGAAAGCCAGGTCTTTTATTTTCTGAAAAAATGATATTTCCTAATAAAAAAAAGAGCAACAAATTTACAAGAATCAGGCTTAGTATGGAAAATAGTTTAAATTTTTCCTTCATTTTATTGATTAACTCTTGGGCTTTTGTAAAGTATATGATTAGTTACCATGTACAAAAAGAGATTTCCTTCGATGTATTTCTGCAGTTAAAATTGCTTCCATTAACAAGAAGATACCTCATGGTTGATGAGAATACTAATTGTTAATATTTTGTGAATTGGTAGTTATTTTTTTATTCAGATTATCTATCTCATTGATTAAGACCTGGATTTTTTTATCTATTTCATCAACTTTTAGAGGAATTGCAACCGGAGAACCTTCAATCTCTCTTAATGTATCATCAAATCTTTGAATGGATTGAATTATCGTATTTTCAACCTTCGTTCTCAGGTTAAGAAATGATTTTTTAATTGGTTCTAATGATTGTTCCAGGACACTAACCTGATTTTCAAGCATGCGAATCTTCATTCTTTCATCTTGACGAATTTTATAAAATATAAAAGATACGGAAGTGTTTACGACACACAATATAATCAGTAAAACAACCAATGGAGTGACTAAGCTATTTGCCGTTTTCATTATGTTCTTCTGGCCTGTCCCGGTTCTTTGTACTACCTTTAAAGTTAGAGTTGTATTCAAACAGACAATTTCCGCTACGCTTCAACTGTCTCTGGTACAGGTGGAAAGTACCCAAATGACCTATTCGGATAAATCTCATTATACTTCATACACCATTTCTTAATCAATGCCTTTACTTGCAGAAATATATTAAATATCTCACAGTTTAAAAGCTCACCTCTAAGATTTACCACATAATTACGCTTGATATGTTAATGATTATACGTATTAAAATAGAGGATATGGGTGTAGTCAAAACGTAGTCAACTCCATCGTAATCGGCACGACTACACAGGATTCACCAGAATTGATAAAGAGTTGTAACCTATTGTTAAATAAATGATAGCGACATAACAGCCACTAAATCAGGCAGTTATATAAATTGTTAAAAATGCCCTTTTCGTGAGTAAGTGTTCACACAGGGGTTTTAAGTCGTACCTGTAAGAATAATTTTCGTGAGTTTCTCAGAAATCCTGTAAGATTCGCAACTATTTCGTATTCAGGGTTTATTCATAAAAACCACTATTTTGCACCAACCTTGTAACCTTTTACCATGCCACATGTTACAAACCAGATATTATAATTGTAAATATGGCAAGACTTTTGCGCTATGTGAATTACCAAAAGTATATTTATTCCTATCTTGATACTTTTTTCGAGAAGAGAAAAAGATGAGTGTTAAAGAATATTATTTAGGATTATGGTCGTTGTTTTTGTTGTTTATATATGGTGAAGTGTAGAGGCACATGCACGAGGTAGTGATGATGATAGTAATGGTCACTATTAAGGCAAACCTATATCACCTGTTCCAAAAACACCACACTTTCTGTGAGGATTTCTCCTACCACCAGGTACACGGGTGTACTTGACAACAACAACTTCGTGATGGTGATCTGCCTCAGTTCCAGTTAATGCCACATTGGGCAGTGAAACCTCACACGATTTTCAGAAGACCAAATTGATTTGTCAGGCAAATAACCCTAGTAGCCAACGTACAACTTCAATAAAACTAGAAAGTATCTGATTATCTTGAAACTGAAAAAAGTTTAATGTGTGGAATGCCGTAAAGTGCCGTGAATTCCAGGCACCATCATCAGCAAATACCCCAACAAAGTGTACCGCTATTGACAGACAGACGAGTAGTATTGCCAATATGCGGGTCCACTTTGACGTTAGGTATTTATAGCCTATCCCAAAGAACAAACAAACAATTGGCATTATTTCAGTAAGAAACCTGGGGCCATAAGACCAACCGGCCATCCAATGATGCCATTTGGCATAAAAAATTGTAGTGAAAATAGCACCTAGTAAACCTGCAAATAATACGTGCCTTTGGGATTGTGGAATAGTCTTCGAATGTGAAATGAACTTAACGATTCCATATACGGCAATAGCCACAGCGGGTGTATAGAAAAAGAGACCTTTGGATGGTGAAATCGTTAGACCTGCCAAACCTATATATAATGGAGTGCTCCATGCATGATCCTCTGCTCCATACCCTCCTGAAAAAATATAACCTGTGTAAAAAAAGTTATAAACGATGAGAAATCCAACCGGCAGGATACTACCCAAAACTATCCCAAGTGCAAGCTTTGTTTTCTTGTAAAAAATAAAACAAACCACAAAGGTTGCCAACAGTATTCCCACAGTCGGCCTACATAATACGCCCATTCCTAATGACAAACCTGCAAAAATACCTTGCCTGCACAAAGAGCTATTTCGAAAAATCAAGAGAAAATAAAGTGCAGAACAAACCCAGAAAACAGCAGGTCCATGAGCCCATAATGCCTGACTACCCGTACTATAAACAGTAGTTCCAAAACCGAACAATCCAGTAATCAAAAAAGAGGATTTCCCGAAAAGTAGACTTGTAATTATAAAGAATATTGCAGTTGCTAAAGCACAATATGTAGCAGCAACTAGTTTACCTAACCGCAACATTCGAGTTTTTTTCGGAATATTATCAACAAAAAGTGAACATACTGCATAGTGTGGGATTGCCATGATCGCACTACCGACAGGAAATTTTGAAACCCAATGCCCACGTGGTCCACGGACTATTACACTTCCACAGTATTTCTGGAGTAATGGAACATGCTCATTCAGATCAAAATTGTGCTCATGAACAAAACTCCAGGCTACATATGGAGCCGGAACAGTATCAAATTGATTTATGTCATCAAGGTTGCTGTGGTATATGCATAAGCAAAAGAAAAAGACGGCAACAATTTGATAAAACTTTGGGAAAGGGAACATTGTGCTAAAACAATTTTCTATATTATCCCCGGTTGCTTCAGCACAATTTAACACTTGTTGATTTTCGTTCTTTCTCATTCTACCAATTATAATTGCTTGTTTGAATTCTCAATCGCCTCTTTATGCGTACTTGACTCGCGATAGGTACACTTGAAATGTGAATAGTGTTTCGAAAGATAACAAACCTGGCTTTTGTTAATGTTATCAATGATTGTCAGGAGGTCAGAAATAGCAAACCCTTTTGGCCAGTAAGCAAATTTATGGGTTACATCATTATGGATTTCAAATATTCCCTCTCAGGTAATAACCCACATAACCAAATAGTTCATAAAGAAAACGTTGAACTTTCATGGCCCCATTAGCCGTAGGAATAAAGTGTTTCCAGCCTACTCTATAAGAATGCTTGCTCACTGAGTATGAGTCCGGGAATACTCCAACTTTATTAAACAGTGCCAACGCTCTCCTCATGTGCATCTCAGACGTAATTAAAACGACATTCTTATATTCATTTTCATCCAGAAACTTCTTTACACCGTTAGCTTCATCTAATGTTCTACTGATATCTCCATATATTTTTATTTCATCTTCCTTTAGCCCTTGATATTCTGCAAATCTTCTAATAACAGGACCTTCATCATAGTTTCCAGTAGACCAGTTCCCAAATAATAAAGTCTTTGCATGCCCGGATTTAACAAATGCGATCCCCGTAATCAACCGATTTGAGGTATTAGAAATGATGAAATTGTAATCACTACCACCTATTGGCCTGGTATCTCCTTGACCAATAACTCCAACTAATATGATAGCAGCATCATATATAACTTTTTCGTCATATCTATCATTTACTTTCCATAAATACATTAAAGTTGACCCGGTAAATCCAATACTTAAACAATAAAACATAATGTTGAGCACTATCAATCGCCTTCTATTTTCTCTGGACTTGTATAAAGAGACCAAGAGCCCTATCCAGATATATAGTAAAGGATTTGTTAAAAATTTTGCTAAGTACTGAAACATAGTTTTAGTCTGTAATAATTTGAAAACCCTGTTCACACTGTGCCTCCACGTTAGAGAGACGCATTCACAGGCCAAATTATAACCTTATCAGACAATCAGGCAAGTGTATTTTGCTTCAGACACGCCACTGATATTACTTGAGTAGTGGATGTCGTTTTAGAGGAATAATATCATGCTAAACATATGTCAATATTGCTGGTGGTGCAGAAGAGATACATTATGCGTGCTGCCAGGACAACTATCATTCTCCTGCTTTCCAGACAGCATGAGCAGTACGTAGATTTTTGTTACGTAAATCTGTCCCCGCTACAAATAAAAAAGGCTTCAGGATTATTCCTGAAGCCTTTTTTTATTGCATCTTCTAACATGATCCGAAGAGTCATATTATTCATCCATTTCAATATCGTTTCCGGATTCCAGCCACCCCTTAATACCGAAGGGGTATTCCAGAACATTTTTATAGCCCAGTTTTTTTAGATGGATATAAAGCTTATTGCTTGCACCGCATTTCAAACTGGAGCAATAGGTAATTACCAGGGCATCTT
>CAYTGO010000012.1:0-64261 GCA_964437425.1 uncultured Candidatus Scalindua sp.
ATACCCAGGCCGGTAAAGCCACAACGACAACAAAAATAGCCGGAAATTTAAATTCAGAATACCTTTCCGGAGCTGTTAATCATGTTCTCTCACCTTCCAGTGGATATTCTGTAACCGGAACAGGAACTTCGCGAGTATTGACAGGCTCAATCGACCCAACTGCGTCTACATCAGTCACAGGAGTAGGTACGGCTTTTACAACCGAATTGGCGGTCGGTGACAGGATAAACGTTAACGGAGAGATAAGAAAAGTTGCAACAATTACAAGTAATACGGCATTAACTGTTGAAACAGCTTTTACTGACACTGGTAATGATACGGCTTTATCTGCCGGAACCGGTGCATTGACAGGCTCAATAGATCCTGCTGCATCTACTACTGTTACTGGAGTAGGAACTCTCTTTACAACAGAACTTGCTGTTGGAGATACTATAACCGTTTCAGGAGAGACAAGGACTATTTCTGCAATAGCTTCAAATACAAGCTTAACTGTATCAGCTGCTTTCTCGAATAATGCCAATGATACCAGCGTAATGACCGATTCTATGGCTGTTGCCGGTCTGAATGACCTAGCTCTTAATACCACAGATTATGTTGCTGGAGACAAGATTAATATTGTCGGTACAGAGCATGATGGAACAACTGTTACCGCTAGCTTTACTTACGGAACAGGAACCGGACAAGACGGCATAACATTTGGCTCACTTAGAGACTTTGTCAGTTCAAATTTCGGTTCTGCTACAGCAAGCATTGATACAAGCGGAAATCTGTTAGTTACTGCAGATCAACCAGGTCAATCAGAGCTAGTATTAAACTTTGCTGACGGATCATCAAACACAGGTGCTACCACTTTTAATAGTTTTTCTGCCAGCACCACTGGAACAGGAAACGTGTATGTAAGTAGTATACCGGTATTTGATACTCAGGGTTCGTCTCACTTGATATCACTCGCTTATGAAAAAACAGGTAGCAACACATGGAATGTAACGCCAACAATGAAAGCATCTGAGGGTTCAGTTGCCAGCAATCTTACAGCTATAACCTTTAACGGTAACGGCTCATTTGCTTCAACTACCGGCACAGCATCTGTAACTATTACTTATCCGGATACGACTACTCAGACGGTATCTCTTGACTTCGGCACACCAAATACGTTTAGTGGATTAACTCAATTTGGTGGTACAGGGTCAGCTGCAGCAATCAGTCAGGATGGGTACGAAGAAGGATTCTTCTCTTCTACATCTACAAATCCGGACGGAACTGTTGTTGCTCTATTCACTAATGGAAAAACAAAGAATGTTGGCCAACTCCAGCTAGTGACATTTAGTAATCCTGCCGGGTTATCAACAAATGGAAACAATCTTTTATCTCCTAGTCTTGCTTCCGGTGCCGCCGTTCTGAAAGTTGCACAATCCGGTAGAACAGGCAGCATACTCAGCGGAGTCTTGGAATCTTCTAACGTTGATATTGCTGAGGAGTTCACTAAATTGATTGTATCCCAGAGAGCATTTCAGGCCAATTCACGAACAATCACTACAACTGATGAAGTTTTGCAGGAATTGGTTAACATTGTAAGATAATTAAATTGAATCTACTAAGCCTGAATTGAGCGATTACAAAACAAATCGTTTGATTCAGGCTTATTTCTAGTTACGTATCTTATCTGTTATTCATGTGAACGTAATTTGCAATTTTAATCACTTGTACATGATAACACTCTTTATTGCTCCTACGAGTAATTTCCAATCAAATCACACCAGTTATTTGAAAATCAGGATAGGAAGCTTTTTCTACAAAATGTGGAAATAATTATCCTGTAGTTTTTAAATGCTAACAAAACACAAAACCTCCAACATACAAAAAACTTCTATCTCCATCACTTAAACACCTATCTTTACTTAGCTTAAAGCATCTCTTTTAAATTCTTTTTTTTTAAATCTTTTTTGGCATAAATATAGCTAACTACAAGCATGTCATTAAAAGTTTAATATCGAAACAAACTAACTAAGATACAAATTTAATAAAATATAATGATGAAAATGACTATTAATAACTTATTAGTAAATATTATAAGAAAGGCTGCAAGATGATTGATGGAATTGAATTAGCCTCCTCAGGCCTGGATGCTTATGCAAATGTGCAGGAAACTATAGCAAGAAATCTTGCAAATGCTAATACTGTTGGCTTCAAAAAAAATACAATTTCATTTACAACGATTCTGTCTGAAGAGACAAGCACACTAAAGACAGATTACGGAGTTGATTATTCTCACGGCAGTCTCAAATATACCGGTAATACTTTAAATATGGCTATTGACGGTGACGGTTTTTTTGGCTTAGAGGCAGAAAACGGCATACGATATACAAGGAACGGTCAATTCCAGCTTTCCACTGCTAATGAATTGATATCCGACACTGGAGCAAAGCTATTAGGACAAGGCGGCCCAATTGTCATACCTAAAGGTGGAGGCGAGATTGTTGTAGACAAAAAAGGTATTATTAATATGAATGGTAAGGAAATAGGAAGGTTAATGGTTACAAACTTTACTGATCTTACTAAACTCGTACCAACAGGCAATTCTACATTTGCGGCACCGGAAGATTTGATAGACGATTCCGGAGAGAAAAAATTTAATGTAGCACAAGGATATTTAGAAAGCTCAAACGTTAGTGTCGTTACAGAAATGGTAGATATGATAACTAACATGAGGAGCTATGAGGCAAGCAATAACGTAATAAAAACGTTCAGTGAATTAATGGAGCGATTAATAGCTAATCAAGCTACATAGTATCGCCAAATAGAATTTTTTTTTATAAAGGAGAGAAAAAACTATGATGAAAGCATTGTATACAAGTGCAACTGGTATGAAAGCGCACCAGTTCCTCCTGGATGTCATTTCAAACAACCTGGCCAATGTTAATACTACAGGATACAAGAAGGTACAGGTCAACTTTCAGGACTTATTATATGATAAGTATGTAGCCGCGGGATCAGAGTCTGCCACTGGAGTACAGGCACCTACCGGACTACAGGTTGGTAGTGGTGTCAGGGTTGTTGCGACAAATAAGGTGTTTAGTCAAGGCGTTGCAGAGAGTACCGGCAGATCTCTTGATTGGGCAATACAGGGTGCAGGTTTTTTCCAAATAACACATCCGGATGGAACCGTTGTCTACTCACGAGATGGAACCTTCCAACTGAGCAGCACCGGTGCAATTGTTAATTCAGAAGGTCTGGCGCTAGAGCCGGCAATTACTATTCCGGCTACCGCGGTAAGTATTAGCATTGGGTCCGATGGTACAATCTCTACCCAGGCCGCGGATGGAAGTACTACAGCTGCAGGCTCTGTTACACTTGCTACATTTGCAAATCCTGCTGGACTTGAAAGTCTGGGGAAAAATCTTTATAGAGAAACAACCGCATCCGGCACTCCAACAGCAGGAACTGCTGGTCAGAATGGCATTGGAGAAATCTTACAGGGATTTAGAGAGAGCTCAAACGTTGAGGTTGTTACAGAATTGGTAAACCTCATTGTCGCACAAAGAGCTTACGAAACAAGCGCAAAAGCTATTAAGGCTAGTGATGATATGTTACAGGCGACAAACCGCATTGTTTAATTAATAAGCAAAATAGCCATATTTTTAAAATATTTCTTTTTCAGGAGTATATCAATGATAATAAGAATGACAATGTTTTCACTATTAATGATACTTACATTTTTGCCTAATGTAATTGCAGGCAAAATTGAAATAAGCTTAAAGGACAAAGTCATCCTGGAAGACGATGAAATAACTATTAAAGATATATCAACTGTCACTGGTGTCGATGCAGATTTGGTGAACGAGGTTGAAAGCATTGTAATTGGAAATGCGCCCGGAGCAAACAGCACAAGACGAATTAATAAGAGTTTCATAACAATGCGTCTCAAATCTGCAAATATAAATGTATCAGATGTAACCTTTACTGATACCAAATCGTCTTTAGTTTCTGTTGAATCATCAAAAATCAAAGGTTTTGAAATTGCACAGAAAGCAAAAGAATATTTACTAGACTTTCTGCCAATGGATGACAGAGAGACAACTGTAGAGTTGGGAAGAATTCCGGCTAACCAGTGGGTACCAAAAAGAAGGGACAAAATTGATCTTAACATTACTCTTATAGATACCAGTAAAGATAGAGGTAAAATAGAGTTAGTTGTCAGCGCATCTTCAGAGGGCAAACGCTTTTTCAAAGTTCCGGTTTATTTTAATGTAAGGGTGTTTGAATTTGTCGCTATTGCAAAGAGGAAAATGCGCCGCAAGCAACAGATAACGAGGGAAAACATATACATTGCTAGAAGAGATACTACAAGAATGCGTGGTGTAGCATTCTCCAGCATTGACGATTTGAAGGGCATGACGACTACTGCACCGGTATTGGCCAACACTATACTTACCGATCACATGGTGGAGATCCCTCCAACAATAAGTCAGGGTAGTTTAGTGAAGTTAATTGTTCAGAAAAGTGGATTTAAGATCGTAACTAAAGGGCTGGCACAACAGACAGGATATAAAGGCGAGGTTATAAGGGTTAAAAATGTGAATTCAAAAAAAATGCTTTATGGCACAATTGTAAATTCAGACAGCGTTCAAGTCGTATACTGACTATTACGTCACTACATAAGGGATATTCATGACAAGACTACAAAAAATAACAATCTTAAACTTTCTTATAGTAATAAGCGCTCTTTCTATAATATGTAACAGCGTCAGCGCTGACTCACTATGGAAGAAGAGAGTAACAGTAAACTATAATCTTTTTGATGACAACAGAGGTAAAAGGGTCGGTGATATTATCACAGTAACTGTCACAGAAACAGCTAATATTCTAAATACTGAAACAAATTCTACCGATAATAGTAGTTCATCTTCAGGTTCCATTGACAATGATAATTTCGTGACCGGTCTTCGACATGCACTAACAAGCGGGCGTAATGCGAAGATACAGGACAGTAGAGCTGCTAACACATTCTCAACTGAGTATACCGGAGCATTTTCAGGCGGAGGCTCTAATGATGTTGACAAATCTGTCTCTGTAACGATTACTGCGATGGTAGTTGAGGTGCTCGACAACGGCAATCTTGCCCTTGAAGGGAAGAGGGATATAGCAGTAAACAAGGAAAAATATACCCTAACACTCACAGGCATCGCCAGACCTATAGATATAGCAACAGACAATACTATACTATCAAGTAAGATGTCTAATGTACTTTTTGGACTTACCGGTAAGGGTTGGCTTACCAGTGCAGGATCTAAAGGCTGGTTCTACAGAATCAAAGAAGCGCTCTGGCCTTTCTAAACCATAAATTGACATAACTTATTATTGTATTTCTCAAAAGAAGGGAGGTTGGATTTATCCACCCTCCCTTCTTTTATAGCCACATTGATAATCTATCAATAGGAAAAAACTGTACACCATGTGTAATAATTGTCTACTATTTCATTATCCACAAGTCGTAGGTTTATTTTCGATTACGTAAGTTCTTTTGTTACTAGTACTTATTATTGATTAAAATAAATTTAGCTTTGGTACAATTATTGCTTTTTTATATAAACGAATTCTTTAATGCAATATTCATTTAATCAGAATTAAAGGAATAAATTTATGCTTCGATCTAAATTTTATGCTCTTGTATTAATTATTACATTAATATTTTCGACATTTACCCCTGCACAGGGAAGCGTAACCACACGTATTAAGGATGTCGCAAATGTCCAGGGCATGCGTGAAAACTATTTATTCGGCTATGGGCTCGTAATTGGTTTAATGGGATCAGGAGATAAACAATCATTTACCTTCACCACACAATTGGCAAAGAATGTATTCGAGAAGCTTGGCGCGATAGTAACGCCTGCTGATTTTATTTCAAAAAATATTGCAGCTGTTCTGATAACAGCAAATATTCGCCCTTTTGCTAAACCTGGCGATAGGATGGATGTTCTTGTCTCGTCAATTGGCGATTCAAAAAGCCTGGAAGGTGGCGTTTTAGTACACACAACTCTTCAGGGTATTGACAACGAGGTCTACGCAGTAGCACAGGGGCCTCTATCTCTCGGAGGTGGTTTTAATGTTGGCGGAAAAGCCGCTGACAAGAGAAAAAATGTATCAACAACTGCCAACATACCTGGAGGTGCTATGGTTGAAAAGGAAATACCTGTTCATCTCTTCAAAGAAAACAATATCCGGTTGACCTTAAAAGATACTGATTTTACAACCGCAACACGCCTAATGGATGTTATCAACGCAATATATCCTGATTCTGCTCAGGCAGTAAGTGCTGCGGAAGTGGAGGTTAAACCACCGCTGGAATACAGAAACATGAAAATGGTCACTCAATTTATTTCTAAAATTGAGGAATTACCGATTACTCCTGATGCTATTGCCAGAGTAGTTATCAACGAAAGAACAGGGACAATTGTTGCCGGAGAAAATGTAAAGATTTCTACTGTTGCTGTTGCACATGGCAGCCTTACAATTACAATTAGCGAAAAGACTGAAGCATCTCAGCCCGGTTCATTCGCCCCGGACAGCGCAACTACCAAAGAGCTTGATCGTACTACCATTGATGTCGAAGAAGAGGAAGCAAAACTACATATAATACCTGATGGTGTAAGTATATCTGAAATAGCTCGAGCATTAAATGTACTTGGAGTTACGCCAAGAGATCTTATGGCTATCTTCCAGGCCATACATGCAGCAGGGGCACTTCATGCTGAACTTATAATTATGTAATTTAATCACAGAGAAATATTATGGAAATACCGTTCAACAGTGAGTTCATGGTAAATAATGCGAAAACAGAGAACTCAATAGGTGGATTGAAAAGTAATTTAAAAAATTCTCAAGAGGTCCAAAAGGCAGCTCAAGATTTTGAAGCAGTACTATTAAATATGGTACTCAAGGCGATGTGGAAAACAGTACCCAAGTCCGATTTATTTGAGAAGAATAGTGCAACCAATATATATGAAGGTCTTATGCATTCATCACTTTCAGAAGAGATGGCAAGTAATGGTGGACTGGGCCTTGCAAAAGTACTTGCGAAGCAACTGCAAAGAGAACAAAAAAAACTGTAATTTATTAAATATGGAATAAAATATCATGAAAAATCTTCTTCAAAGTCTTTCAGAAACATTGGACAAAATGATTCTTACCTATAAGGACATCTTCGTTGCCGCACAGAGTAAGCAGGAACACATAATTTCTGGGGATATTGACAAGCTTGAGTCTGTAATTTATCAAGAGCGCAACCTTGCAGAAACGATACTCCTTCTTGAGGAAAAAAGAAGATATATATTGGAGACAATATACAAAGAGCTGGGATACGATAGTGACTCTACTAAACTCAGTGATTTGATTGAACAGCTAAAAGAGCCGTATAAAAGTCGCGTGAAAGATCAATACGATGTTATAGTGGAAATAATTACAAAAGTCGAAGAAGTTAATAAGTCCAATACAACACTTACAAAATACTCACTTGAGTATATAAATAATCTTATAAAGTCAATATGTACTGAATCATTGAGTGATAATACATATCAGCAATCAGGTAAATTCAGTAAACCCGAATTACATAGATTAATGTTCGAGGTAAGCGCCTAAATAGTTAAAACGTTATTATAGAAAGAATAATATGAGTTCAGACATTTCGATAGGACTATCCGGTCTCCTTACTGCACAAAGTGCCATGCAAACAATTGGGCATAATATTGCGAATGCTAATACTCCAGGGTATAGCAGGCAAAGAGTTAATATTACTGCCAGAACACCTGACAGTAATATATTTGGCCCAGTCGGTGCAGGTGTAACGATAGATACAATACTGAGAATTAAGGATGAATTACTGAACAATCAAATAAATGACTTCTCTTCCTTTCTTGGAGATTCTTCAGTACAAAGTGAAACTCTTAAAAATATTGAAGCCATTTACAATGAATTGTCCGAGTCTAGTTTAAACGGCATGTTGGGAAAGTTCTTTACGAGTTTGCAAGATGTGTCAACAAATCCTGAACTTGTTAGTACGAGGTACCAACTATTACAAGATGCACAAAACCTGGTAACACATAGTTTTCGTTCACTGGCTGAGCAATTTACAAACCTAAAGGTCAATGTCAGCCAGAGAATTGAATCAAAAGTTTCTACTTTGAACAGTATTACAAGTGAGATTGCATTTTTAAACAGAAGAATAAACGACATCGAATTGGGTGCTAGCAACGCGACTGCAAATGACATGTTGGACAAGAGAGATCAACTGATTACCCGATTAAGCGAATTAGGTGATCTCAAAATAATATCAAATACTGATAACAGTTCGGTAGATATTCTTTTAGGAGGTACTTTAGTTGTACATGGTAATCAAACAGAAACAGTCACAACGTCACTTGCAGGTGAGGGAGTAGCCAAGATTCATGGAATAGCAACTTCCAACCTAACAGGTGGTTCTATAAAGGGCCTATTGACTATGCAAAATACAACAATACCTAAATACATGAACGATATCGATACCCTTGCTGCCAGCTTTATACAACAAGTCAACAACCTCCATAGTGAAGGTGTTGGGCTGAGCGGAGGTTTTACCACATTGACCAGCACAAATGCTGTAAACAGTGCCAGTGCATTATTAACGGCAGACACAGGACTTCCTTACGCACCATCAATCAATACATATACGACCGGCACAGTAACAAGCTCAGACAATGGTGATGGCACAACTACTGTAACAGGGTCTGGCACAACATTTACCGGCAATGTAAAAGCAAATGACTGGATAAAACTCGCCGACGGTAATTATTATAAAGTTACGTCAGTTGACAGTAATACTCAACTAACGGTTAGTGGTGCATATACTAATGCAGGTGCAGTAGCGAGCAATATAACAGATGGCACCTTGTATATAACTGTTACAGACTCATCAAATGCAATTACAAAATCCAGCATAAGTATTGCTGCAGATGAAACTCTCACTACGCTCTCAGCAAAAATTAATGGTATTACGAACGTTAATGCCAGTGTCACCAATGGCGTTATGACTATTACCTCAGACAGCGGATATATATATAATTTCACAAATGAGCTTGACACAAATCCTGGCAGTATAGGTTCTTCTGTAACTGCTCTTTCTGGACACTATTCAGGCAGCGATAATGATATCTTCACACTGAGTGTTGTAAATGCCGGAACTGGCGACATAGGAACAGGATCAGCCCTGATCAGGGTCACAGATGCTTCAGGCAAAATTTTAGCAAATCTTGATGTAGGATCATCGTATGCTATCGGAAGTTACTTGCAAATAACTGACGGAGTATCCATAAATTTTGATAATGGCGCTATTGCTGTAGGAAACAAACTGACAGTTGATGTTACAAGTGATCCTGATACAAGTAACGTACTCAGCGCTTTAGGTTTAAACACTTTCTTTAGCGGAAACGATGCTTCTTCTATTGGAGTGTCACAATATATTATTGATGACGTAACGAGAATTGCTGCTGCTTCAACAAGTTCACCTGGAGATAATACAAATGTTTTAAGACTGGTAGATCTGCAAAATCAAAAACTAACAAATAGTTCAACTTTCAACGATTTTTTGCATGGTTCTGTTGCTCAGCTTGGTATTGAAACTTCAGAAAGGGAAAGCGAAAAGAACAGCTTCGAATCATTACTTACTAATTTGGAGAATAGAAGGCAGGAAATATCAGGTGTTTCTATCGAAGAGGAGATGATCAATACTATCAGATTCCAACAAGCATTTCAGGCTTCAGCTAAATATATTACGACTGTAAAGGAAGTAAGCGATATACTTATGCGAATATAACAAAAAAGGAACTTTACTAAAATGGCTACAAGAGTAAATCTCGAAACGTTTATAAGTACAACACTTGCAAATGTTCAGAAGAGCACCGCTAACATGAGCAGACTTCAGGAGCAGATTTCAACCGGAAAGAAAGTGAACCGCGCTTCCGATGACCCTGCAGGTGCCAGAAAAATTCTAAGTTTAAGATCAGAAGATCTCAGGCTGGATCAATATGCATCAAACATTCAGACAGCGACTCAATCTTTAGATTTTAGTTCTGCAGCTCTTCAAAATACATCTGATATAGTGCAGAGAATAACAGAATTAACAATGCAAGGTGTTAGTGATTCAACTGATCAGAATGGGAGAACAATAATAGCAAATGAAATAAACCAACTGTTAGAAACAATAATGCAAAGTGCAAATGCTGAACGGTTAGGACGTTATACCTTTGCCGGTACAGAAACAACAACCATACCATTTGTAGCATCACGTGATTCCAATGGAAATATTTCATTGGTGAGCTATAAAGGAAACCGTGAAAATGTTGAATACAATGTCGGACCAAATACAAATACTATAGTAAACCTTACAGGAGACGAAGTATTTGTGCAATCAAGAGTTTTCGACACGATTATAAACATACGAGATAACCTGGCGGACGGAGCAGTTACATTTGCCAGAGATGAATTAGACAATCTTGATGTCGCATCAAAGAAGATTCTAAACTCTATAGCGAAAGCTGGTGGCATCTCCAGTACTTTAGAATTGACAGGTAACAGGATCGCAGATACAAGACTTTCACTCCAGGAAGTATTAGCATCGGCAGAAAGTGCAGACATAGCGGAACTCGTCTTGAAACTTACAGAACAGCAAAGCATCTTTGAGGCATCACTGTCGTCCGGTTCATATATTTTCAAGACTTCTATCTTGAACTATATATAATATTAAATTCGTATGCGTCACATGTAACTAAATGATAATTAATTCGTCTCTCCTCCGTCTTCAACATAATGGACGGAGAGTTATAATTTCAATTTTTTTATAAAGGTGTAGATTTCAGATAATATTTTAGATCATTAATTACTTTGAAATCTATTAAAGAGAACCATGTTACTAAAAACACGTCTATTCGGTGAAGTCAAAGTTAAAGATGAGGAAGTAATTCATTTTACAAAACCGATTCTGGGATTTGATGATTGCAGACAATATCTTCTCGTTGAGAATGAGTCAATATTTCCAACATTCTGGCTTCAATCTATTAACAAGCCGAATCTGGCATTTCCTGTTGTGTCTCCGTTCTCTGTAGACGAAAATTATTCTATTAATTTACAAAGCCTTGACCTTGATGATATCAACTTGAAAAGTCTTGATGAAGCCCTTGTCCTGACACTCATGGTTGTACCACAAACATTGACGTCAATCAGAACTAATTTGAGAGCTCCGATTATTTATAACCCGGAAAAGAAGATAGCAAAACAACTCATCCTGTATGATGAGAAATACCCAATACACTATTACGTAATTGATGATGCAAATAATTAGATAGTAAAAAATACGAAATTCAAGTCATATAACCAGGAAGGTGATAAATGCTCATACTAACAAGGAAGTTAGGAGAAAGCATCATAGTAGACGAGAATGTACAAATCTCAGTTATAGAGATTAATAAAAATAATATCAAAATAGGCATTAATGCGCCAAAAGAATTGTCTATATACAGGGAAGAAGTTTTTTTGAAGATCAAAGAAGAAAACGCACAGTCATCTTCATCCGGAGTAATTGACTTTATTGATTTTACTAACTCAGCGCTTTAAGTATAGAAGGAGTCCCTCTCTTAACATTTTCTCAAGCCTTTCTGTGACATGCTATCTTGTAAACATCTCAATTGTTACATTGAGTTATTAGGTTGTTAACACTCCAACTTATTCAGATTCCTTCTCTCCTTGCCCGTTCTACTCTCTGTGGAATTTTTTTCCTGAAAGTAATGCATATAATTTATACAAAGTAGTATTAACACAAAACCCAGATAAACTAATAGAAATAAATTATGAATACTCACATCTATAAGCTCTTATTTTTCAAACACTTAGAACACTATCTTTAGAGCCTCACTATACTATAATTAATAATATACGTTAGGCATCTCATTTGCTTTTTTACAGTACAGTTTCTTTTAATTTTAAGCTTCTGTGATAAAGACAATTAATTTGAACCACATAACGTCACACAGAAAATTTGTTATTATCAGAGTATTTTGGATTCTTAAAGGATATAGGTATGAAGACTATAGATATCCCAAAGATCACCGGAATGGTTTGTACTTCAATAATACTTAATATGATTAATTTATCACTTGCACTTGATAATGAATGTACGGAGCATGTTGTGGAGCCACTACACTGGTCGGGTTCCGACTCTACTCCTAGTTATAAGCCGGTATTGGATGAATGTCCTGATCTAGAATATGTTGAAGATCGACATGATAACATTTTATACAAAAAATGGTGTGAAGAGACATTTACAAACGGCAGTCATATATACGAAGGATATAGGGACATCGCTTTTAATATCAAATACGCTCCAGAAGCACCTAAAACCGACATATGGCAAACACCTATTGAAACTTCCAGGCTTGAGCAAGGTGACTGCGAAGATGCAGTCTTTCTTTTTTTCTCTCACCTCCCCCCCACTCTTGAAAATGCTGAGATTGTCTGGGGATGGGTAATAGATAGACATCAGGTTGCAAAGGCACACGTTTGGTACCAACTGAGAGACGTTGAAGGAAAAGAATACATTGTAGAAGGCTTCTCAAAAGATTGGAATGGTATCATACCAATGGAGATTGTACGACAAACTGAAACAAGAAAACCAATACTTAAAATTACACACTTAGAAACAAGCAGACTATTAACTTTAGTTTCGAGATCTGACAGCTGGGATACTTACCAGATATTAGCGGATCTGCACAGATCTACAGATTTTGTAAAATTTGAAAATGACTTCAATAATACCTCTCAAGATTCATTTACTCGCTATCAACTCCATACTAAACATGTTGGAATCAGGAATATGTCACGAGAATACATGAAATCATGGAATCAACCGGTTGAGCAGAGAGTTAATACTATTGTAAGCAATGAAATATTGAAAATTTATAAAAAGCTACATCAACTTTTCACGCGTTACGAGAAAAATGGCAATGTAACTCAGCATGCTAGATACGACAATACACATAATTTTAGAGGAAATCTTAATTGAAGACGATAAAGGAGCTTTTATGGACACCGCAGAAAATATCATAACAAATCCTGGTTTTTTAGAAGAAGAGCCAGTAATTTTACTGAATGAGACGGGTACACGATTAGCTAAAGCGGGAGAAATGCAAGAAGCTGAAAAAAACTTCTTAGAGGCAATTGAATTAAACCCCCTTTATCCACAGAGTTACCATAATCTTGGAATTCTGCAAGCGGCTCAACAAAGAACAAATGAGGCAATCAAAAATCTGCAGAAACTAATAGAATTGGAACCAAATATCGCAGAACACTATTGTAATCTGGGAATCATATATTACCTCGAAGGCACTTATTATGAAGCCGAATTATTTTTTTCAAAAGCACTGGATATAGATAGTGATCATCCAGATACTCTATTCAATCTAGGAAAATTACTTTTTAATCTGGAAAGAACAGATGAGGCTATTTCATTCATAGAACGTTTTCAAAATAATGACAATTCTAATGCTGAAGCAATGTTTATACTTGGAATATGCTATCGAAAGAAGAATGATAATGAAAAAGCAAAATCTTGCCTGAAAAACGCTCTAGATCTAGATCCTGACCATCGTCAGGCTAGAAAAATGCTTGGTGAGTTAGACGATAATAACATTTAAAACATTATAAAGCAAAATGACTAACATTGCGGTAATAGGATCAGGATATTGGGGAAAAAACTTAGTTCGCAATTTCAATGAAATAGGCGTGCTGCATACTATTTGTGATAGCAATCCAGACACCCTCAGTTCATTTCAGGAAAAATATCCTGATGTAAATATTGAGTGTTCTTTACAAAACGTACTTAAAGATTCCGATATTGATGCAGTTGCCATTGCCACACCGGCAGAAACACATTTCAAAATGGCAAAAATGTCATTGTTGGCAAACAAACATGTTTTTGTAGAAAAGCCTCTGGCTTTATTTGTAAACGAAGCAGAAGAACTTCAACAATTGTCTCAGAATAAAAATCTGAAATTAATGATAGGACACATACTTCTCTATCACCCTGCAATAATAAAATTGAAGGAAATAATAAATTCAGGTGAACTTGGAAAAATTAACTACATATATTCTAATCGTCTGAATCTTGGTAAGATACGAAGCGAAGAGAATATATTATGGAGTTTTGCTCCGCATGACATATCAGCCATCCTTTACTTATTGGAAGAAATGCCCTGTCAGGTTATCGCCCAGGGAGGTAATTACCTGAATCAGGACATTACTGACGTAACAATGACAATGCTTTCATTTAAGAGTGGTGTCAAAGGTCATATATTCGTAAGTTGGCTACACCCGGACAAAGAACAGAAACTGATAATCGTCGGTGACAAGAAAATGGCTCTGTTTGATGATACTCTTGCTGATGGCAAATTACAAATTCACGATAAGGGAGTTGACTGGATCAATCGCCAACCAGTTCCGCGAAAAGATGGAATCGCTTTTGTACCTCTTGAGAATAGCGAACCACTTAAAGCCGAATGCGAACATTTCTTGAGTTGTATAGTAACAGACACAACACCAAATTCAGACGGTATCAACGGAATCAAAGTTTTAAGGGTTTTGAATGCTTGTCAGGATTCTTTAAAAGACCACGGCACTGCTGTAAACCTTAACGGAAATAAACGACTTCAATCATTCTTCGCTCATGAGACTGCCATTGTGGAGAATTCAAGTCTGGTAGGAGATGGAACAAAAATATGGCAGTTCAGCCACATAATGTCAGGAGCACAAATAGGAACTAGCTGCAACATAGGACAGAATGTAGTAATCTCTCCCAGTGTAAAAATTGGCAACAATGTAAAGATACAAAATAATGTCTCTGTATATTCCGGAGTGACATTGGAAGATGATGTATTCTGCGGCCCATCAATGGTATTTACAAATGTTATAAACCCGCGCAGTCATATTTCCAAAAAACATGAGTTCCAAAATACACTTGTTAAGAAGGGAGCTACTATTGGTGCCAATTCAACAATCGTGTGTGGAAATACTATAGGATCATACGCCTTTATCGGAGCAGGAGCAGTAGTGACAAAAGATGTACCAAACCATGCTCTGGTACTTGGAAATCCAGCAAAAGTTACCGGTTGGGTCTGTGAATGCAGTAACCGTCTCTGTTTTCACAACGATACTGCGACCTGCAGTAGTTGTAACAAACAATACAAAAAGTTTGCAGATGGTATCTGCTGCCTTGAATGTGACTGTAATAGTACTAAAGAATTACACGATGAAGACAGCACCTGCCTGGACTGCGATAAAACATATGAGGAAGAGTTGACTCTCCCACAGGAGACAGACTGTTACTCAATACACTAACCGTCAACCTTTAATTTTCAAGGAGAACAAAAATGGGAAAGACATTGAATGCAGGCGAGACTTTATTTACTGAAGGCAAGATTGATGAGGCTGAAGAGTGTTTTTTGTCTCTTGTTGAGTCTGACTCTGATTGTAAGGAAGCCTACAATAACCTTGGCGTAATCGCTTTTCAAAAGAATGATAATGAGAAAGCCATTGATTACTTTACCAAATCTCTGGAAATAGACCCCCTTTGCAGAGACACCGTTATAAATTATACTAACTTACTCAGATCTTTAGATCAACTATCTATAGCGGTTCCTTTGCTGGAGCATGTTATAGAACAAAACCCGGATGACATAGAAATCAAACAAATTCTGGATGATATCTGTCATCCTCTTTCATCTAATACTTAATGAATAATAAGCTAAATGAAGCTGAAGAGCTTTTTGCAAGTGGCAATATCTTAGAAGCAGAACAACTCTTTCTCTCATTAATAGAGAATGACCAGAATTGCAAGGAAGCTTATAATAATCTGGGTGCAATTTCCTTTCAGAAAAATGATCCAATAGGTGCAATAGATTATTTCATAAAATCATTAGAAATAGATCCTTTTTATAAAGACGCCATAATTAACTATGCGGAATTACTAAACACTCTGGACCAGGCGCACATGGTAGTACCACTTTTAGAAAAAATAATTGAAAACGATCCAACTGACAAAGAGGTATCAAATATTCTCGCAAAAGTACGTTCTGCCAATAAGAACAAATCTAAGGTCGCTGTTATCTGCCCTGCAGGAATGGAGTCGTTTTTAGGAGACATTGTCGACTTTCTTCAGGCCAAATATGAGGTAAAAACATGCTACAGCACAAATATACAGGAAGTTGATTCTACAATCAAATGGGCTGACATTGTCTGGCTAGAGTGGGCAAATGAGTTAACAATAAATCTTACCAACCACCCTGAAGACATCCTCAAGGACAAACATACAATTTGTCGTTTACATAGTTATGAAGCTTTTGAAGGCTTTGCAAATAATATAAACTGGAATAACATCAATGATCTGATATTTGTCGCAGAACACATTAAAGATATTGTTGTACAACAAGTACCAAAACTTTTACAGAGAGTTAGAGGTATTCATGTTATTCCTAATGGAATAGACATGAACAAGTTTTCCTTTAACGAAAGGGATATAGGTAAGAATCTTGCCTTTGTTGGTAGCATCAATCATAAGAAAGGGCCTTTACTACTTTTGCACGCCTTTAGAGAGCTCGTTAAATTGGACAGAGAATACAAGCTGTTTGTTGCCGGTACCTTTCAGGATACCAGATACCAACTCTACTTTGCTCAGATGATCCAGGAGATGGGTCTGGTGAATAATATCCAGATGGACGGGTGGATAAAGGATATTAATACCTGGCTTGAAGATAAACAATACATTGTCTGTACAAGTGTCCTTGAAGGTCATCCTGTTGGAATTATGGAAGCAATGGCGAGAGGGCTGAAACCTCTCATTCATAATTTTGTTGGAGCAAAAAACATTTACCCTGACAAATATTTATGGAATACGATCCCTGGCTTTGTCAGAATCACAACTGAAACCTGCTATAATCCTTCTGAATATAGAAACTTTATTGCAACGAACTACAGTCTGAATAAGCAGATAGAAAGTATAGGCACAATTATTTCACAACTAGGTAAGAAAGATATCACTTCTTCACATAATGAAGACAAAAGCCTTGCAGAGTTAGAAATTTGTAATTAATCGATATAATGATCTGGAGATGAAATGATCTATATAAACAACAACCACATAGACATCTTAACGAGAAAAGTTCCATGCCCGGAGAGACTGAATGTGGAGCTTACAACATATTGTAATATAAAGTGCATTATGTGTAGAGGGAGTCTGAATTATATAGACAAAAATGATGCAAAAAAATATTTAACGGCAAATGACTTTAACACAATACTTAACGGCATTGATTTGAATAGACTGAAGGTTATAAATCTTGCCGGAGAAGCGGAACCATTATTAAATCCTGATATTTTGTTAATATTAGACATATGTAGAGAGAAAAAAATCATAGTTGAGTTCATAACTAATGGGATGCTCCTTACTCCTCAAATTTCAAAAAAGATATTAGGGTGTTCTAGTGAAATTCACATAAGTTTTGGAGGTTCAACAAAACAGACTTTCGAATCAATTCGTCAAGGAGCAAACTTTGAGACTGTATGTGGAAACATAAAATATCTTAGTAAACTTAAAAAAGAAAATAATAATCAGTACCCTGACATCTGGTTGAATCCAATTCTTATGAAGAGAAACATTCATGAACTACCAGATATTATCGAGTTAGCAAAAGAAATAGGCTGTCGGGGAGTTGCTTGTTCTCATTTGACAGTGAACAGTAATGAGCTGATCGATGAAAGTCTATTTTTTCATAAGGAAGAATGCAATACTTATCTACAGAAAGCAGAAATAGTTGCCAAGAATTATAAAATGCCACTATTCAAGCCGGAATACTTCTCAATGGAATCAAATAGTGATACAGAAAACGATGTAAGTCCGGAAGCATGGAACAAATGTCGATTCTTATGGAATCACGCTATATTAGGCATTGATGGCATTATGCCCTGCCCATCTAATACGGGAATTAATTTCGATGGAGATATTGTTAATAACAAATTTATGGATATCTGGAATAATGATTGGTATGCAGACACAAGACATAAGTTGCTCACAGGAAACCCTCCTGATTATTGCAAAACATGTAAAGATCCATCAGTAAAAGATGTGAACAAAATAGGATCATATTTTACAGAAGACATATTATCAGATGCGAACAATTTCACGCATCTTCATACAACTAAACCGTTATCAAAAAACTTAGAATTATCATATTAAGCAGATATTTTACGGAACATATAGTATGTAATTATTTCTATTAATTATGAGAAGGATGGTGGCTTATGGATGAATTAAAAGTATTAATAATTGTTCCTTCATACAGAGAAGAAGCAAACATAGTAAGAGTATTGCAGGGACTTGAAAAATATGCTCATGGCATTGATGTCCTGATGATAATAGACGGCTCAAAGGATAGAACTGAGGAAATTATCTCTTTTAATGGCTACGATTCATTGGTACATCCTTTTAACATGGGGTATGGCGTAGCGATACAGACTGGTTATAAATACGCGGTCAGAAGCGGATATGACATTGTAGTACAAATTGACGGAGACGGCCAACACGACCCAAAGTATATTAAGCCTATGATAGAGGAGTTATTATCTTCAGAATCAGATGTTGTTATTGGGTCACGTTTTCTAAAAGGAGGAAGCTATGATGTGCCTATTTCAAGAAAATTGGGAATCAAGCTTTTCTCAAAAATAGCAAGCCTGATTACAAGGCAGAAGATAAGTGACTCTACTTCGGGCTTTCAGGTTCTAAATCGTAAAGTCTTCAACTTCTTCTCTAAAGTTGAAAATTTCCCCTATGACTACCCTGATGCAGATACAATAATAACACTCATCTACGCTGGATTCAAGGTAAAAGAGGTCCCCGTAATTATGTATGATCGAATGAGTGGAACGTCTATGACAACAGGGTTTAAAACTGTAATATATGTAATTCAAATGTTAATCTCCATCTTGATCACTGTTTTACGGAAGAAGAAAATATATAAAGATTCAGAGGAATTGAATAGTTTGGCGTATGTGCAAAAAAATTTTAAACCGATAATTTCATCTGGTGTATAGTTATTTCATTAATTTCCTTAACTTTGTATCACCAATTAGGAGACATTACCATCAGGTATAGTCAGTGCACATGGAATCAAAACAAATAATAATCAGGTTATTATCAATAATCATGTTTTGCTTGATAATCAGGTTGATCTATGGCAGCAAGTTTAAAACCGGTGCTTCCTGGATTTGGCTTGTTTTCGGACTTGGATTCCTGGTTCTTATGTTCTGGCCCGGAGCAATTGATTTGTCTATGAAACTATTGGGAATAGATTCATGGATGGAAATTGTCTACCTTTTCATACTAGTTTCTCTGCTGGTAATTAACATCCATTTTGCGATGGTAATCTCCGGCCTTACAGATATTTCAAAAAACCTGGCACAAGAAATAACCTTTCTTAATAGAGAAATTGAAAACAACAGAAAAGATATCAACACACAAATTACCTCTGACATATTATAGAAAAACATACAATTCTGATTATTGTCAATGATTATTGTACAAAATAAAACATTACAGAGGGACTCATTCTTTATATCAAATCTCTAATCAACTGCAAAGATATCGAGTGAACTCTGCTATTGATTTTCTTTAGGATAGCTTTTGATTATAAAGACATTACAACCATTTTTTGTTTGCACAATTCCCAATAGATTATTATGGAATATTATTGCGCTTTTCTAATATTTACTTTTGGCATAATCACATGGATACCATTTCTGAATGGTGTCTACGGCCACGATCTGGCATCTATTATGTACTGGGTTGACCGAAGTAAGAGAGGCGACCATGTCCTGTATAAAGACACCTGCAATCTTGCCATAGGCCATTTCCTCCATATTTTTTTTATGCAAGGTATATGGAGCAAGTATAATACAAAAGCTTTTTACTGGATTATGTGTATTTATTCTTCAACCACCTCACTCCTTCTGTTCTGGGTTTTATTACATATATTTGGTCTGCTACCGGCGGTTATTGGATGTATGCTGTTTTCTCTTTATATTGTCAGTCCTAGACTGGAAGGGAATTGGGGCCCATTTGAGCAATTAATTCCATTACCTCTCTTCGGAAGTATTTTATGTCTATTAAATGCGCCTGAAAACAACTCATATATGCTAATATTAATGGGCGGAATGCTTCTGGGATACGCTATCTTAATTAAACAGGTTGCAGCATTATATTTGCCGGGTTTTATTATTATGGTAGCCGGTACAGGGCATTCATTAATTTATTATGTGATCTTCATATGTGGTATTATCATTACCAACGTAATACCCATTCTCTATTACGGAATTCGACATAATTCATTCCGCGGATATTTAATCTCCACATGGTTGTTTAATCTCCCCTCTGCAATCAATCCCAATAAATATAACAAGTTCTACCCAAAGATACTGGTGCGAAACGAAAAGGATCCTAAAGGTAAGAAACGAATATTATTACACAATTCGCGTTCCCTCTTCCCTGTTGCATTCTTAGCTTTGACAGCCCTGATTGTAATTCTCAACCAGGGTTTCTCACTTTTACATCTTGGTTTGGTTGTGTGTCTCGGACTGTCAATTTTAACCGTGTTCATGAGAGGAACCCTATTCCCTCATTATTGGCTTAACATGGTTCCATGGCTGGCAATATTTGCTGGTTTTGGACTAAGCGAGATTATAAAAAGCTCATTAAAGGCAGGACATATTACTGCTTTTACCCTTATTAGTACACTATTAATTATCTTCCTTTTCGTTGATGCAATTCGTTCTGATTTTAAATATTATGTCCTTTCAAAAGATCCATACCAATTCTTGAGAAAAGTTTATGGACAGGCATTAGTGAATGGTTACAAATTATGGAACGAAATTGGCGAGTACATCAAACGCAACACAAAAGAGGATGACAAAATCCTTATTTGTGGCTGGGCACCCCATATTCTTTTATACTCTGACAGAACCCACTTTACTATTGAAAACAATCTTCATATCGAGGATTATCTTGATATATATAATCGGGAAAATCCAACATATTTAGACTTCCTGAATCGTATATATAAGTTCAAAAGTTTTAAGTTGGTTCAACAACGAGAAAATGTTTTCCACAAAGGACATCCTGAGGTTATTGTTTTTGCAGAAGGGAAGGCAGACATTGAAGGACTAGAAAAACTTACGCGAATTAAGTATTCATTTGAAGCAAACATGGGTGGATTGATACCTGTATATCGCGCAGATTTGGAGTTAACAGAGTTAATGGCTTTTTTTGATAAAACAGTGAACAAATCAATTCATAAATCAAATGAAGACGTGTTGTCAAATAATCTAGATCCTCAGGATTGGCATTCTGCTTTAGAGATTTCAAAACAGTTGTTAGCAAAAGACCCATATAATATTGAACATTTGTTGACCGTGGGCGAGTGTTTAATCGGTTCAGGAAATTACAGACTTATTTTCAGATTCTACAACAGGCTAATTGAAAATAAGATGGTACCGACTAAATCAAGATTAGAATTACTTGCTAAACTTGGTGAAGCTTATTGCCATCAAGACAAATTCAAAGAGGCAGAAGAAATCTTCAATAATATCCTCAATCTTAAACCTGATAATCCGTCTGTATTGAATAATCTCGGATTCGTATATTCCAGGCAGGACAACAATAAAGAAGCAACTTTGTGTTTTCAGAAAGCTATTGATCTTGACCCGGATAATGAAGACGCAAGGATAAATCTCGAACAGATCAAAGCGATATGTGAGTAAACGTTACTTGATAAATGGGATCTTGTCTGAACCATTGATCACTTATAAAAGAATAAGAACTTCTGCTCCTGCCTCCGCCTCTAACGTTCTTTAATCCGTACTTACCCGCTGAGAATCATTGCAAAAGTATTATTTCTACAAATCCTTTTTAATAATGTGGAAACATTTTCCTACATATTGTTGAAATATTATACTTCATAACAGTATAAAAACTGGACTCAACTTTCCTCTAATCATTTCATTCCTACCAACTCATGTAAGTGTTTATATTTACGGCACTTATAATGGGTATTTTTAGGGTCTCACGATATCTAATTTCGGCATGATTTTAGCTATCCTTATCAATTGATATATATAGTTTTTAGTAACTTGGTGCTACATAAGTTACAAATTTTACTGATTATCTGTGCTTATTCGATGCCTATGCAAGCTGTAATTCTGGCTGGAGGGTTAGGGACAAGATTCAGGCCATTAACCCTGAAAACTCCAAAGCCTATGATTCCAGTAATGGGAAAACCATATCTTGAGTACCAGCTTAAGTATCTGAAAAGTTGCAATATAACGAATATTCTTATTTGTGTTGGCTATCTGGGCGAAATGATACAAACCCACTTTGGTGATGGTAAATCCAGGAGTATGAGCATTAACTACTCTTTTGAAGAGAAACCACTTGGTACAGGTGGTGCTTTAAAAAACGCAGAAAACTATTTAGAAGATTGTTTCTTTCTTATATATGGTGATTCTTTTTTACCAATAAGCTATTCATCATTGGAACGGCATTTCCTTGAAGCAGATAAAACCGTCTTAATGGCTTTATATGATAACAGTGAAGATACTTCAGTGCCGAATAATGTTTCAATTGATAAAAGAGGAATTGTAACAAAGTATAAAAAGGAAACCAGGAATAGTCTCCTACAATACGTGGATGCCGGAGTTCTGGCATTGAATAAAGAGGTTTTAGATAATGTGCCTTCTGATAGAGAAATTTCCTTAGAACAGGATATTTTACCAGACTTTATAGCCAGACATAAATGTGCTGGTTTTGTAACACAGGATAGATTTTATGACATAGGCACACCAGAACGATTAGAACATTTTGAAACATATTTGAAGAGACAGAATCAGGACACAGAAGCACAAAGTAAAATAGCATAACGTATGAACAGTTTCTAAAGAGTTGGCAGGATAAAGAAAATGATCATGCGTGAAATTTTGTACATAAATAGTCGAATCCAGGTTTTTGAAAGGGGTTATATAATGCATCTTAATCATACGATCTCGAAAAGAAAAATTATATTTCTAAAACCTGCACTCTGCTTTTTGCTTCTAAGTGTTTTAATTCTCTTATTGATAAAAAAATAGGGAGCATTTAACAGAATGATCATTACCAGAACTCCTGTCCGAATCAGCTTTGGCGGTGGCGGCACTGATATACCAGGTTTTTATGAAGAGCATGGTGGTGCTGTCGTAAGCATTACAATTAACAAATATTTTTACAGTTTCTACAACCCACGTGAAGACGAAAAGATACAGATGATCTCATCTGACTTTCAGTCTCTGCTTTCGGTGGATGATTTTTACAGCCTGAAATTCGGCGAGGGATTTGACATCCCCAGTGCCGTAATTAAGCATTTTCGTTTATACCACGGATTTGATCTTTTTACGGCATCAGAAATTCCTCCTGGAAGTGGGCTTGGTTCTTCAGGCGCAGTAACGGTAAATATGGTTCGTCTCTGTTCTAAATTAAAGAATGAAAACTTGGATCAACGTCAGATCGCAGAGGACGCTTATTTCATACAAAGGGAAATTCTGAACCTTCCGATTGGAAAACAGGACGAATATGCTGCTGCGTATGGAGGATTAAACTTAATTGAATTTTCAGAAAAAGATGTATCTGTTAATCCAATACAGATAGACACGGAAGTTAAGAAATGTCTGGAAAAGAATCTATTACTTTTTTTCACAAAAAAGACTCGTCAAGCATCAACAATTTTGCAGAAACAGGAAGATTCAATTAAAGACAACGATAATTCTGTGATTGAAGCAATGACTGAGGTCAAGAATAACGCTTATCAAATTAAGGAATCTCTCGAAGAAGGTAACCTTAAGCGTTTTGGCAGTCTTTTGGATGAAGCTTGGAATTCAAAAAAGAAGATGAGTCCAGACATTACTAATGATTATTTGGACCGCATTTATGGGATTGCCATGCAAAACGGAGCTTTAGGAGGCAAAATTGCCGGTGCTGGAGGAGGCGGTTACTTTATGTTCTACTGCGAAGAGGAGAGACAGGAAAATCTTAAAGACGCAATGCAAGCAGAAAAACTGGGATTTCTTGATTTTAATTTTTCAGAAAAAGGAGTAACTATTCTGAACAATGGTAATTCCATGTAACCTAACGATTGACCAGTGAAAAATAAACTAGTTAGAAAAATTGTTATATATGCATGTTTAAGTATCAATTTATTTCTTATTGTAATTCTTTTTACTCCTTTAACAGAACTAATTTACAAACCTCTTATAGTAAATGAAAAAACTAGGAAAAGCGAAGTAATCGTTATATTGTCCGCTGGCATTTATGACAATGGCTTGCCTGGTTTTGGTACCTTGGTCAGGCTCAGAAAGGGTTTAGAGCTATACCGTAATAAACTGGCAGATAAAATTATTTGTGCAGGTGGAATCAGGGCTAAAGGGATAGATATCTCTATTGCAGAAGCAATGAAGAAAACATTGATCATGTATGGAATTCCAGATGAAAATATTTTAACTGAGGATGAAACAATTAATACATACAATGACATAACTTATTTGCTGAAAAAATTTAAATCAAGATTTGACTTCGATAACTCTATTTTTGTTACTTCTTCATATCATACATACAGGACTAGGAAGATCCTGGATAAGAAGGAGGTAAATGCACGTGTTATTTCGGCTAATCCCTATGAATTGGATCCAATCTCAAGACTTGAAAGACTTAGCTTATTTAAATTAGTAATACGCGAATATATGGCCCTTTGCTATTTCAAACTACATGGTTGGGCTTAACAATGCAGAAAACAATATATGAGAACATCTTACTGATACTATCTACCATCTGATAGAAAATGTTTCATGCAAACAGAATGTAAAACAATGAAAAACAAAATTGAAGTCGCACTCGTTAATCCAAGAATGTTTATAAAAGCTTATAGTTTTTTCCCACTGGCACTCGGATATTTGGCTGCGGCGCTTGAAAACGAAAAAGTTCAATACTCATTTTACGATTTACATATTGGCTGGGAGAAGAATTCCGAGTTCATAAAACAAGTTAAAGAAGATGGTGCTCCTGAACTCTTTGCAATAACAGGCTTACTGACTTCATTTCAAAACGTTCGTGATATTATTGAAACCATTAAGGAAAATTTCCCTGATTCCAAGGTTGTCCTTGGAGGCAAAATCACTGTTATGGGACCAAGATTTATATTCGCACATACCAAGACAGATTTTATCATACAAGGTGAAGGAGAAATTGCTTTAGTAGAATTAGTGAAGGAAATTGAGAGCAGCCATAACTATGATGCAGTCCAGGGACTTTCCTACAGAAATGAAGTTGGAAATATAATCTCTAATGTAGATGCAAAACCGGTAAGAAACTTATCAGACTACTCAATCCCATATAAAAGATTTGATATGGGCAAATATATTGAGAAGTGTAATATACAATCTCCGGATGTTGCGTCTATTAATATACTCTCTTCACGTGGTTGTCCGTTTACCTGCACGTTCTGTAATAATTCTGGAGTGAAATCTCCAGTCAGATTTTATGATATACCTGATCTAAAAGACTCTCTGGATTACCTCATCAGCAATTTCCAACTTAAGCATGTCACATTTAACGATGATATATTTACTGTAAATAAAAAACATATGAAAGAGATCTGTAAATGCTTAAAAGAAAGAGATCTCTCATTTTCTATCTCAACGCGTTTAGATTTCCTTGACGAGGAATCCATAACAAACCTAGATGAATCCGGTTGCAGTTACCTCTGTATTGGCATTGAATCACCATCTCCGACAGTTGCAAAAGTTATTGACAAGGAACTAGATCTGAAAAAGTACCAGCAAAATATTGATGCATTAAAGAAAAGCCGCATTGTTGTCAATTTCGGGTTTATTTTTGGCTACCTAGGTGAAACGGAAGAATCCATAAAAGAGACACGTGATTTTGTTCTTAAAAATAAGATTATTTATTCGGCCTTTTTTGCCAACGCTTTCCCTAAGACCAAACTTTATGATTTGATCCGTGACAAAATACCTGATGAAGAAGAGTATCTCAAAAGATTGTTTAAGGTAGATTTAAGCAAGGATTATCTGGTGAATATGACAAATATACCTTCTAATCGCCTTTATCATCTTCGGGACCAATTAGTTGCAGATTCAGTGATTAACGCTATAAACATAAAAATACCACTACCGAAATATGTACTGAGAACCGCGGCTTTGATATATCTTGTCTTTATGCGCAAATACGGCCTTCGTTTCTCATTTTTCAAAAGTATTTTTGAATTTTTAAACATGATTGTTATAAAACCTTTGACTAAAGAGGTACCTGTTAAAGAGGTACCTGCATAACTGGAAATACGGTGTTTAGTTACAGAAAGAATAATGAATATTTTAACGGCTTTACAAAAAATTGATAAAAGGATTGCCTTACTAAACCGACGAGTTATAAGAGACAAACCTCTCTTTATAATGAGGGCTGCATATCTAAGTTTACGTCAGAAATTATTAAATTCCAGCAGGTACCGTGGTGTTATGTTTTCAACACATTACGAATGCAATTTCAGCTGCACACACTGTTATGAGAAGAATTTCACAAAAACGGATAAGAGTCCCCTATCCTTTGAAGAAAAAAGAGATATTTTTAAGCAATGTTTAGACCTTGGCATAATCGCGTTTGATTTTATCGGTGGTGAGTCACACCTTGATCCCAGGTTTGAGGAGCTCGTCAAATTATGCAAACCGAAGATGACCTATGTCACACTTGCAACAAATGGGTATAATTTTACTGATGAGAAGATAAGGGGATACCTATCGCTAGGCATTGACAAATTAAATATATCTATTGATAGCTGGAATCCTGTAGACCACGATTCTTTCAGAAGAATGAAGGGGTCACACGAACATGCACTACAAACACTAAGCCTCTGTAAGAAACTTGGGATGGACGTAACCATAAGTGTTGTCGTTTATAAGGACTATACTAAGCAGTCCGGTTTTAAGAGCCTTGTTAATTTTGCCATTGAAAACAAGATAAGGCTTGCCTTCAAACTCTCTGTTCCAGTAGGTCAATGGGAAGGCGAAATAGACAACCTCGCAACTGATAAAGATAAGAAAACAATATACGAGCTGCATCAGAAATATCCTTTTTTAACTCGTGATATCTATGGCAACTCTCATAACGCATGTCCCGCGTTTAAGGATTTTTTTACGATAACTGCCTATGGCGATGTTTTACCTTGCAACTCAATTCATGTTTCATTTGGGAATCTGAGGGAAGAATCTTTAATTTCAATACTGAATAAATCAAAAAGAGTAAAACTATTTTCAGAGAATGTATCTGGATGTCATCCTGCTGAAGATAGAGATTTCATTAATAATTATTTATCTAAATCGTTTATTACAGAATCATATCCTGTCAAGGCAGAGAATGTCTTTGAGGAACTGATGTCTGGTAATAAATGAACAAGTAGCACCTGGGAGAATATATTAATGCCTAATTATACTAAAAAAATAAGTTCTCTGGTCCAAACACTCTTGAGGCCTGATAAATTACTTCTCAGCCCTATTCATGTACAGTTTGAACCGAGTAGCCGATGCAATCAGAATTGCCTGCATTGTGAACATGACAAGAATAGAAAGAATCCAATAGATACAACATTGGATGAATTCAAGGATTTTTATGAATTGATGAAACCGTTATATATCACGTTAAATGGATACGGCGAACCTCTCATGTGTAAAGATCTACCGGACATAATCAGCTATGCAAGGGACAAGGGCACACAGGTAAATACAACCACAAACGGTATTCTTTTAAAAAAATATGCTCAACCGCTTATAGACTCTCGTATAAATCTGATTAACGTATCACTGGACGCGGCAAGCGAAGAGACATACTCTAAAATACGCGGAATAAATACATTTGATAAGGTAGTTGAAAATATCAAATATTTCAATCAGCTGCGAAAGAAAAACAATTCAGATACGTTACTTCGCCTCTCTATCGTTATTCAGCAATCTAACATGAAAGAGCTAGAGGAGTTTGCTAAACTGTCTAATGAGTTAGGTGCAGACTCAATTATTTTTCAACTCATCGAAACTGGTTTCATTGATTATCGATCAAGTGAAGCTGTAGGTTCGATGACCCTGCAAGAGCTTGAACAATCACTGCATAAAACTGAAAATACCCTTGATCACCTCAAGGTAAAATCAAATATAAAATGGCTGAGGCAAAACATTGAAACGCTTTGGGACCATCACATAATCCTAAATAACCAAAATGTCAGACAGTGCTGGAAACCATGGCACTCTATTTATGTTACGGTAGATGGTACTACCAGACCATGCTGCAATTTTGTAACAGATGATGTTTCTTTTGGTACTATTCGTAACGGAGGCAAGGTTAAAGAAGCATATAACACAAAAAAATTTATAGCATTTCGTAAAGCATTATCTAACAGGAAACGTCCGCACAAGGCATGCAAGGCGTGTGTTCCGGAAACTATTCCTGAAATTTTATTCAGAGAAAAATTTTAAATTCATTTACAATTAATAATTACCAAGTAAAGGAGAAAACATGATTGCAGAAAGAATTGGAGCAAGTATAAGCAAAGGCGTAGGAGAGAAAGCAAGAATAAAATATTTTGATTTGGCAAGGAACGACATAAAACGGTTGTACAAGACGCAAGATGAGATTGATCGAGTTACCGAAATATTTGATGATGCACATGAACAGTCCCGCAATAAAAAGATTAAAATTATCAGAAAACCAAATAGTTTAAAAAACTTTTTAGTTAGATGGAAAATAAGATTTAAATACGGAATACACTGGAATAAGCCTTTATACCCGTTCAGATTAATACGTAATTACTCATTGTCATATATTTATAAGCTTCTTGGTAAAAACAAGCATGTTTTCAGAGGTATTGAGTTTGCGCTGACATTTAGATGTAATTTTACCTGCCATCATTGCCTATGCGCTAATATTGACGAATCAGATACTAAAAGGGAACTTGGCCCTGATGAATACAGCAAAATAGTTAAAGAGGCGATGAAACTTGGGGCAACTACATTCGGGATGGAAGGTGGCGAGCCCTTCATGAAAAAGAACTGGGTGGAGATAGTTGAGTCATGGCAACCTCATTACAATCACATACAAGCCTCTTCAAATGGTTACCTGTTTGATGAAAAGGTTGCAAAAAAATGTGCTGAGCTTGGAGTAGATACAATAAACTTCAGCTTAGACAGCGGCATACCAGAACTACACGATATCTTTAGACAAAAGAAAGGCAGTTACGACAGAGTTATGCGTGCTATTGACTTATGCGATAAATATAAGATTAAAGTCATTCTTAACACAGTAGTCAGCAAAGCCAATCTTTATACAGAAGGTCTAATCGAATTATTTGAATTTGCGGAAAAGAGGAAGCTTTTTGTTAATGTCCTCTTTGCCAAAGATGTTGGAGAGTTTAAGGATAAAGACGGGACATTGACACAAGAGGATTTCGAAGCATTCCATAAATTAGCAGAGCCATATAATTACTGGCACATTCACCATGAAGGAAAGCTGAAATCAAACAATGGAGGAACAGGATGTCCCGGAGTAAAAGAGATGGTAAATATGACACCATATGGTGATGTCATCAACTGTGCAAATAATCACGTTTATCTAGGAAACGTTCGTGATGAATCGTTGGCAAGTATACGAGAGAGAGCACTCACAGAATCACCTTTTGGTAAATATCGTCCTTGCTTTTTGACTAAAGATGAGGATTTTATGAACATTTACTACCCGTTACTTAAAGAGCGTGGAAACATGACATTGGATGAATTCCGAACTGCATTGAGCCAGTACGAGGAAACCAATGGCAAAGAGGTGTATCAGGAGTTATGTGGTGGTTGTTCCTCAACGTGTAATTGAGATGTTTTTTCCAGCATGATTAAATTAATGTAGGAAGGTTATATAATGGTTTCAAAATATCTAAAAGGCAAATACATTTTATTCTGGGGAATTATCGTGATTCTTCCGTTAGTAGCTATTGAGTTATTATCCTTTTTCTCTCTATCTACATTTATGAAAACAGAAGATAATACACTGGTAAATAATTTTCCTGCACAATGGAACATGAAAGGTGATGAAATCAGGAAGGAATTCCCAACACTGGCACCACGCCAACGTGCTGGACAATTTCTTGGCTTTGAATTTGATCCGGCAATGGGTTTCAGCGGGCTAGATGCCTTAGAATGGTATGGAGATAAAGAGAATAATTTGGCCGATAAATTTGTCATAGTTACGTTCGGAGGCTCTACCACCGTACAGGATAATTGGCCAAAGTATTTGATTGAATCTGCAAAAAAAGCTGGCGTACAAGACGATATTGTAGTTTTGAACGCCGGCTTGTGGGGATATATGACCTTTAATGAGAAGATATATTTCTCAAGCTGGATAATGCCCATGCTAGCAAAAATGGGTGCAAAACCGGACCTTGTATTAACTATGGATGGTGTGAATGACATATGGTACCGCATTTTAGGCTACCTGGAGTACAAGAACATGAACTCCCCAAAGTGGTTTAGCCAATACCATGGTTATCACCAACATCATGACAGTGATATGAGAACAATACGTACAGTATCCGGATCAACAAAACAGCTATTCGCTAATCTTTCCAAAGAGGTTTTTCAAAAGAGTGTACGGGCGATGCCATATACTATGAAAGTAGTTCAAACCTTAATTAAAAAGAAGATAGAAAACACTGATAAGATAATCGTAAAGAGTCAAAGTGGGAAAGAAGAGAAATATATTAAGTTAAACAGTGCTGTGGAAGATCAAATTATTGACGGTTATAATAACTCATTACTTGATTTTTATGCCGCTGCAGAAGCCAGAGATATTCAATTTGTAGCATACCTGCAACCGATCCTCTTAAAACAGTATTACCCATATGAAATCCCCCCCTCTTTCCATTATCCAGATATAAATTATATGGGAAAAAGTCTATATAGAACAAATCGACACTTTTCGCGTTTAGCCTGTAAAAATATCGTTGAAACAGATAACCTTTATAAGAAAGCAGAACAGATGTATAGCAGATTGAATCAAAGACGTTCCGGTCATTTTCAGAATATAATAGACGTATTTAAGAAGGAAGATTGCCGTGAAGAAGTTTTTAAAGGAGATGCTATTCATTACAACAAAGCAGGAAGCAGGATAATTGCCAGTAACGTTGTAAAAGATTTAATAAACAAAAAAATTCTAAAAATTGATAATAAAAAAGATGGATTACTTAGTGCAGTCAAAGGTAATGAAAACTTCTCTGAGGAATTTAATATTGAAAACTTCTTACACTAAGAGCGTATAACAAAGAACATCCAGCAAGGAAGCTGATATAGCAAATTCTAATTATTAATGCAATAACATGTTGAAAAGAAAAATAAAATTAGCTGTTTTTATATTAAGTTTGTGCCTGAATATTGGCTTGTTCATCATTCTATTCACTCCAATTACTGAACTTTTATATAAGCCTCTTATCGTTGATGAAAAGCCTCAAAAGAGTGAAGTTATCGTTATACTTTCATCAGTTGATGCTTTTGACACGGCAAATGGCTTCCCTGATTTCAGTACCCTTGCGCGACTACAGAAAGGATTACAGCTATATCGTGGTGGTTATGCGGACAAGATAATTTGTGCCGGAGGATCAAAACTTGAGTCCACACAGAAATCGTATGCAAACATAATGAAAGATGCATTGTTATCATACGGCATAGAGGAAAACGATATTCTTATTCAGGATGATATAGAGGGTGACTGGAATTATTATAAAAACTTACTGGGAATGGTCAGTAAGTATAAGAACAAATACGATTTTGATAACTCGATAATTGTAACGTCATCTCAGAATACATACAGAATTAAAAAATTGTTTTTAAAGCAGGGTATACAGGCGACAATAGTCTCAGCAGAAAAGTATGCCTTAAAACCAAGTAACTGGCACGAAAGGTTTGGATTATTCCGGGATATTGCTAATGAATACTGGGCAGTGTCCCTGTTTTATGTACTTGGCAGGATCTAATACATTTAAAAAGCACAACAGGCTTGTACTAAAATTTTGACATCATGAAAAATGTTAGCCAGATAACTGAACTAAACAAAAGATCCTTCGGGATTCTAGGAGAAACATTAACTGTATTTATTTTTGGAAATAAAATATTTAACAGCATTAGATTATTAAAATACTTACGAAACATTTTATATCGAATTGTTTTTGGTATTAAAATCATGACCTCTATAGAGGATCATGTTTTAATAAAATCTAGAACATTAAAAAACAAGGGCAATATAAGAGTTGGGAAAAATGTTGTACTTGGAGTACGTGTGTTATTGGATGCGGAAGGCGAGCTTATTATTGGTAACAACGTAACAATTTCACGTGAATGTATGATTTATACACACACACACAATATTAAGGAATTTAAAATCTCAGACAATGTAGTTGACTGTTCTCAGGTTGTAATCGAAGACGATGTATGGATTGGTGCCAGATCCGTCATTCTTCCATCAGCGAAAACAATCGGAAAGGGAGCTATTATTGGTGCCGGATCAATTGTTACTAAACCAGTTGATCCTTTCTCTATTGTTGGTGGAAACCCGGCCAAAGTTATAGGAGAGCGATCTATTAGATTCTAATTTAGTTTCTACTGGTATTAGAATGATGACATGAAAGCGATTAACGGATTATGAAAAGTGATATAGCTGCCTCCCCTACTAAGAATTATAAGAGCCTAATAGTTAAACAATGTATTTTTGCACTATTCGGAATTACGTTGTTATATTTTTTAATCAGAATGTCAGGACTCTCTTTTAATGAATTATATGATAGATGTTACAATATTGAACATTCTTATATTTTGTTAATATTGGCATTTGCTTTTTTAACTCTCCTCTTAAAATCCATACGATGGTCTCTAATTGTACGGATTTTAACAGATAAGGAAAAGCTTCCCAGGGGGTTCTTTTTTTATTACACATGTATAAGCACACTGATGACTCAAATTATCTCTCAAGCATTTGTTAACATAGGGGTAAAGACGTTATCGTTAAAATACAAACAAAATGTAAACGTAATTGAAGGTTCAAGTACCGGTGTAATTGAGCATGTACTTAATATTCTGGTAATACTAGCATCTGTGTTACCGTCCTTTCTATTTGTAACTAAGATTCTTCCAATACCTCTGGCAATTGCCTTATCTTTAATCTTGATAATCTGCATTATTGTATTAACAAATTACTATTACTACTTATTGTTAAAATATACATACGCCATAATATGTTTTGTATATAAAATTATTGGCAAAATACCATTTTTAAAGAGGTTTGCAAGTTACGACTTGTCATTTACTGATACAACATCTGAAATTAAGAAGACATGTGCTATGAAGTTGCTTATCTTTTCTGTCCTTATATACTATGCTCTCTTAATAAGATATTATATTTATGGTGGAGCATTAGGCATTGATATACCATTTTTTCAATTAGTCCTGACATTCCCTATTGTATACATAATAAATGCAATCGGTATTACTCCGGGATCAATCGGCATCTCTGAATTCGGGTGGTTTGGAGTCCTGATTTTTATTGGTATCGGCAGGGAGGACGCTTCAATTTTTATAATTTCTCAGAGAATATTCAGCATTATTTCAATACTGGTTATCTCTATATTTGGCTATATCTATTATTCATTTGAAACCTTATCCACTTCCAGAGCTAAATTAATTTTCAAGAATGAACTTAAATGTACGTAATAAGTAAACTTTAAAGATGTAGATGATGAGAGTGACGACTCTACCAAGAGGATTTAATAATGAAATATAATTGGCAAAATGAAGTTGCGTTAATTACTGGAGCTACATCAGGCCTTGGAAAAGCTCTGGCCTTAAGAGCGGCAGATTTGCATTCAACCGTAATTCTCATTGCAAGAAACCTGGAAAGGCTGAATAAGGTTGCAGAAGAAATTCGCACAAAAGGAGGCAATCCTTACATATTCCAGTTTGATATGACTATGGCAGAGGAAGTCGAAGACTTGTATAAAAAAATAATTGAGACGGTTCCAAGCCCACCAACTATCTTGATTAATAACGCCGGGTACAATGCAGCAGGTTTTATTCAAAACACACCGATCAAAGTATATGAAAATAATTATAAGGTAAATACTCTGGCGGCAATCGCTTTTACCCAGTGTGTTCTACCAGACATGATTCGTGAAAACAGAGGTGCTATTGTCAATATTATGAGTGCAGCCATGTATCATTCCTTTCCCGGTATGTCGTCATATTATTCATCAAAGTTTGCATTACAGGCTATTCATGAGAGCCTTAAGGCGGAAGTATATGGATATCAGATTAAGACAGTTTATGTAGACCCCGGTGGGTTTCTTTCAAATTACTGGAAAAACATGAAAAAAGGCACCAGACTGAAGAACTTTAAGTATCCGGAGCATAAAACAGGTCGTGATCCGGCAGAGATTGCAGTTAAAATTTTAGATGCAATTGAGCATGGCCGCGAAAATATCAATCTAGGAGGTTTCAAAGACAGGATTGGATATCACTTAAATTATTGGGCACCTAAAATTGTTGATAAATTGATAATTAACGGGAGCAACAAACTCCTTGCGAATAGACCTGACGCATAAACCACGATAAAATATTCTCATGTATTATAATAATAAAAGATTTTCCGATGTTCACATAGAACCTACAAATGCTTGTAATTTTGGATGCTGGATGTGTCCCAGAGAAATAATGACAAGAGATTCCGGTTTCATGGACCTGGATAAGTTCAAAAAATTAACGCTAGATCTCCATTCTACTAATCTATTAAAACATTTACATTTTGGAGGTTTTGGAGAACCGACATTACACCCTTCATTTCCGGAAATGGTACGATATGTCAAGGACAATACTGATTTTCTGGTAAGCCTGACAACGAATGCATCGAGATTTACACAAAGCCAATTTATAAAAGATATAATAGATTCCAAAATCGACAAGATTATCATAAGTATCAGGCACACAGTCTCTGAAAAAATGGATTGTAGCATGCCTTCGACACTGAAGGATGATGATTTCATTGATGGAATCATTAACCTCATTCAATTAAATCTTGAACTCGGTAGTCCGGTAGAGATTGATCTGGCATTCTTGAAGGAAACTTTTTACTCAAAACATATTCTAGGCATAAAGAAGGAAGAGTATCTTGACAACAACTATATAGACAATATTCTTGAGAAAATATCTAATCTCATTAAATATAATATACCATCCTTTAAGCAATTAACCGGTAACTTCTCATCCAATATGAGCAGAATTCATATAATCCACCCAGTAAAAGGATTAAAAATAAGATTTGATGGTTTAGGAGCATGGACAACAGCAGTAAAAAAATATAAAGATTCAAAAAGTTGCAATCTTGCCTCTTATGGAAATTGCCTGGGAATGGATACACATTTTTCGATCTATTGGAATGGAGATGTGTCTACCTGCTGTGCAGATTTTGATGTAAAAAATGTTTTTGGCAATGTCTTTGAAAGTGATGATATTCTTTCTATCCTGTCCAACGAGAAAGCCATTCATTTTGTTAACAGTTTACGAAATAACAGAATGCCAACCAAAACATGTCAAATGTGTAGAGGTGGTTCAACTCACAGAGAGAAATGGGTAAACGTTCTTGGAACCATATTAACAAAGAAGAAAAATTACAAAGTCTGGAATGACGTATTACATGAAGAGCTTAAAAATTAGGCGGCAATAGATTGAGGAGATAAATCTAAACTCCGTCCTCATGATAATGCTGAACAATTAAGAATAAGTATAAATGAAAACAATATTTATAAATCCACCATGCGAATCAGATAATCCACTCCCAACTCTAGGCATAGCATATCTTGTGTCTGCCCTAAAGCAAAATGGCCATGATGCCTTATTGTTTGATCTATGGATTGAACCAATACCGGATGAACATCTAAAAGCTGAAATCTGTAAGTTCAGCCCTGATATGATAGGAGTTCCATTTTTTACCAGGAGATATACCGATACAAAGAAACTTCTAGAGAAACTGAGAGAATGGTTTCCAGACGTAAAACTGGTAGTTGGTGGTGCTCACGCATCAGCATTGCCTAGAGAAGTATTGCAGGAGTTTGATTGTGTAGATTTTGTTGTTATTGGAGAAGGCGAAAAGACAATTGTCCATCTACTGGAAAATTTAGATGGAGACAATTTAAAAGAAATCAAAGGTATCGCTTTCAGAAACAACGATGAGATCGTTGTAACCGAACAGTCTGAATACATAGAGGATCTTGACAAGCTACCTTATCCTGATTTATTGCAGGTTGATCCGAGAAAATGCAAGATTCATCCTCCATATGGCTGGTATGGACTGCCTCTGACAATGATTACAACAAGAGGATGCCCGGGAAAGTGTGTCTTCTGTTCTAAATCAGTATACCAGAACTCGCTGAGATCCCAGACTCCTAAAAGAATTGTTGATGAAATTGAGTACTGGAAAACAAAATTACCTATTAAAGAGATCCGTTTTTTTGATGATGATTTTACGATTGCCAGAAAAAGGACTTTTGATATTTGTGACGAAATGATCAAGAGAGACGTAAAACTCCCCTGGACATGTACCACGAGGGTAGATTTCCTTTCCAGGGAGCTACTCGTTAAAATGAAGGAAGCCGGCTTGTATTTTATAGTTCTTGGTGTTGAATCCGGTTCACCTCAGATTCTTAAAAATCTCAAGAAAGGATATACTGTTCGTCATATAAAAAATGCATTCAAATGGTGTCGTGAGTTAGGCATTACAACTTTTGGTTTTTTTCTGGCAGGTAATCCCGGTGAAGATGACGAAGACAGAAGATTGACACTGCAAATTCAGAAGGAGATCAGACCGAATTTCCTTTCATGGGGAGCGCTGAGAGTCTTACCTGGCAGCTATCTATTCAATGAGTGCAAGGATGACCCAAGATACAATTTTCTGGAAGACAAGAATAATCCATATTTTGAATTATACAGAAAAGATATTGATGAAAAATTTCTTTATTCTTTTTGCCAAAATGCCATGTTCAAACATTATCTATCTTTCCATGGAATAAAATCAGCACTTACTTATATAATTAAGACCGGTAACTTTGGTTTTATCAAAGATTTCATTCAAATGATTTCATCCAAACTATAAAAAACATAATCGTCTTCAGGTATTTGAACGATATCATCCTTACTATTATGAGGGGGGTAAAACAATGATTGTAAAAAAAGATTTCACACAACAAGATCCATTTAAAAATTACATTGTACAACAGGTTAAGAACTATAATGAGGGCAAACTATTAAATAACGAGGAAGACATATACCAATGTGCTTTCGTCATGATGAACTATTTAAAATATGAACCAAATAATGCATCAGCACTTTCTGCGATAGCACAGATAATGTTCCAACTAAATAATTATGGAGAAGCCTACAGTATTGCGGAAAAGGCTTATAACATTGACGGCAATGAAGCAGCATTAAAAATCATTAATACTTTTAAGAACCCACCCCTACCTTCAACTGCAAATTTCGAAATTTCTACTGTATGCAGATTAAAATGCCCGATGTGCGCACACGGATTCGGAGGCGTTCTTCACCCTAATATGTTTATGCCACTGGACACATTTAAGTTGATGTGGGATAAGGTAAAGTCATTTACCAAAAACGTCTATCTATTAGGAGGTGGAGAAACATTTATGCATCCGAACGTTTACGAAATAATGAAATACTGTAAAGATGCAAACATTATCGTTCATACCAATGGTAATCCAGATCTTGATTATAACAGAATTTTAGACTATGTTAGTCAAATTCATTTTTCAGTTGATGGATTAAACCAGGAAATGTATGAGAAATACAGAGCAAATGGCAGTTTTGATAAAGTCATTAAGAATATTAGAGGACTGGTTAATGCTAGAAAGCAACGCAAGCATTCTAAAACTGAGATTCTTTTTAAATTTGTTGCATTCAAGCATACAGAACATTATGCAGATGAGGCATATAAGCTTGCAGAAAGCCTTGGTGTAGACTCTTTCAGACTTGAACCTGCAGCTTTCCCTACCTTGCATTTAGGAAAGGAAATGTATGACGAATTCATGCCAACTAAGCCTGAACACAAAAGGCTGGGTTATATAGATTTTGATAAAAAAGAAATGTGTCTTCCACGAGAAAAGGATAATGTCTTCTGCAGTGCCTCACTTATAAGTTACTTCGTCCGTATAAAAGGGGATGTCTCTCCATGTTGCAATCTCAGTGCCCTTCCAAATGTTGTAACGTTTGGCAATCTAACCAATATGTCATTTGAAGAGATATGGAGAGATCCTGATTATAGAGATTTCAGATTAAAGGTTCTGAAAAATCGCTGGGACGAAGAAAGGTGTAGGACCTGCTTCTCAGCACAGCCGGTTAAAACAGGAAAATTCTTTGAAGGAACAGATCTTGTAAAGGAACCTTCCTGGCATGATATACATTCTGACACTCGTTTTAATATTCTCAGTAATTCTGGGTAATAAATCTTAAAAAATGACTAATTTACAATTCAACAGACTATGAACATATTATTTCTAAATCCGCCATTCATAGGACGTTTTTCACGTACATCAAGAAGCCCAGCAGTTACCAAGGGTGGCACCTTATATTACCCTATATGGCTAGCCTATGCGGTTGGAGTAGCTGAAACTGCCGGGCACAATGTAATGTTTCTTGATGCACCGGCAGACGGGCTGGAGATTGATCAAATATTTGATAAAATGGGTGATTTCATTCCAGACCTGTCAATTGTAGATACAAGTACTCCCAGTATCTATAGCGATATACACGTAGCCGAAAAGATCAAAGAAAAATTTCCAGCCGTGTTTTCTGTACTGGTAGGCACTCATCCTTCTGCAATACCGGAAGACACTCTGAGTCTGAGCAATAGCATTGATGCTGTAGCTGTTGGTGAATATGACTATACGATTAGGGATCTTGCAAGTGCGCTTGAAAATAATCGTTCCTTGAAGGAGGTCAACGGAATTGTTTTCAGAAATGGTGACACGCTTATTAAAAATAAAGATCAGGAAAAGATTGATGATCTGGATGAAGTTCCTTTTATTTCCTCGGTGTATAAGAAGTATTTGAATCACAGGAATTATTTCTTTGCTGCAGCAAATTATCCGATGATGATGATCATTACAGGCCGTGGATGTCCGCACAAATGTTCTTTCTGTGTATATCCACAGGTTTTCCATGATAGAAAATATCGTACACGATCACCTGAGAATGTTGTTGATGAATTTGAATATATTGCAGACAATTTTCCCGGCGTAAGAGAGATTGGTATTGAAGATGATTGTTTCACTGCCAACCGAAGTCATGTAAGAAGGATATGTGAGTTATTAATTGAACGTAGTGTTAAAATAAAATGGTACTGCAATGTTCGAGGTGATTTAGACTATGAATTATTGAAACTAATGAAGAGAGCCGGATGCCGCTTAGTAACTGTCGGATTTGAAAGCGGTAATCAATATATATTGGACAATATGAATAAGGGTGAAAAGGTTGAGAAGTATTACCAATTTGCTGAGGATGCCAGAAAGGCCGGTATTCTTGTGCACGGTTGTATCATGGTAGGCAACCCGGGAGACACAAAAGAGACCCTGGCGGCAAGCTATGAATTTGCAAAAAAAATAAACTGTGACAGTATGCAGTTTTACCCGCTTTATGTATATCCTGGAACAGAAGCATTTGACTGGGCCAAAAGAAACAGTTATCTCAATACTGAAGACTTCTCGAAGTGGCTCACGGAAGAAGGATTGCATAATTGCGTACTGAATACGCCGGAACTCTCTTCTAACGATATGGTATCTTTATGTGATTATTATCTGAAAAAGTACCATCTACGTCCTAATTATATTCTATCGAAACTGTGGCAGGGAATCATGAATCCTTCAGAAGGGTATCGAACATACAAATCAGCAATAGTCTTTTTCTCAAAAATATTCAGAGGGCAACTAGCTCGAAGCAGCTGATTGATATCAAGATTTGTACTTCTCTCGAAGGAGAGGTAAACCTTGCTTTAGCAAGAATTACATTTTTAATGATTTGAGTTAAACAATATGTATATCTCCGTAATAATAACCTGTTATAACGAAGAAAAAAATATTCAAGAGTGTTTAAACTCTCTTGTTCACCAGTCATATCCTGGTGATAACTACGAAATCATTGTGGCTGACGGGGGATCAAAAGATAGAACACAGTCTATTGTAAGTGAGTTAATGCAGACGTATCACAATATCAACCTGGTTATTGAACCAAAGAAAGGCACTGCTGCCGGAAGAAATGCAGGAGTAAAAGCTGCTAAGCATGATTATATTGCTTTTATTGACGCAGACTGCGAAGCACCACAGAACTGGTTAGAAACATTAGTAGTACAATATAAAAATATTCAACTAACAGATAAAAACGTAATTGCGGTAGGCGGAACAAATATCCCTCCAGAAAACGCAGACGGTTTCCTGCAGGCAATCGGAATTGCGCTGGATTCATACTTAGGTAGCTTTGGTAGCGTACAGGGAAGGCAATTTACAAGACCAATGCATGTCTCAAGCCTCTCTAACCTAAATGTTCTGTACAACAAGAAGAAGATTATCGATATCGGATTTTATGACGAATCTCTTGTTAGTGAGGCAGAGGATGCCGATATTAATTACAGGCTTTTCACGGCAGGCAACAGATTTCTTTTCATTCCAAACTCCTTTGTCTGGCATAAAATGCGCCCTACCCCGAAGACATGGTTGAAAAATATGTTTCGTTATGGAAGGGGACGAGCAAGACTTCTGAAGCGATATCCTCAAATGTGGGCTGTCTCTTTTATTTTACCACTAATATTTATTACGACAATTTCTACCCTATTTTTTACTCCTTTTTCTAATATTTTTTCATTACCGGCAATCTACTTTCCCACTCTTCTGTTCTTCTCTTTATATATGTGCATCAAGAAGAGACACCCTGAATTGGTGTTACACGTTATGCTGGTCTATCTCATTCAGCACTTCGGATACGCGTCAGGAGAAGCATATGGATTGCTACATACAAAAGTAAAATAAATTATGAAAACTAACAGCAAAGCATTATATGAAACATGGGATAAACGATGGGAAGGATCCGAAGAGGAAGAGCGATTAACTTTCATTGGCAAAATGATGTTCAAGGCCAAAGAAAAAGTCCTGGCAAATGCCATTAAAGACATTACTATCGAAAATGTAATTGAGGTCGGATGCGGACTGGGCCATACTATGGAAGTCTATAAAAAAAATAGATTAAACTGTGTTGGTATTGATGTCTCCTCTCATGCTGTTTCTGTCTGTAGGAATAAGGGTTTAAACGTATCCCAAAGAAAACTTGAAGAGATAACTGAAAAATATGATCTGGTATCAAGTGATGGCATGCTAGAGCATTTTCTAAATTTCGAGCCTTATGCTCAACATTTGATGAACATAAGCAAAGAGTATGTTTTGCTCATTCAACCTAATCATGACTCCTTCTGGGGAAAAACTCTTGTTTATCTGGCCGAATTACTACGCGGAAGAGAAAACGTTTTTGAATACAATTATCGTATAAAAGACTTTATAACTATATTCCAGAATAACGGGTTTAAAATAACCGGAAACTACCCAATATTCTGTGATGTATTCCGATTACTGCTTTTCAAAAAGGCATAAATAATCAGAGTTGTAACGTATGTGTCTTCCACGCTTGACTTCCAGTATCTCTTTTATCAGAGGCTCAAATGGTATAGATTATTAGGAAAATTAAACGGCTTTCTTTACCAGATGGTTAATTCCTGGTAATCTTTCAACCGTCCCCACTAACGATGCATTTTATTCAAATTCTTATAATAATAAGAACATCATATTTTTTACTATAATATTGACAAAAAAACACTATAATAAGGAATTTGATCTTTTGAAAAATTATACATAGCAAACGCGTTGTATAAAAATACTGTATTTAAGCAGTTTTATATTTATTAATTCAGGTGTTGTATAGGCCAGTCCTAAGCAAAACAGAGAAACGGAAGTCAATTGTGGAAATTAAAAATATCAGAAATATCGCTATAATCGCCCATGTGGACCATGGAAAAACAACGTTAGTAGACCAAATGCTAAAGCAGACAGGTGTCTTTCGTGCTAATCAGGAAGTTGCCGAACGAGTAATGGACTCTAATGATCAAGAAAAGGAGCGCGGTATAACTATTGTCGCTAAAAACTTCTCTATCCAATATAAAGATATCAAACTAAATATCATTGATACTCCCGGACACACGGACTTCGGAGGTGAAGTTGAACGTACTTTAAAAATGGCGGAAGGAGTACTACTTCTGGTAGATGCATACGAAGGCCCAATGCCGCAAACAAGATATGTGTTGCAAAAGGCTTTAGGGTATCACCTTAAGCCAATTGTCGTTATAAATAAGATTGACAGACCGGAAGCTCGACCAAATGACGTTCTCGACGAAGTCTTTGACCTGTTTGTAGATCTGGAAGCAGATGATGATCAATTAGACTTCCCTGTAGTTTATGCCAGTGCCAGAGATGGATACGCTATGCGTGAAGTCAATGAAGAGAGCAATGTTCTAACCCCACTTCTGGACGCTATAGTTGAACATATCCCCCCCCCAACTACTAACCCGGATGAACCATTCCAAATGCTTATACAGGCACAGGACTATAATGACTACGTGGGTAGAATAGGAATTGGTAAGGTTGTAAATGGGAGTATACGCGCAGGCAGCCAGGTTGCATGGCTAAAGAGAAATGGAGAAAAATTTAAGGAAAAGGTTTCTGAAATTTATTCTTTTGCTGGTCTGGAACGAGTAAGTATAAAAGAGGCTGTTGCCGGCGATATAGTAGCAATCACCGGAATAGAGAATGTGGAGATTGGAGATACTCTGGCAGATGTAAGTGATCCGAAACAGCTCCCTATCATAACCATTGACGAGCCGACACTGTCTATGATGTTCTCAGTAAACGACTCCCCTTTTGCCGGACAGGATGGAAAATATGTAACAAGCCGTAATTTGAGAGAAAGATTATACAGAGAATTGCGTTCAAACGTTTCACTGAAAGTACATGACGACAAATCAAGAGACTCATTTCACGTATCAGGCAGAGGTTTATTGCATCTATCTGTACTGATTGAAAGCATGAGAAGAGAGGGGTATGAGCTTCAGGTCTCAAAGCCAAAGGTTATTTATAAAGAGATTAATGGGAAAAAGGCGGAGCCCATCGAATTTCTTGTAATCGATGTTCCTAAAGAGTTTGATGGCCAGGTGATATCTCTACTGGGAATCAGAAAAGGAGAAATGTTGAATATGCGTGAGAGCAATGGAAGAATTCATTTTGAATTCAAGCTTCCTTCACGCGGCCTGGTTGGACTAAGACTAAGGCTTCTTAGCTCCACACAAGGGACAGCCATCATGTATCACAATTTCCATGAATATGAATATTTTAAGGGAGCTATCCCACACAGGCCTGTAGGTGTTATCGCCTCAATGTCTAATGGCGATGTGATGGCATATGCACTGGACGGTTTGCGAGACCGAGGAGTTATGTTTGTTAAACCGGGAGATAAAGTCTATGAAGGTATGATCGTAGGCGAACACTGTGACCAAAAAGATATAGCCGTTAACGTGTGCCGAGCTAAAAAAGCCACGAACATGAGATCTGCTACAGCAGACAAAGCAATAAAGCTGTCACCTCCAAGAGAGTTGACCCTTGAAATGGCATTAGAATATATTGAAGAAGACGAGTTAATTGAGATTACCCCTAAAACCTTTCGTATGAGAAAAAAGCTGTTGAACGAAACAGAACGTAAGCGAAAGAGGATAGCAGCCCACAAATAATAAATAAAACCAGACCTAACAGAAAGCTTTACACGGTATTTATCATGAACATTGAACAGAAACCGGAAATTATTAAAGCAGATAAAACAGTATATACAATTTACAAGTATGCGAAGATGGATTCTACCAATGCGTTTCTTAAACAGCACTGTTCTTCCTTGCCGGATTTTTCTGTAATATGGGCTGACGATCAAACAGATGGAAGAGGACGTTTTACCAGAATATGGAATTCGCAGCCTGGCATGGACCTGACATTTTCTATCCTGCTGCCATTAACGTCACTGGAGCCGAAGCGAAGACAGAATATCACGCAGATTGCGGCCCTGTCAGTTGCTCAGACGCTGGAAGGTTACGGTTTGAGACCATCCGTAAAATGGCCAAATGATGTGTTGATTCAGGGAAAGAAAATATCCGGAATACTATGTGAAATTACTGAAACAGAAGAAAGGATATGCGGGATATTGGGAATAGGCATAAACGTAAACAACACAGAAAATTTTCTTACGAGTCTTGATATTCCGGCTACTTCGCTTCGCTGCGAGTTGCACCATAAGGTTGTACGTCTAAATCTGTTGAAAAAACTACTTGAAATTATAATTAATTGTTTTAATGTATTAGGCCAGTCTGGATTTACGCAGAACCGGAAGGAAATAAAAAAGAGACTGGCGTTTATAAATGAACAAATTGTTTTTACAGACTTGAAACAAGATTCGTATTCCGGAAAGATAATAGACCTGAACGATGACGGCACTTTGCTTTTTGAATGTGAAAAACGTGGCATTATCAGTTTGAATTCAGGAGAGATAGCGTTTCATAATTCTTACACAATGAGGGAATCATTATGATCGGCAATGCAATTATGCTAATGTTCGTTGGTATGGGAATAGTATTTATTTTCCTTGTACTTCTGAATATCGCTATGTCGGTACTCGAGCGTCTTACCAAAGAACATACACGCAAAGAGGAGTCTGACCTTGCCGAAGCAGAGCTCGCTCGCAAAAGAAAGAAAAACAAGAAACACAGAGTTTCCGGAGACTCTGGCGTACAGACAGCAGTTATTTCTGCAGCCGTTCATGCTTATAGAAATGCTTAAATGAAACTTGGGATATTCTATCCTGTAATATAAATATTTTTAAAATCAGTTATTTGGAATATATGTAATTTATCGAAAGGGTGGTTATTGTGAAAAAAGTTAGATTCATGGACACTTCATTCAGAGACGGATTTCAGTCTGTTTATGGTGCACGTGTACTTACACAGGACTTTATGCCTGCAGTAGAAGCATCTGCTGAAGCAGGAATTTTGCACATGGAAGCCGGTGGCGGAGCACGGTTCCAATCTCTTTTCTTCTACTGTAACGAATCGGCATTTCATATGATGGACACTTTTAGAAAGTTTGCCGGTCCTGATGCTGATCTACAGACCCTTGCCAGGGGCATAAACGTAGTTGCGCTGTCTCAGGCTCCTAAAGATATTATAAATCTACATGCCGTTCTCTTTAAGAAACATGGCATGACTACTATCCGCAACTTTGATGCTCTCAATGACATACAAAACCTTGAATATTCCGGTAAGTGCATAACGGATGCAGGCCTTCACCATCAAGTATGTATCACACTTATGGATTTACCTGAAGAGTGCGAAGAAGCACACACGTCTGCGTTCTATCTTCAACGCTTGAGAACCATCCTGGAATCAGGACTTCCTTTTGATTCGGTTTGTTTTAAGGATGCAAGCGGGACTGCCAACCCTCAAAAGGTGTATGAAACGTTTAAGGGTGCAAGAGAAATCCTTGGAGACGATGCGTTGATTTGGTACCACACTCATGATACAGCAGGTGTAAGTGTGGCATGTAATCTGGCAGCTATTGAAGGTGGATCAACAAAAGACAATAACCTTGGTATTGACCTTGCAAAGAGTCCTGTATGCGGCGGAACGTGTCAGCCTGATATCATTTCCATGTGGCATGCACTTAAGGGCAAGAAGTGGACAATTGATGTAGACATCATGAAAATTGTAGAAGCAGAAAAGGTATTTGAAGAGTGCATGAAGGATTATTTTATACCAATTGAGGCGAAACAGGTATCTCCTATCATCCCTCTTTCCCCTATGCCGGGTGGCGCGTTGACAGCAAACACTATGATGATGCGTGATACAGGTACACTGCATCTGTATCCGGAAGTAATAAGAGAGATGACTGAAGTTGTTAAAAAAGGTGGATTTGCCACATCAGTTACTCCGGTATCTCAGTTCTACTTCCAGCAGGCATATGCTAATGTAACTCAAGGCAAATGGAAAAAAATTACAGAAGGCTATGGGAATATGGTACTTGGATATTTCGGACGTACACCATCCAGACCAGACCCGGAGATTGTTAAACTTGCAGAAAAACAGTTAGGCAAGAAGCCTTTTGACGGTCATCCACTGGAAATCCTAGAACCAGGAATCCCACAAGCGACTAAAACACTTCAAGAAAACAATTTAGATGTAACTGATGAAAACATTTTTATTGCATACGCATGCGGTGAAAAGGGAATTAGCTTCTTGAAGGGAAACATGAAAGAAAATATAAGAAAGATTACTACTGAAGCTGAAGCGGAGGTCGCAGCCCCTGCTAAAGCCAAAGGAACGGGTGAACCGGGTAATTACACCGTTACTGTTGATGGAAAGGCATTTAATGTCACTGTTGCAGAAGGTACCGGTGCCGTTCAGACAATTGCACCAGCCGCACCAGTAGTAGGAATCAAAGGAGAGCCTATCGTAGCCAGCATGCCGGGTTCAGTTACACGCATCGAAGCTGGTCCTGGTGATACTGTAAAGGCAGGAGAGGAAATTCTTGTTCTTGAAGCCATGAAAATGGAATCTCCAGTCAAAGCTCCTAAGGATTGCAAAATTATTGCAATTGAAGTAGCTGTAGGTGATAATGTGAAAAACGGTGACACACTCGCAATGATTGAGTAAGCTAATAATATATATTAAAATGAACAAAAGACATTTAAATACAATCTGTTATTTACTTTTTGCAATTTTTGTACTTTCATACAGTATAAATGCAGAGGAGTATTCCACTACTTCCAGTAATACTGTGACGGTAAAAGTCCCTGCAGATTGTACACTCATAAAAGTATCGATTAAGAATGGTGCAGAGCTTAAGATAGGCGACAAAGTCAGTGAAGGTGATTTTATTGCTCTTATTGTTGACAAAGACCATAACAAGATCACTGTAACTTCAGGTGTTACCGGTAAGATTACAGACATTAACAAGGCCATTTATAAGAAGTTTACCCCGTTACCTGCGGGCACTGATCTCCTTAAAATTGAAGTACAGAGTATTGTAGTTCATTCAACTGAGACCACAAAAGTCGAGGACAAACTATCATTTTCAACTGTTTTCAGTAATTTGCTGAGAAGTACCGGTCTGTATGCACTGATATATGATAATGCTGCTAATTGGACTGAGGGTGTAGGCAAACTGCTCATGATCAGTGTTGGGCTACTTCTTGTCTATCTCGGCATTTCCAGAGGATTTGAACCACTACTCTTAATCCCTATCGGCATGGGTGCAGTGCTTTCTAATATCCCTCTTGCATTCATTAATGATGATGGAGGAATCATAAAATACATCTATGATGCCGGTATTAAAACCGGTATTTTTCCTCTAATAATCTTTATGGGTGTCGGCGCCATGACTGATTTTGGCCCATTACTTGCCAATCCTCGTACAACTTTACTCGGAGCGGCAGCTCAGTTCGGTATCTTTTCAACTCTGATTGGAGCCATACTACTGACCAAGCTTGTTCCAGGCATTGACTTCTCCCTGAAGGACGCTTCATCTATTGCCATAATCGGAGGTGCTGACGGACCAACATCAATCTTTCTTGCATCTAAACTGAGCCCCAGACTGCTTGGATCCATTGCTGTAGCCGCATATTCTTATATGGCGCTGGTCCCAATAATTCAGCCCCCTATCATGAAGCTGTTGACTACCAAAAGTGAACGCAAGATCAAGATGACACAACTTCGCTATGTTTCTCATCGGGAGAAAATAATCTTCCCGATTGTTGTGATCATACTGTGTGCTCTGCTGATACCTTCTGCGGCACCGCTTATCGGCTTCCTTATGTTCGGAAACCTTATGCGTGAATCACTGGTTGTAAAGCGCTTGAGTGATACTACACAGAACGCACTCATCAATATAGTAACTATTTTCCTTGGGCTTGGAGTGGGAAGCAAATTGTCTGCTGACAAGTTCCTGAATCTTGAAACACTGGGTATTATTGTGCTCGGCCTGTTTGCTTTCTCACTTGGAACAGCTGCTGGTGTGATAATGGCGAAAATCATGAATATGTTCTCATCCAAGAAAATTAATCCCCTGATCGGATCAGCTGGTGTTTCGGCTGTTCCAATGGCAGCAAGGGTTTCTAACAAGGTAGGACTGGATGAAGACCCCCACAATTTCCTTCTTATGCATGCAATGGGTCCAAACGTGGCTGGTGTAATCGGTTCTGCAGTTGCGGCCGGTATTCTCCTTGCAGTCTTTATGTAAGACTACTCTTTCTTCTTGTACTTCTCGTGACAATCATCGCAGGTTTTCTGCAATTTCTCATACTCAATATTCATCTTGACCATCTCTCTCGATTCGCACGCCTCCACTACTGCAAGTGACTGGAAGTGAAAAGCGGTATCTAACAATACGAAATCCTTTGGCAGCTCCACTTTTCTCATACCGGTAAAGATCAACGGCGAAGTATTCTTTAACATCAAAGCATATTTACTTATATCGTCCCAATTTTGTATTTCAATCGCCTCTGCCAGTGCATCATCATATTCATCTAAAGATTTCATATGCATCCTGAATTTAGATACACTTTCATAAATCGAACTCTTCTCATCATCATAAACCAACATTTCCATCTCATCTTCATTTAAATCCAGACCCTCATCTGAAATCTCAACATGGCTTACAAACTGCTCTCTGGAGAAATAAAAAAGCGGTATCAGTATTATTATTAACGGCACGATGAGCCAATGGGCTTTCATATTATTCCCAATCTTTTTTTAAATGAATATTATGCTCTATTATAGTTACTCAATTTTTTGATAATTTCACCAAAATCAGGTGCATAATCGTATTCATCAGTATACATCAAGTTAAAGCCTCTTCCTCCCCACTGTGTCCACACCTTATCATTTTCGTAATCAAAAACAACGTCTACTTTTTGACTGTTCTTCTTTAGAAGCACCTTGATTTGTGACAATTCTACTTCATTGGCAATAAGCTTGTGAATTATATTTTTAAAACTGGCATCATGAGTAGCAACAACGCCAATCTGTAATAGTGACTTCTCACACGGAAGGATGTCATATCTGTTTATACTTTTCATAACACTCTCTACAAAATCCGTATAGTTGTCTCTTAATAATAACCTGGTCATAAATCCAATGTTCTTGTACGAACCATCAGTCGGTGTAATATGAAGTAGGTAGCCAAATTTACCAGGATAACTGATAGTCATAGCCGTACACGTAGCAACTCCTTCAGTGTATAACAACTGGCTGTTTTTGCTTTTTTGAAACTCCTTAAAATCAACCTTTATACCGTTCTTATTAACCGCCCCATCCTGCCCAAACAATTTTCTCTTACCATTCTGATATGAATAGTCTGCCAGATAATCAGTTACTTTTGTAAAAAGCTCCTTTTCTCTACCTCGATATATTTCAGTAATAACTTCATCTTCATCTATTTCTGCTATAATAATCCATTCCGTCCCTTCATAATTAAATTGATCGTAAGAACTGAAAACCCTCTTATTGCGGTAATCTTCGATAATTTTATTCCCTCTTTTTTCCAGTAATGCGCTCCTTACCGCATCTGTATCAATCTTTTTAGATATTATAGTATTATCATCGATAAATCTTGATTGTGTTATCATTAACTGCTTCTGATTTACTAAATAAACCTCACCTGTTCTACCCAGGTCTCTCCGGTCAGTTAAGATACTGTTAATATCGTTTATCGGCAATTGTAGAACAAAATATCCCAGTACTTTATCACCTTCTATCACTGAAGAGATAAAAAAAGAAGCCGGCTCATCAGAAACAGAATAATACTCATAATCAACAAACTCAGTCTCTCTAACCTTAGTTTTCCTTATTTTCTCATACAATGCAACTCCATCAAAGCGATCCTCATGTATATTTCCCAGAAAATCATCTTCCTTTTTGACAGTAAAGAAAATATCTCCCTTGCTGTCTATAAACAGAATATCATAGAATTTATCCAACTCAGTTACAAATAACCTGCTGATTGACTCCTCCAGTAAAGCGTATTCAATACCGTTATATCTCTGGTTTCTATAAAGACGATGTAGTTTTGTAAAATAATTCTTGATATCATTGTTTTGACATATTTGTACTCCTTTAGCTTTCTGCTGGTCCAGGTAATGCGTTACTTTTGCTTTTTTTTCATCCCTGATACTCTCTAATTTTGAAAATGTCGCCTTCTTCGGATTATAATTAAAATATATATCATTAAAATTTATAAACAGATATACGCCAAATATAAGCAAAATAGAAGGTACACCAATAATCAATTTTTTCCTGGTAAAATAATTGCGTTTCATAAATACTCCACATCTAATAAATTTTGTAAAATCAATTCATAATAATATTATACAAATTATTCCGATCACATCTAACTTATATTTAAGGTTCCATGTAGAAATTTAAAGAAAATACTTATCTTGACGCAGATTGATAGACATGATGTGACTGGTTACAAGTGCAAAAGATCTACATGGGAATGAGCTAAAATGACGTATATGAATACTTAATTACTTTTTCCCGGGCTCTTACTATCAGTAATAATGCTCAATGCTTTAATAATGTCTGCAGGCTCCATACGCTTTTTGTAATCAGTTTTCGCAAATGCTGCCTGTATAATTCCTTCTTGATCTATAACAAATGTACCCGGTATAGGCAGACCAAGACGATCTTTGCCATTATAATCAGTGATATCAAAGTTGAATCTATCCTTATACAATTCATGCAATTCCTGTGGAACATCAAAATATAGATTATATGCCTTCATCACGCTGTCATCAAGATCACTTAAAACCTCAAATGTATATTCCGAGTTATCAAATTGTTCTTTTGACTTATCAGTTTTTTGGGGTGTAACAGCAATCAGAGAAGCATTATATTTTTCAAAATATGGCAGGCTATTTTGAAGCGCATTCAATTCTATATTGCAGAATAGGCACCAGGCACCTCTATAGAAAGCCAAAACTACCGGCCCCCCGACTAAACATTCAGATAGTTTTACTTTTTCTCCAAAAGCATTAGATAGTTGAAAATCAGGGGCATTCATTCCAACTTTCAAGCCGGGTTCAGGCATTGCCAACTCTAAATTCCTGGCAGCATTCATCATGATAGACTTCCCTTCATCATCAATTTTACTGCCGCTACGCTTGTCCATGAATGCCTTTACTCCATCGCGGAAGCTCGGAGGCGTATCCTCCGTTACCTTAGTTGTAGAAATACAACCTGTAAATAGAGCCAGAAACAAAACTACTATCGACACAAATATTCTATTCATTATCAAATTCTCAATATAATAAATTTATTGTTAGTAAGATTATATGATAATCATACTAATTTTGAAGCCTTTTTGTTCCATATATTAACATAAACTCTCAATTATGGTTGCTGCTATCCGGTACTATAGATATACTTAAGAGAACAGTAACTATTGCAAAACAGATTATGTCTATATTTAATGTATCTGAAAAAAAAGAGAAAGCCCTCCTTGACAGAATGCGTGAACTGAATGTCAAAGAAGACGATCTTGAAGAGAGATTTATACGTTCCTCCGGGCCCGGAGGTCAGAAAGTAAATAAATCATCAACCTGTGTTTTCCTGCGTCACATCCCTACAGACACAAAAGTAAAATATCAAAAAGAGCGCTCGCAGGCTCTTAACCGTTTTTTTGCCCGACGCACGCTTTTGGATCAAATTGAGCTTAAACTGAAGGGACATATTAAAGAAGAAACAAAGCGTATTGAAAAGATCAAGAGTCAGAAGAGGAAAAGAAGAAAACGCACAAAGGAGAAGTTATCCACCATTAAACCCAGACAATCAGGTACTGATGAAAACAAATTATAACGCATTTCCGTTTGTGTTCGTCATGACTGTGATTACTTTTTCACTAAACTTCATTTTATGGGGAATAACTGGGGAATAACACCTAGAGTTACTCACATAAATTATCAATTCGATTCTCAACCTCTAATTACAAAAACACCTATCATATTGCCCTGTTATAACTTATCTTCAACTTTGTAAAACTCCAATACACGTCTATACGTTTGGCATGAAGCATGCTATTACAACTGTCAGTAAAACTAGATTCAAAACTTTTCATACAAGGAGTACGCAATGGGATTCTTTAGTAAAATTATACCTGGCATGAGCAAAAGTAGTGACAAGAGAATTGAAGGCTGTGTCCAAGCATGTGAAAACCTCTACAAGCTGAGTGTATCAATGTTTCCGGATAAGGACCCACATGAACACCTTGTAATAGTTTTATGCACAATCTGGACTCGGTCCGGTGTCTTCAAGGAATCGGAAATTGACAAGCCCTCACAATCAAGAGAGATTGTAGCCTACACCCTGCTACCTGCATGCCTCCCCCCAGAGAATAGAGCACGTGTACTGGCGTACAAACTCATTATGGAAGAAAAAGACCTCTCATCTCGTATTAACAAAAAATATCCAGAATATTACAAGGAATACAGTGAAACTTCAAAATCAATATGGGATGCTAAGAGGAATGGTTCACTTGAGGATTTGTACAGCCTCTATAACAAGAACAAACTACACCGAAAGATGCTGTTCAAGCAGAAAGACAATAATAAAAAGAAGAAATCATCAGAGAATCAGAACCAGACGTACGCTCAAGTCAACATCGTCTCAGAAGTGATCAGAATGATTGGGCAAATATCTAAAACAGTGACTCAACAAAGAATGCCAATTTCGTTGTAGAGATTAAATATAAAAAGGCACATTTATATTATAAACGCGAATACTAATCATCCTAATTGTTACTGCTCTTAATATTTTTAAATTCCAAATCGACCTCCTTCATAATTTCATACGCATGTATTAAATTATCAATTGTTTTTGAGCTTTCTTCTTGATAACCATCCCACCAAGGCCCTATTTCTACACCATCCTGTTCAATTGCTTGTTCATCTTTTTCGGAATCAGAGGTGTCCAGCCTATCAATATATTTCTCTACTTCCGGAACTTTACATTCATATTGCTTGAATTTTGATTTCAGAAATTTAATATCATAAATATCTCTTACCATAGCATCAAACGCATTATCTGCATTTTTCACTTTTTTTAGATCTCTACTAGAGGATAAATTATTAAATAATACACTTAGATCAACCCAGTAATATTTTCGGCGATACACTGAACCACTTAAGCCATTTTTTGCAATTCGAACCTTCTGCGCATAAGAATTCCACTTATCTAATTCGCGCACCGAAATATCATCTTTTCTATTTAAAACAAATGAACAATAAGTAAGAAATTGCAAGGTTTCGATTTCTAGATTTTCTCTTAACTCTTCAGGAAATAATTCTATATTTTTATAGATCTTTTTAAACAGCATATATGCGCTTTTAAGCTTTACATCTGGGTCTTCTCCTCCAAGGCCTCCTTTCGTCTTATATTGCAAATAATGATAATAAGCAGTATAAAAGTCTTCCAAAACATCTATCTGCTTGCTTTTTTTTAGTATTTCCTCCTTATTCATTTTTCCTTTATAGCTATCCAAAAGGTCGCAATAGACATTATCAAGTTCCATCAGCATACGAATGATAGCGTAGTCTAGATTAGTGATCTCATATATTTCCATATATATTTTTTGCAATTTTGCTGAGTCTGCAGTTCCTTCTTGATCGGTTACAAGTTGCAATTCTTCCATCTTATCCCATAAATCCATTAAACATTCATAAGATAACTCTTCATAACTCTCCATAGAACCTAACATAAATTGAAGATGATCCTTGCGGACTCTATTCAATGAATAATTTTCTTCACCATTAACAATATACATCCAATGGTCCACAGGCCTAATTCCTCTGCAAATAGGCACCAGAAAGAAGAACAATAAAATAATTATACCCATACTAATTAAGAGAGGCATAAAGTTTTCTTTAAGAAACTCATAAAAGTTTATGATATTCATTTACTATTCTCGCCATAATGAGACCTCAATTTAATATTCTACATCAACAAATACATCCTATATCGTGTCTACTTTATAATCATTAACTAACATACTTTTATATGCTTAGTCTCTTTTCTCTAAAACAATAATTTATTCTATTGCTTCAAACTCTTCTTTAAGATCAGCAATAGATTTACATCTGTCATTCATTTCATTCAATTCCACTCTTTTGTATATCATCTCATTGTCTATTAGGTAATTTTGATATTTTCTTAGATCACTTATCGTGGAAATAATTATCTTATTTTTTTTGATTATTTTTAAAATTTCTGAAAATTTAGCATCTTCACTTTTATCAGAAAAATTATTTAGCAATTCACCTTTTAAATTAAGTTGCTGTTGTGAAGATAGTTTTTCATACTCACCTATACTGTCACTCACAAACCCCAAATAATCTTCAAACATTTCCCGATCTTTAGTATACGATTCATTATTAACGATAAACCCGTAGTAATCTTGCCAGGTAATTTTAGCAACATTTCTTATTAGTGTTATGTAAAGTGCAAAAGATATAAAGAGGCAGAGAACAATCGATTTATAATTAGATTTGAAATAATTTTTACACCTTGTGCTTAGTGATGATATCTTACCTTTTTCTACATCATTAATTTTATCTAATATTTCTGACAAATATTCATCTTCAATCTTGAATACTTTTTTGGTTTTTTCGAAACGAAGCCTAACCAGCTTTATCGATTCTCCATTATATTTTAAAATCTTTGATTGTGGTGTTTTATCTAGTTTCATGCCTGTTTTTATAAAAGCACTTGCAGAACTGAGTCGTTCCGTTGGAACATGAGCATAAAAAGACTTCTTAGGAAATGATTTGTAAGCTTCTTTGATAAGCTTTTGAAGACAATCTACACCGTTGTATCCTTTTTCAATACAGCAATTTACAATTTCTCCATCACTTTCAATACCAAGCCAACCAACAAGATTTTCCTCGTCATACAAAAGAACATTTGCTCTATTTTTTAACTTACTTTCATTAATATCTTCTGTCCGATCTACTGACCATTCTTCGTTGAAGCGTCTTATAATAAACTTAATTCCTAAACGAATCTGTAGGTTAGTGAGAGATTCCGGGGAATAGTAGGTCAGTTTCATTAATTGTCACTATAAGTTAATTCTCTATGAAAAGCCGTTACTATTCTTCGAATATGAATATTTATATTTAAGGAGTAAAATATAAGAAATCTTATAACCTAGATGTTATTGTAGATAAATTATTCGCAAATAAATCCCTCTTCACCATCTACCTCCTCCTTCATACATATACTTAAAAGCATACAAACCAACTCACACTCAAAATCTGCTGCAAGTATTCTATTAATGAAGGGCTTTATCTTCATATAATCTTCTAGCTGATTATTCGTCAAAGATCTCTGTTCTTACTGTGATTTGACCATTATCATCAATTTCTATCAGTCGTCCAAATAATCCATATGACAAGTCTGATAGTTCCTTATTTTCTTCTTCCAGTAATTCCTCGTCGCTGAATTCGAATACAAAATCAACGTCGTCATAATCTTTGTCTGATTTGGCATGAGAGGAAACTTTAGACACTCCGTTATAGTTGACAGGGTATTCGTAACTGGCCTCAGTGCTCTTACCGGAAGAAATGATGTGAGGGATATTGTAGTCCTTAGCAAGTTTTGTATCTTTAAAATTCAAATGCCGATGTTCATGGCCGAACAGAAGCATGTCGACATTAAGTTTCTTAATCCTTTCCATAAAATCCTTGCCATCTTCCAAACGATGCCCAACATGTTCTCCTATTCTTCTAAACAAACCATCATCGGGAAATATAAAAGGGTGATGGTGCAAGCATACAATCATTTTTTGATTTTGCGGTCTTTCTTTGTGAGTTTCCAGAAATCCACACACATCATCAATTTGATCTACACCTAATTTACCTTCTGCAAAATTGCTTGCTGTAAATATTTCCATTGAATTTAATCCTACTAAAAAGTGTCCATTAAGGGGCGATTGATCACCAGGGGATTCTAACATGGGATATTCCATTTCATGAAAATGAGCAAAATATTTCTTATACAAATCAAAACTTTCTTTATTTGCATCATTGCCGTTTCTACCATAATCATGGTTACCGGGTATGAGACGGAGCTTAAAACCGGCATTACTTAGACGGTAAAGATAATTTCTGGCATGTATGAATTGGACTTCCTCACCATCATTTACTATATCACCGGTAATCAAGATGAGGGGCTTGTTTTCTTTCCAATCATCTTCATTTTCACCTTTATCAATAATACGTTCTACTATTAAATCAAAGTTCTTGTCTTCTTCCTCACCTTCTCCAATATGCAGGTCACTAATTTGTAAAATTCTTGTTGACATAACTATTCCCTCCTATTATTTAGATTCTCTTAAGATCAGCTCTTCATACACCTTTTCGTCTATAGTCTTTATAGCGTTACCTATCAGTTCTTGTTAGAATATTTAGCAAAGTTATTAATAAGTGCCCATATCAATTCTGCCATATCTGTATCCAAAATATCATTGTGCGCATCATTTGGCTTGTTAACTCCATGATCAACATCGTAACCATCAACTATTTTACTCGCATCAATCATTATGACTTTTTTTCTATCTTTATTGGAAAGAGATGATAATGTATTTGTATCTGCCGTGGTATTATCAGTCCATTCAATTACGTTGAAGATTTTTTCATTCTTACTCTTTTTCGCGACTCTCAGTCCATGTTTGCCTCCGGTATGCTTTGCACCGGTAATAAATGCCGCAATCGGGTTTGCTTTATCATACCTGGAGGTAGTTAATGAAAACTCGGTTTTCCTGTCACTGAACTCTGCGTATGGAGAGCCTTCCCAACCGTTATATGCAATAAACCTGTTAGCACTGAACGCACCTTGTAACCCAATAAAAAGATTTACATCTGATTCTGACGTACTATTACGAAAATCTGGCCTTATATACTCATTACTGAATATTGCTCTGGAGAGAATTCTGGCTCCCATACTGTGACCTATAGCAAGGACCTTTGCCGGGTTAGCATTATTAGCATCCTTGTTTGCCTTTAAAACTACATTGTGCGTAACCCAGTTAGCTATTGTAACACCTATTTCATCCGCATCATCCTGCTTAGTAAAGTAACTGGCTAGAAAAAGTGCATTTTTCTTTAGCCAACTATCTTCTATGGAGAACCATACAGACGGCCAGGTAAACCCGATTATTATCGGTTTAAAGTCTTTTTCCGGGGCAATGTTTTGTAGATTTGCTACTATTGTGTTATAACGATAAATAGACTCTTCCTGGTTATTATTCCATCCCATACAGAATAAAATAATATGTGTATAAGCCTTGTTTTCTAATCTCCGCTTTAAATCTTCTCCAAGTTTTTTAAGTGCGCCATAACCGTGTTCATAATCAAGCCTATCGTCTTTATAGATTTTATATGAGTTATAAAGAAATTCCGGTCTTCTAACATTATCTTCAAAGTAGCTGGCGACATGAGAGACGAACATTATTGAGTTATCTGAAATATAATTAGTAAATTTTTTATTTCTTATCTGTACATTTCGTTTAAACCTTTTCATCTCTTTATCTGTCTTAGTGGGGTGACTGTCAGGAATGTTGATTGTTGAAAACCTTTTTCGTTCATTCACTATTTGTGGAGACATTGCTACGTCTTTCCTCGGTCTCTTCTCAATACCGATAATATAACCGTCATGTTTCAATGAAAGATGCGAGATCCGCGCAAGATCACTATAAGGCAGGTATGTCTGCTTTTTAGGGCTTTCATATATATTATTGTTGTGAGTCGCGCAGCCAGCAAACATGAGCAATGAAAGAAGCAACAAAATAAAGTGTAATTTATAATTTAACATTTACTACTATTCCTTTAAACAGGTTGCCTGTGAATAAGCACTTGCAGTTTAGCAAGTGATAAACCATTTAACTCTGTCTCCAAAACTTCATGATTTTGTAGTCCTAGATAACTTGTATGGTTTTAGCTCCATACTTCTCAATGATATACCTCATGAAGTTTTTGTATCATCAGACACGGTTTGAACGCTGGCCTAAGGCACAGTTGCCCTTGAACCAAAATAAAAACCTATTACTGTCGCTACCGCTCCTGCAAATATACCTTGTATCTCACGAGGGACATTAACACCTATAGGAAAATAACTGGAGACAACTAATGAACCAAAGAGAACTATTAAAAATACGGCAATAGCCTTTCGCAAATCTCCTTTGCTCATCCCTTCCTCATCTTTCGATCCCATCCATACAAGTACCATAAAACCAACAAATGAAATACCCAGTATAATCCAGAGTACAAACCAAAGGGCAGTTGTCATGGTTTTCTCATTAGAGAACCCCTTTAATTTTACGTATTCCTCATTATAAATTTGAGATATTTGATCAGCCGTTAGCACGTTATTAGCTTCTAACAAGCTAACTACAAATTCCGGCCGACTGTCTACATTATCTTGTACATCTCGGAAGGCGTAAGAATTTATCTCATTGGTAATAGTTAGCTTATCTGGGGCACTTTCGACATAGTTCGGGGCAGCTAAACCCATGAAAAACAGTAGAGAAAGCACTACTACTAAATTTCTAATATTACCATACCAAACACCTATCAGCTCCCATTTATTTATTACATTTTGATCAGCCATTTTTTCTCACTCCTTTTCCTTTTTATTCTGTCACGCTTAATACTTGATTGCGTCCAACTAGCCTTTTCCACGCTTTATTTCTCTTATTCTATGTCTAGTACTTTAATGTCTATTAATTACTTTCCTAGTATCGGCAAGAGTTGTTTTGAATTTTTATGATTATCAAATATCGATTGACTGCCAGCGAATAGCAAGATTATGGAAGACTATAGTTATAAGACATCAATAGCAATGGCTCATAATTTTCATTTTCCATTCTCCTACAGCCTAGCCATCTCTACTTACTGGAGTAAAATACCTTAGACTACTTTTTTTGCAACAAAAACTATAGTTTTGGCAATTGCTTGTACTAACTGCTGTGTTTGAGCTGCCTGGTCAATTTCCTTCTGGATTTCTGCCATCTCTTTTAAGTCTTCGTCAGTAGTAATAACTCCATCTCTCCAGAGGACAATTTGATAGTCATCATATTTCTTTTTTAATCCATCCAATTGCGGTCTAATCTCCATTCGTTCATCAAGATTGCTTGCTCTGTATTTAACCTGTAAATCTATCACTGCATTCCCAATATTTCGTAACATTTTCTCGTCTTTATCCATCGTTTTTTCTCCACTTTAAGGGTTAATTTAAATTGACATCAAGTACTTTGCTCCAATATTTATCACCAGTTATGGAAGTTTCTACAGAATTAAATTCTTCCATCAGTGAATCTAAATCACCATCACTAATCTCACTAACAAAACCTAAGGTATCTTTTGTCATATCAAGTATATCACTAACATTCAGCTTTTCATATTTACGTATCAGCTCTGCTACTAATTTTCCAGCCTCTGAAGCTTTGAGACATTGCAAGATAGCTTTTTCTTTTGCAGTTTTTTCATCCTTTTCAAGTGTTAAAATATCTTGTGCTGAAAGCTTAAGGTGCAATGCACGCAGATTAGCATCTTGTATCGCTTTGCCTTTAGCAATTTTTTCTATAAGGAGTATACGTCTTCCAGTAAATTGAACTGGCCAACTTTGAAGTATATCTGCAAATTTTATAAACTCTAATGTCATATTAATTGCATGTTTTTCCGCCTTTTTTACTGCGTCTTTTGCAAAGTAACTTCCAGCCGGTAAAGAACGAAACATTCCTTCAAACAGATAATACCTTGCTTTCAGTTCTTCAAATTCCTTATCAATTGCATTTATTGACTCCTGTCCAATATTACCTTCATTTAAAAGGAAGTCTAATTTTTTCGCTGTAATATTCCCTGTTCCGCTTAAAGAATCAGTAATATCCTTGATTCTTTCCTCACTACTCTCAACAGGATTGCTAGCACCTTGCTTAAAAAGATTCTCAACATTATCTAGTGCAGATACTGCTTCCGCTCGGAATTGCCCTGCTGCAAGTTTTATTGCCTCAGCCTTTTCTTTGGAACAGCCACTAATAAAAACAAAAATTACCATAAGCGAAATAATTGCGGCACTTTTTATACCCGACTTTTGATTCATCACTTGAGCCTCCTTAATGAATGTTAACTTAATTTCAGCATAACTAATTTAGATACAGTACAAAAACAAATAATGAAGAACATATAAATGAGCCCTCCTCCTTTAATGCAAGCAAATTGAATATGGAATCTCTGCTAACGCATTTCTCGACCACGTTATTAAGCCAGTTTGTCATTAATGGATACTAAAAGTCTCACAAATTTATCTTTAGTCTCTTTCTCCTCCTTCTCTGGATTCCATTCATATATTACATCCTTATCATCTCCATTAACCCATTTATCAACATCTAGCTCACGCTTAGTAAACGGAGGAAATTTCGCATTTTGCAGGCCGATAATATCCACAATACAACCGCTGTAAGCCAGGATACTGTTCCATGAATTACTGGTTATAGTACCTAAATCAAAATCATTAAGCTTATATGGATATGATTCTTTTATTTCATCTCCTCTGCATTTATCATGTGAAAATTTTTCCGGGACAAGAACTTTACCCGCATCTGCAGGCTCCACCAGCATAGGGAGCCTTTTCAGTAGATAAACTGCATAATGTCCGGGTGCGGGATATGGTGCATGTGACCCCTGTGCAAGTGCTACAATCGGATGAGCTTTAATTTTATTAACATCTTTCCACAAAACTTTTACCCTACCGCAATTCCATTTTTGTAAGCTTTTCCACTTATCCGGGTTCTTTTTATCCTTTGCGACACTTCCCATTGTCTGACCCTCAAGATGCGCACCAAAAATGATGTACTCCGGTTCACTCTCCACATCTTGCTTACTTTCATCCCATTTAAATACAATACTGATACTTTCACGGTCAAATATGTGAGAAGTTTTTTTAGTTTTTCCCTCTCCTTCCAGCTTAGAATCATAAGCATAGAGAAAATGGTAATTAATAATAACCTGTTGCCTTTTTTTAGAGTTTGGAATATATGAGTAATAAATAGTTACATTCTCACTGTCTCCGGTCCTCTTCTCTAATGCATCCCTGAGAGTTTTGTTGTCTAAAAGTTTAGAAATACTTAAACCAATAGTGTCCAGTATGCTGTCATTATCACCATTATACGGAAGAACATCGGACAGGTCATTGTAAGGCATCTCTATATCTTTTATGCCTGAAAGCTTTAAAGTGACGTTAACATCTATGGCACTGTCTTTAACCCCTCCAGTCTCATCCTTGTTCAGTAAATAATTAATAGAGGCCGGCAGATAACGTTCATTTGTATCCATAAAGACAAAAGGTGCATAATCTTCAGCCAACTCCTTGATTCTACCCCTGGACAATCTGTATGAATCATGCTTTATCACAAAGACATCCTGCTCCCATATCGGATCGTTATCTTCATTCAAGTCCATGCCATCAGAGAGAGCATCTAACTCCTGATCAGGATCATGCTCATAAAATGAGAATGTATGCTTTCCAGATTCAGAAACTACATATTCAAGAGTTTCCGGTACAGATATTTCCCTGCTGCTTCCCTGATCAACATCATTAATAAAATATTTTATGTAACATTCATTCACGCCTTTAAGCAACTCTCCAACACTAATTTTCAGGATGTTGCCGTCATTCTGCAGGATCTCGAATCGCCTTGGATAACTTTTGCTCATTTTTGCACCTTTATTTGATAGTTCAAAATCAAGATTAGATTATTAATTTAAGTATGCATGCACACTTCTCTCTAATTTAATTTACCATGAAGCATAAATTCTTTGATACGCTCAGGAACTTTTTCTTTCTGGAAGTAGCGGGTGTGAAGCGATTCAACAAAAGGTTTTTTACTAAATCCTTTTACTGCACTACCGGTAGGAACAATCGCCTGATTGGTAGACGAAACTACCCAGTCATGATTTTTATCTTTCAGGATTGTACTGAGAAGTTTATCAATACCTTTTGCACTCCAACGTTTATACCAACGAGAATCTCTCACGAGTGAATCATCCCAATCACCCACAACAGGCAGAAAGAGTGTTTTATTACGTTTCGGAGGTACAGGCTTCAGAACTTTATCAAGTTCCGGGTTGCCTGGCATCATCGGCTTAAATCCGTCAAGACCGGCTACAAATTTAACAGAGTGCTGAGCAAGCACAATCGCAAGGCTACCTATGCTGGAATATTTACCAGCACGGGCGAGGATTGTAAGCAACCAGGAAATATTATTTAATATGTTAAAATAGCCTACGCCATTTGCACATGCACACAACGCAGCACGATCTACCTGAACATTCTTGCCTCGAATGGCCAGATGTTTGCCAAGCAATCCTCCACGACTATGTGTAATAATATCGACCGGTATGGAAAGTTTTCTACCCAGGAAGCTGTTAAGTTCATCTTCGTTGGCCGCCAGACTATCCAGCACGGTTTCGTGATTGAATGCAAGTACCTGTTGATATCTTTGATGTGACATTGCAATTGCCTGCATCCAGCTCTCTCGTCCTTTACTTGTTATTGCACCAAACGATCCATTTGTTGACGAAAAGGTACCGTGAAGCATGAGTAGTGTCTTTTTATCGTGTTGAACGTCCGCTGCTGCAACTGTCTGGAATTTACCTGAAGCTACGTCCCAACTTAATAAACCATATTTATCTCTCCCCAGTGCGCCTAGAGCTCGCCTCACAACATCATGGGATGTTGAGTTACCTCGCTCAAATGTCAGTACTTTTATGACAACGTCTTTTTCATAACGACTAGAATTGTTTTTGCCAGTAAGGGATATATCTTTTCCACCTTTTTTTTGTGTAGCCTTTTCAATTCCACCATCCGGCCAGAGTGGGATTCTGTAAGTTAAACGATCTCGCGAACTACATGAATTGTCTGGGCCGGTAGACTCTGGCAGAATCATTTGAGCTGCTTCATCACCGTTTCTTCCGCGTTCAAGATACACCAGTGCACCTTCCCCAGGCTGAACAAAAACTGTCAATCTCAGCGACGGTTGATTCTCTAGAGAAAACGTTTTCTGGTAATCAGGAAACTTTACCTTACTGAGATCTATAAAACGTTCAACAACCCGGTTACAATCCTCATCATTAAGGTAAGAATCTCGCGTTGTACGAAGTTCATTGACGAAGTGTACGGTTTGATCACCGCTTTCATCGGCATTCGATTCGCGGTTACCCCTGGTTGAACACCGAATTGTACCACCAAAGTTTTTCAGTCCACCTTTTTTCCAGGCTCCCAATGTTCCCCATACTTCAGTTTGTGGTGTCGCAGTTTGGCGTGTAATACGTCTTTTGGCTAACGAGCTTATTGATTCCTCCCCTAGAAAAAGATATCTTCGCCCGTCCTTTGCAGTCAACCAACTTTCTGTTTTTTGTAGATTGATAGTTGCCATATTTCCTCCTCTCTAAAACTGTTTTATCTTTCTCTCATCATTAATTTTCTTACTTAATTGTTATGAGCATCAAATTACAACTAATTAGATCCTGTCTGGGTAAATTCTCCTTTAAATCTTGTACCGTCAAAAAATGTTTCATTTACTCTTATTAGCTCTTGTAAGTGCACTGTTAACTTATTAATGTCTTTTTCTTTTTTTTCCAAATTAACTGATATTGTATTAATTTTTTTTTCTTTTTTCTCTAAATGACTTGTGATGGTGTTAATTTCTTTTTCCTTTTTTTCTAAACGACTTGATATGGCATTCATTTCTCTTTCTTTATTATCTAAATGACTTGTGATGGTGTTAATTTCTTTTTC
>CAYTGO010000013.1:0-11193 GCA_964437425.1 uncultured Candidatus Scalindua sp.
TTAACAACTTATTTTAGTATGATAATACGAAACTGAAACTAACGACCTTCCGCCTTAGGCGGACACTCTAGCCAAGCTGACCCACGCCCCGACACTTTATTTCGATTACTAACAGAAAATGGTACTTAAAAAAAGAGTAGTAGAGTGGAGGTTGGTAAACGCTCCATCACTATTGGTGTATGTTACAAAAAATATTATATTCGATTAGGAATGTTTTAGAATAGTTGAGTAAAATGAAGATGTCAGTTCTATTCACTGACAAAATGGTCAGCAGGTGGAATTCTCATGCTATCTTCTTCGTTAAAGTCTTTTTCTATCTCAGATTCTATCTCTTTTCTAGGTTCTAATATAAGTTTTTTATATCTCTTCTTTAAGTACGCCAATCTCTCTGCTATATCGCTGCTTTTTTTTAGATTTATTTTTACTTTTAGTTTGGAAGCCACCTTTCACTCCTTTTTGAACTGCAAAAAGCAAACGGCAATTACGACGTTTAAAAGTTTTTTTCTCGAACCTTTTTATTTAGGTTCCAGTTACAATATAAAATTATATATTTCAATGAATTATAGTCAAGTTGAATTTTGGTTTTCTTTTGCCACGAAGGAAAGATAATAGGACGCGGATTTACACAGATAAAAGACAGATTTCAGAAAAAAAGGTAAAAAGACAAAAGAAAAAAGATTTCAGCTGAGGAAAGCATGAACTCAGGAAAAAGACAGATAAGAAAGATGCAAGAGGCAAGAGGCATGAAGCAAGAAGGGGAAAAGCTTAGTGCCTTGGTGACTTTGTGGCAAAATAATCTCTTGGTTTCCTGGTTTCCTTATAATATTTTACAATTCTTCAATCCCTTAATCCGTGTATTATCTGTGAAGATCTGTGGCTAGATTTGTTTTTGTGCCTTGGTGACTTCTTGTCCTCGGCGTCTTTTGTCCGGGGAGTGGCAATCTTGGAGTTACTTTAGTATATCGAGGATTACAAGGCCCATTATCTTGCCAAAATCCAGCAATTCCTGGATCTCTATGGATTCGTTTGCAATGTGCGCCTGGTCTTCATCGCCGGGGCCAAATCCGACGGCCATAATGCCTTTCTCAATTAGCTGCTTGCATACTGTTACACCTGAAAATCCAAGGGGTTTTGGCCTTGTTCCGAGTATAGTTTCAGTATGTTTTGAGATCAGGCTGACCAATGGGTTGTCTGCCGGTATCTGGGTGGGGGGCAGTTGCGTATCAATAGTAATGTCAAACTTTGCAGTTGGGTTATGATTCTCTATCGAAGCAATAATTTTATAGATATTATCTAAAATCTCTTTTTCTGTCTCACCGGGCAGATAACGTATATCAAGCTTTGCTTTGCATTTGGCAGGGACAATATTATGTGCTGCTCCACCACTGATAGTACCCAGGTTCAGGGTTGGAGGTGTAAACAGCTCATGAGTTGTACATTTGTGCTTTAATTCCTTCACTTGATTCAACAACTCAATCATATTCCATATAGCGTTTACGCCTTTTTCCGGTGTTGAACCGTGGGACTGCTTACCATATGATGTGATGTCCAGGAACAGGGATCCTTTTTCCCCAACGTCTATTATTCTCATATTGTTCGCAACATCCGGTATAATCGCATAATCAGCGGTTATACCGCATTCGTCAAGCAGGTATTCCAGACCCAGGCGGGAACCTTTCTCTTCATCGGCAGCGCCAACTAGTAGTAGAGTGCCATTAAGTTTCGATTCATTCTCCTTTAACAATTTGGCCAGGACCAGTATGGGCGCCATTTGTCCTTTGTTGTCGTTTGCACCACGCCCGAAAATTCTGCCATTTTTAATTACAGCCTTAAAAGGGTCGGTATCCCATCCTTCTCCGGCAGGGACAACGTCCAGATGGCATGCAACAAGCAGTGCAGGGCTTCCTTTGCCAATATATCCAATTATATTTGTTCTTCCGGGGGCCTTTTCGAATGTATCGTACCTGATGCCATGTGCATTGAAGTATTTCTTAATAACATCTGCACCCAGGTACTCGTTGCCGGGTGGATTTGTTGTGTTGGTGCTGATCAGCTCGGTTGACAGGCGTACTATCTCCTCTTCCTGTTCTTGTATGTATTTAACGATATGATCTTTCACTTTTTTGCAGGTAAAGCTACGAACGACGAGAGTTTGTCAGTTTTACTATGAGCTGAATGTGTTCTGTTTGGGGCCAATGGCAGCAGTAGTTAGCTTATGAGAAGTGTTCGTAATTGCTTTTTGACGCAAATATTACAAAGTTATCTATATAATATTGAGAAGAGTACTTTAATGCGGATGTGCTATGCCTGAACCTCAGCTTGATCCGGGGTTTTTGTTGCATTGTTGTTTACTTTTTCCTTCATGAGCTTTCCTACCTTAAAAACAACAACATTTTTGGCAGGTACGAAGGCTTCTTCTCCTGTACGAGGATTTCTTGCTTTTCTTCCTGCTCTCTGTTTAACCTCAAATACGCCGAAATCTCTCAATTCTATACGATTGCCTTGTGATAGCTCATGAACTATTCTGTCGAGAAACATTTGAATAGTCTCTTTGACTAATAGTTGTGAGTTTTCAGTTTTTCGTACTATTTTCTCACATAAATCTCTTTTTGTCGTCGTTTGCATCTATCTTTCCCCTTTCTCTTCCGAAAGCCATTTGCATGTTTCTTTGAAGCTTTTGGAACATGCTATCAATTCTAAATACTTATGTCAACAGGATTTTATGACTTTTATTAAAGAATATTTTCTTTTTAAAATATCTTTTGTTTGACAAATATTTATCATTCTATAAAATAGGAACCTTATAAATTCCCGGGTTTTATTGCAGAAATTCACTATCTAACACCTGGCTTGTAAAGACGAATAGCACTACTTAGTATCATAAGGTAGAAATCTGCCAAATCAGACGGTAGAAGCGGTTATACAACAGAGGACAAAATAATGAAAATAAGAATCAGAAAGAGCTCTCTTAAGCGAGTAAGAATGTGTGGCTTTAGAAAGAGAATGAGTACTAAAGGTGGAAGGGCGATCCTTAAGAGAAGGAGAGCAAAGGGAAGAAAATTTAATACGTAGGACTCTATGTAAGTTAATATTTTCGTTGTTTTGTTACATTTCCTGATAAAGCTAATCTTAACGTATTCAGCGCCGCATTTGCAGCACGTCTCTTTATATCTATCCTGGATCCGAAAAAGCGATACTCTTTACACTCCAAATTGTCATTTATAGCAGTAGCAATATAGACCAGTCCCACAGGCTTTTCTTCATCTACACCCCGATCTACACCGGCAGGTCCGGCTATTCCGGTAGTTGCCAGGCCTATATCCGCCTGTATGCGTTCTCTTACACCGGAAGCCATCGCTTTTGCAACTTCCGAGCTTATCACACCGGATTCCTTAATAAGTTTTTCCGGGACGTTGAGCAGGTCCTCCTTTACATTATTGCTATAGGAGACTATTCCGCCTAAGAAGAAAGCTGAACTACCCTGGACGTTTGTCAATAAGTTTGACACTAATCCTCCGGTACAAGACTCTGCAACTGCTAATGTTATAGCCTTCTCTGTGAAAATTTCAGAAATAGTGCTTTCGAGTGTCTCATCACGTTTGCTGTATACATATGCTCCCAATTCTCTGCAAATCTCTTCTTCAATATTATCAAGTATTGAGTTCGCTTTGGTCTCAGCCGTGTTGCATAATGTTGTGCGGACAGAGACAACGCCCTCTTTCACAAGCGTACTGTAGGATAGGTTTTGATCCGGTTTGATTATTCGCTGGACTTTTTCATCAAGTGCAGATTCAGACATGCCAAATGTATTGATTACTCTTGTATACCGCTCCTTGCGTTCCCCAGACTCCCTGAGAATGTAAGGGATGACCCAATCCTCAAGCATCTGTACCATTTCTGAATGTACACCAGGCAGGCAGATAATGTTAGTCTGAGAGAAGTTTACAAGAAAACCCTGTGCTGTTCCTGTTGTGTTGTGGATAGCAACACTGCCTTCCGGGATTTCTGCCTGTTTCAGGCAATTGACATATTTCCGGCTATTTATATCTCCTATTAAACCCTCGATCTGTTTTACTGATTCCTCGTCTGTTACTAGTGTGACATTACAGAAATCAGCAACAGCTTCCCTTGTGATGTCATCATTGGTTGGCCCCAATCCACCTGTTATTATAATCAGGTCTGCTCTTTTTGAAGCAGTTTGAAGCGAGAATTTCAGCTCTTCAGAATTGTCACCTGCAATAGTATGATTTACAACAGTGTAGCCGAGTTCGGTAAGTTTTGATGCTATTAGTGGTGCATTTAAATCTCTGATCTGTCCAGATACAAGCTCTGAACCAACAGATATTAATTCTATTTTCATTTGTAATGTCTGTTTATGAATATTCTGTCTGCTGATATTTGTTCCGGTTCACGACTAAGCATTAGGTGTAGAGACTTCGGCTTCTGAAAAAGTTGCCATTTGCGTGAGGGTTTTAACACCGGCTTCAATCAGGTTCATTGCTAATACTGCACCGGTACCTTCTCCCAGCCTTAGATCCAGGTCTAAAATCGCTCTCTTTTGCAATTTGTCCAATGCAATCTTATGGCCGTTTTCTGTAGATGTATGAGATGATATGAGGTAATCATTGACCTTCGGTTCTATTGCACATGCAATTAATGCTGCGGCAGTAGAGATAAATCCATCAATCAATACCGGCGTTCTGTGACTTGCCGCAGCGAGGCACAGGCCTGCAATGCCGCCTATCTCAAATCCACCTACTTTTGAAAGAACGCCTATTGGATCAGAAGGGTCAGGCTTATTAACATCAAACGCAGTCTTTATGACATCAATTTTTTTCTCTACGCCGCCATCGTTTAAGCCGGTTCCTCTTCCTGTAACTTTGCTTACATCTGCTCCTGTTAAACATGCAATTATTGCGCTACTTGGAGTAGTATTAGCTATGCCCATGTCGCCGGTAGCAATAATATCAATACCGTTAATGAGTTCCTCGTTAAAAGATTCGATACCTGCTTCCAGAGATTTTATTGCCTGTTCTCTGGACATTGCCGGTCCGCGTGCTATATTCTCTGTTCCATATCCCACTTTTTTTATCTTCAAACCATCAACAGGTTCAAAGTCCGCATTTACACCACAATCAACTACAACAACCCTGGCACCGACATGTTGTGCTAAAACACTTATAGTTGCACCTCCATCAAGGAAGTTCTTTACCATCTGTCTGGTTACCTCTTGTGGGAAAGTGCTTACGCCTTCACCGGAGACACCATGATCTCCAGCCATTGTAAAAACAACTTTGTGCTGTATCGTTGCATCAGGCGATCCTTTTATTGAGGCGTAAATAGTTGCAAACTCTTCAAGCCGACCAAGGCTACCAGCGGGAATGGCCAGCTTGTTGAATCTATCTTTTATATTTCCATCTGAATCTATAGAGATTTTCTCAATATTTTCTATTGTATTACTTAAAAGCGTCATAGTTGGTTTCTTAAAACGGTGGTAATGTAGAATTCTATTGCAGGATGCGTTGGCAGCTAAATTAATATAACCAAACTCTCAGCATTGAGAACAATCTGTCGATGTCAAATGGTTTGGCCAGGTAGTCATTGGCACCGGCTTCAATACATTTAGAACGATCTCCCTTCATCGCCTTTGCTGTTAGTGCAATGACAGGGAGGGTTTTAAACCTGTCCTGCTTTCTGAGTTCTCCTATGGCGGTGTATCCGTCCATTTCAGGCATCATAATGTCCATGAGCACCAGGTTAACATCCGGATTGTCGTTCAGGCATGTTAATCCTTCTTTTCCATTTTTCCCAATCACTATCTCTATACCTTTGTCTTCAAGTACCTTCTTGATCGAGAAAACGTTTCTCATGTCATCATCTACTACCAGTATCTTCTTGCCGGTCAGCACTGCTTCCTTGTCATGGATCATTCTAAGCAATTTTCGTTGTGTCTCAGGAAGGTGTGCTTCTACGCGGTGTAGGAACAACGTGGTCTCATCTAATAACTTCCGATGTGACCCTTCTCCCTTCATAATAGTTGTTGCTGCATATTCGTCTATAATTCTTTTTTCTTCATTAGTAAGATCCCTGCCGGTGTAAACAATAACCGGCAGCTGAAAAATCTCCTCATTTTTTCTGATTTTACTTAGTAGTTCTATTCCTGACATATCCGGAAGGCTAATGTCTAAAACCATGCAGTCAAACTTTCCGGTTAATATATGGTCATAGCCTTCCATAGCGGTTGAGACAGTAGTGGTCTTGACATCACCACTTCCGATGATACTGGATATTACTTCTGCCTGCTCAGGATTGTCTTCTACTACAAGAAGGTCTTTGACGGGTTTTGATATTATTTTGTTAAATTTTTCAAATACCTGCTCAATTGCCTCCGGGCTTACCGGCTTTGTCACGTAGTCTATTGCACCCATTTTTAATGCATCGAATTTATGGTCAGATGCGGATATAAAATGAACAGGAATATGGCGGGATTCCGGGTTGTCCTTCAGCCTTGACATAACAGTCCATCCGTTGATGCCGGGAAGATTTAGATCCAGAATTATGCCGCTGGGTTTATAGTAATCTGCAAATTGAAGACCTGTTTCTCCATCACCTGCAACCAGGCATTTAAAGCCGTGTTCTCGTGTCAAATCCCTCAGGATTTTTAAAAATACCGGATCGTCTTCGATAATAAGTATAGATTTATCCTCTCCAGCAATTGTTTTTCTGTCGTCTTTAATGTTCTCCTCTATCTCTTTTCGGTTGTCCTCTATTTCCGATTCTTTGCTGATGTCTGTTTTTGGTACTATTTTAACCTCTGATAGTACCGTGCTCTCTTCATCTGTTTGAGTTTCAGATTCAAATGTTTCCGGGAGATAGAGTGCAAAGGTGCTACCCTTGCCATGCGTACTTGTCATATGGATCTTGCCTTTAAGCAGCCCTGAAAGCTCTTTGGAAATAGAAAGTCCAAGCCCTGTCCCTCCATACTTTCTACTTGTGGAGCCATCGGCTTGCTTAAATGCCTCAAAGATCACTCTCTGTTTCTCTTCAGGAATGCCTATTCCCGTATCAATAACTGAAAACAGAACAGTCTTCGCCTTATCTAATTTACTCTTCGAAAAGTCAATTGCGTTATCTGATGATCTGTTTGGACGGGCTATTTGTAAGGTAATACTTCCTTCAGACGTAAATTTGAATGCATTTGCAAGGAAGTTTTTAATAATCTGCTCAACCCTCTGTTCGTCAGTACTAATATGCTCTGGTAATCCATCTGCAATTTCAATATTCAAGGTGATACCGTTTTCCTTGGCAATATGCTGGAAGTTCCGTTTTATGTTATTGCAAAAATCCTTTAAGTACATGTCCTCTATCTGGAGGTCCATTTTGCCAGACTCTACCTTTGATAGATCAAGTACATCGTTGATAAGTTCCAATAAGTCGTTACCTGATGAGTTGATTGAGTTAACAGATTCGACCTGATCTTCTGTTAAACTGCCGTCTTTGTTGTCTCCAAGAAGCCTTGATAAAAGGAGGATACTGTTTAATGGTGTTCTCAGTTCATGGGACATATTAGCCAGGAATTCAGACTTATATTTGCTGCTTTGCTCCAACTCCTGAGCTCTCTCTTCAATAGTATTTTGGGCAGCCTGGAGTTCCTTATTCTTCGTCTCTACATACTCTTTCTGCTCCTCAATTTCCTCATTGGTCTGACGAAGCTCTTCTTGCTGGGACTGCAGTCTTGATTCAGATTCTTTTAATGCAATTGCATTTTCTTCAAGCTCTTCATTGCTTTGACGAAGAGCCTCTTCACGTGCCTGAAGTTCCTCTGCCTGTTGCTGTGTCTGTTCCAGAAGGACCTCAGTGTTGTTTCTGGATATAACAGTATTCAAGGCGACAGCAATTCCCTCCGCAACCTGTCCCAGGAAGGTTAGATGGAGGTCCTGGAATTCGAGGAGAGATCCCAGTTCTACAACACCTCTTACCGTGTTGTTCAGTATCAGCGGGAAGATCAGGACCTGTTTTGGTGTAGCTTCTACTAATCCGGAATTAATATTGATGGAATCATCGGGATAATCTGTTAAGAGAATATGCTTTTTTTCTGATGCTGCCTGGCCTACCAGGCCTTCGCCGGGCATAAATTCATTCGGAGTATTCTCTCCTTGTACGTAGGCATAACTGCCTATTGGCTTAAGACGGTTATCAGTATCAGACATGTATAGGATACCAACCTGTGCGTTTAAATATTCGGTCAGGTGTCCAATGATATTATTGCCCAATGTTTCAATATCCTGCTCGCCTTGCATTTTTACGTTCAGTTCCATTTGGCCTGTCTTGAGCCAGTCATGTGTGTCATTCTTTTCCATAGTCAGACGCAGGTTGGAGATCATATCGTTAAAGCTGTCTACTAATTCACCAATTTCACTTCCGGACTTTATCTTAATATTATGGTCGAGTTCTCCTTCTGCAACACTTCTGGCTGCCCTTGAAAGTGTTGTTATAGGTTTGGTTATACTCCTGGCTACAAGAAAGCATAGAACAAACATTGCAATTGCAGAGCCGCCTGTCAACCCGGAATAGATGATAACAGAAATTGATTTTTCTGAAGATAACGCTGTAGCTTTTTTAAGAATTTCCTGGAGTTGGGCATCCTCGACTTTTTTAAAATCGTTAATGCGTCCTGTTGTGGTGGCAAAGGTGAATTCAGGTTTCAACCCGAAATTTCCACTCGCAAGGTTTTTGGATATTTGCTCGCGCAAATTATTCACTGCCTTAATATTTGACTCCATCATTTTTGCTTGAAACTCATTTCTGATTTTTTCTGTAATCTGGTATTTGAAAACTGCCAGTAAAGCCTCTTGTCCTTTAGATACCTGCATCCAGTTATCAATTTCTGATTGGGTGGCAGGTTTATTTCCGGCAACGAGACCAATTATGATTGCTCTCTCCTTGCCTGCCATTTCCTTGGCCATGATGAGATTGACACAGGCTGTAAATGGGAATGACAGTTCAGAGTCTTTAATAATAACACTTGCCTCTTGAAATGTTCCCAGGATGTCGTCTATTATCTCGGCGTAAAGATTATTGGATTCGTTGTTTCCAATTGACAGTGATGTGATTTTCTCTCTGATGGAGGGCAGCTTCCACAGTTTCCTTGAGGAAGCATTGGCATGTCTGGCAAATTTATAGCCAAGCTTTGCCATATCCAATGTTTTTGTGTAGTTATCCATGACATTGTAATACCTGTCTGTAAGCAGCCTCTGCTTCTCCATTAACTTTTTCATGCTACTTCCACTACTGGCAAGATATCCGGCAGATGTTCCACGCTCTCTCTGCAATTGGTGTACAACCTGGTTAGCAACTACCATATAATCAGCAATACTCTTGATCTGCTCAGCCTGTTTTTTTGCATCAGATTCACGCAATAAAAGAATTGCCATGAATCCACCTACAATCAGGGCCGGGATTAGAGCCAATACCAGCAACTGCTTTATCAGTCCTGCTCCTGAGGATCGTTTAGGTTTTTTCTGCTTTGTAATAAGAGCTTCATCTTTCATTTGAGATTCCTATTGGTTCAGAGGAAATAGATACCAGACAATGTTATATTATTGATTGTGCTGATAATCATAGTTCTTATCATTGCTAAGTCATTTCGTTGCTACTTGATTTGAAAATATGGATTGTAGCTTTCAATTAAATGTAGGCCATTTGAAGAGATAATTTTGTTGGTATCCTGTCCATAAGTACATAAAACCCGGAAAATCATTATCTGCTGAGGCGTGTAGGCTAAACTTGATCGTTCGATTTCCAAATAAATTATCCATTGAACCTTCAAAAATTTCTGCCAGATCAAACATCTTTTTGTATTTTATAACTTTTGCTTCGGTTAAACCTGTTAAGTTCCTGGCTAATGTAATTGCGTCTTCAATATAGCCCAATTGGTCGACCAGTCCATTCTCCAATGCCTGTCTCCCTGTATATATTCTGCCATCCGCCAACGTTTTAACATCTTCTACTTCCATATCTCTACCAGCGGCAATAATATTTACAAACCTTGAATACATTTCTTCAATAATGTCATACAAGACCTTTCTTTCAGCATCAGTCATCTTTTTTAGAGGTGAGCCGATACTCTTCATATCTCCTGATTTTATTGAATTATCTTCAATGCCGTATTTTTCTACAAGATTAGAGATATTGATAAGCGGCATGATTACTCCTATGCTTCCTGTAATTGTGGTAGGGTGAGAAATTATTTTGTCTGCAGCAGCTGAAATATAATATGCACCTGAAGCCGCAACATCCTGCATGCAGACGATTACCTTCTTGCCTGTTTCCTCTTTAAATTCTAAAACTTTCTTATAAATAATATCACTTGCTGTTATTCCTCCTCCGGGGCTGTTAATTTCCAATACCACCGCTTTTATATCATTGTCATTCCGCGCCTGCTCAAGCTGCTGCTTTACGCTGTCAACAATGCTTGGTGTCTCCTGGAAAAGCTTCTTTGCAGATTGCCCGGTAATAACACCCTTTATCGGGATTAGAAGTATTTTGTCAGTACCGCTTCCTCCTATTACCTTCTCAGAAAGTTTTTTGGTACCTTCGACTTTATCTTGTGTTGTTGTAAGGGCACCCTTTACTACGAAGAGACCCATCAGCGAAATAGATAACACTATACAGCAGAGAAAAAAGAATATTGCCAGTGAAGTCGAAATCCAAAAACCTACTCTGCTTTTTTTCTTATTTTCATCCATAATAATAATGTGCTAATGTGATACTAAAATGTTTCTCTGTTTATATGTTTTATGAAGACATAAATTCAGAACTCATATATTTCCAGTCACCATAACTTTCTCTAGTGTATGGAGGATACTCCACTCCAATGTAGTCAAGTGCCTTTCCTACCATGAAGTCTATCTGGTCATCTATAGTTTTCGGATGGTAATAGTATCCGGGCATAGCAGGTAATATACAAGTTTGTGCTTTTGACAATTTTAACATGTTTTCAAGATGTATTGGTGTTAATGGCGTCTCACGAGGCATGACAACCAATTTTCTTCCCTCTTTAAGCGTAACACTTGCAGCACGTTGAATGAGATTTGATGCAATACCATTTGCTATTGAACAGAGTGTGTTCATACTGCATGGCGCTATAATCATTGCTCTGGTCTTTAATGTGCCGCTTGAAATGGATGCAGC